>CAKPAA010000027.1 GCA_934132775.1 uncultured Clostridia bacterium | reverse complement strand
ATATAACATTATTTTAGTT
The DNA here is from genome assembly GCA_934132775.1 of uncultured Clostridia bacterium. Classification (GTDB taxonomy): domain Bacteria; phylum Bacillota; class Clostridia; order TANB77; family UBA1234; genus UBA1234. The sequence continues at coordinate 4,235 of CAKPAA010000027.1, read as the reverse complement.
GCAAGCTTCGTGTACATTTTTATGGAGCACTCTGTGCTCCTCTACTAATATCTTTTCAGTTCAACTTTACAAATTTAAAGTGCTGTTTCTTTTTTTATTCTTCGTAGCGGAGCACATTGTGCTCCATTTTACGAAGTATAATATTTATCTAAATTCCATTTTAGTATATTTTCGTCAATATACTTTCATATTCTTAAATAATCTTTTTCATTTCGTATTATATGATCATAATATGATTTTTGCCATATAGACCCTTTAATCTGTTTTGTAATATACTCTTTATATTGTTTAATCACTCTCGAAACTGATATTTCTGTTTCCTTTTTTAGTATTAAAATAATATGTATATGATTTGGCATGATTGTATATTTGTCTAATTGTATAAATTTATATACATCATTTATTTTCTTTATACCTTCATTTGCAACTTTACCAATATCACTATATTGCATTATACCATCTACAATTTCACCAAAATAATGTATCTTTTCTTTTGTACATATTGTAATAAAATAATATCCATCTGACGTGTAATCATAATTTCTTAATCTCGGATTTTCTCTTTCAAAATATTTATTGCTCAATGTATTCCTTTCTCTATGGAGCACACTGTGCTCCTCTACTAATATTTTCCGGTTCACCTTTGCAAATTTAAACTATTTCTTTTTTATTCTTCGTATGGAGCACGCTGTGCTCCTCTACTAATACTTCTACTTTTCAACAGTTAATTTTTGTGTATTTTCCTTATCCTTCATTATCTGTTTCATGTATCTTTCTTCCTCTGAATATATGCATCCACAATATTTTTGCATGTATAAGCCGGCATCTCTTGCCATTTGTTGACCTATTCTAAATCCTTCTCTAAAATCCTGATAAATAAAAGGTATGTCATACTCTTTTGAAAGTTCGTTTGCTATTTCAACTATTAAATCGTGTTTTTGATATGGACTCACTAAAAGTGTTGTTGTGAAGGCTTCGAACCCGTGCTCCTTGGCATATTTCACTGTTTTTTCCAAACGTGATTTGTAACAAAATCTGCAACGTCCGTCTATATCGTTTACAACATTTTTAGTAAACTCTCTAATTCCATAGTCTGGCTCTATTATCAAAGGCATATTTATCATTTCAGCATACATTTTTAATGTTTCTAATCTATTTTTGTATTCTGTATATGGATGTATATTTATGTTGTACCAATAGTAAGTTAAGTCTGTATATCCGTCTTTTCTTAGCTTATCAACCACATAAGTTGAGCAAGGGGCACAACACGTATGTAACAATATCTTCATTTTTACTTCCTCATATAATAAATATTTGCAATCAATTTATAAGTTTAGTTCACATTAAATAATGATTGCATAAGAAAATTTAATGTAAATTAAAAATTCATTTTTATAAAATACTCGTTTGTCTACCGGCATAGCCACTTTCTTCATAATCTATTCCTAAATGTTTATAGGCGTCAACCGTTGCCATTCTCCCCCTTGGTCCTCTATTTATAAAACCTATCTGCATAAGATATGGTTCGTATACATCTTCTATTGTATTTGAGTCCTCTCCTATTGCAGCCGCAAGTGTTTCAACGCCAACAGGTCCACCAGTAAATTTATTTATAATTGTTTCAAGCATTCTTCTATCTATATTATCTAAACCAAGTTTATCTATTTCAAGACTTGTTAATGCTTTGTCAGCAATTTCGTCTGTTATAACTCCATCTGATTCTAACTGTGCAAAATCTCTAACTCTTTTTAATAATCTATTTGCAATTCTCGGTGTGCCACGAGATCTTGATGCAATTTCTGCTGCACCATTATCTGTTATTTCCATCTTCAATATTCCTGCTGAACGTTTTACAATTTTCATTAAGTCGTCTTTATTATACAACTCTAATCTGTTAATAATACCAAATCTGTCTCTAAGTGGGGATGATATACTTCCTGCTTTTGTAGTTGCACCAACTAATGTAAATTTGGGTAAGTCAAGTCTAATTGAACGTGCACTTGGCCCCTTACCAATTATTATATCTAATGAAAAGTCTTCCAAAGCTGGATATAAAATTTCTTCGACACTACGATTTAATCTGTGAATTTCATCAATAAACAAAACATCGCCAGGTGCTAAATTTGTAAGCAAAGCAGCTAAGTCTCCTGGTTTTTCAATAGCTGGTCCGGAAGTAATTCTGATGTTAGCATTCATTTCATTTGCAATTATATTCGCAAGTGTTGTTTTTCCAAGTCCAGGAGGACCATATAGCAATGTATGGTCAAGTGGTTCATTCCTCTGCTTTGCAGCCTCTATAAATATTTTTAAGTTTTCCTTAACTTTTTCTTGTCCAACGTAATCTTCCAAAACCCTAGGTCGTAAACTTGTTTCAATTTCTTTGTCTGCATTTTCAAGTCCTGGACAAATTATTCTTTCTTCTTCTAAATCCATTTTAAACCTCCATTATTTATTCTTTGTGCCATACATTTCAAGTGGTCTCATATGCAAGATTTTTATACAAAAATTAGGATGAACAGTTAAACTCATATTGTACCTTTCTACCGCTTCTGAGTACCTAATTCGTGCTACTTTTATGCTTTTCTCATAATTTATAATCTTCTTAAATATTTCTTTTTGAAGCTCATTTTTATTCATCTTGTCTATAACATCATATAGCTTTTTAAGCTCATTATGAAGTTCTATATCTGCTTTCACAGCCTCATCATAAGATAACTTACTCGCCTTGCTCCTAACGTTTATCAAGTTAAGTATCTTTTCAGATAAATCTTTATCTGGCACTTCTGGTATTATTTTAAGAACCATAACATCTCTCGAAGCAAGTAATTTTCTAAGCGCCTTATAAATAATTGTCACATCTATATATTTCTTTAAATACGTGTCATACACAAAATATCCTAAAATAAAAAGCAATAACATTACGCTTGCAATTATCATACTTTCACCTTATTTCAAATTTTTATTTATCCATTCTAGCACGTCATTATATACCTCTTTCCTATTTTTTTCATTTATCAATTCGTGTCTATCGCCAGGATAAATCTTACATTTAACATCTTTAATTCCGCTTTCTTTATACAAATTCACAGCTTTTTTCACTCCCTTAGAATTTTCACCAATAGGGTCCAATTCCCCAGAAATGAAGAAGATAGGCAAATCTTTTGGAATTGTTTTTATTAGTTTTGCAGAATTACACAAATTAACTAAATAAAACAAATCCTTAAAGCCTGAAACTGTAAAAAGAAAATTACTTTTAGTATCTGCAATATGCTTGCTAACTTCTTCCTCATCACTACAAATCCAGTCAAATCTTGTATTTACAGGTAAGAACTTAATATTAGCAAAATCTAGTGCAACATTATACAACTTTTTACTTCTATAATGTCCACCTTTTTTATCAATCATTAAATTAGCAAGCTTTATTCCCGTATATGCTAGTGGTTGAGGTCCTATCGTACCACATAAAATAGCTCCATTTATGCATTTACCATACTTTGCAATATAGCAACGTGAAACAAAAGAACCCATTGAATGGCCAAATAGAAATATTGGCAAGTCAGGAAATTCCTTTTTAACTAAATCAGTAACACATTTCAAATCTTCTATCAAAAACTTATATCCGTTATTTTCTGCAAAATAACCTAAATTATCTTGCGAAATTATAGAGTTGCCATGGCCAATTTGGTCGTGACCACAAACTATAAAACCATTATTCATCAAAAACTTTGCAAAATTTATGTATTTATCTATATATTCACACATTCCGTGGCAAATTTGAACAATTCCATTAACCTCAATATCTACTGGAATAAACATCTTTCCATATATTTCATTTATCTGATTTGAACTTTTAAAAGTGAATTCTCTAACTTCATATTCCAAGCAAACCACCTCGCTAAGATTATATCATAAAACTAACGTTTGCATACTATTTTTTCTATATTGTTTGAAAGTATATGAAAAGATAGTCACATCACAAATAAGAGTAATTTCAATAGATAAAACTTGCTCTCACAAATTGCAAAATCGAGTAGAGGCTAGCTATTATTAAGTTTCGCCCCTCTCACACCACCGTACGTGCCGTTCGGCATACGGCGGTTCAATTTATATTTCAATATGTACTTTTTGATATTGGTCTAGTAGAAATACTAGACCTCTTTTTCTTAGTCTTTCTATGTTGATAGCATATTTTAACCAATCAGTTTTACATACTAGTTGATAACCTTTTCGAGAGC
>CAKPAA010000026.1 GCA_934132775.1 uncultured Clostridia bacterium | reverse complement strand
TCGTTATTTAAACCTTAACATTTTTGGTACTCTCTTTCAATATTTATTTTTGTGACATATCTATTTTAAACCTATAATAAAAAATAGGATTCGAATCAATGTACTGACTCAAATCCTATCATAGTTGAAGCTTGTTAGCTCCATCTTTTTTCAGTTCCAATTTAATGGCTGGAAACACCGCTTTTTCAAATTCCAATTTATGGCTGGATTCACCGCTTTTTTCAGTTCCAACTTAACGGCTGGATTCACCAACTTTTTTGCCATTCTAGCAATAATATTATATGCAATTCATACAAATTATTACCTTATGTAATCTAAATTTATCATATTTTTCAATAATAATCAATATTTTTTGCTAATTTTTATCTACATCAATTTGCCATATTCCTCATCTGTAACTTTTTCGCACCATTCATTAGAAGTATTTTCGCCTGGAACTTCAACTGCAATGTGGCTAAACCAAGAATTGGCTGTTGCACCGTGCCAATGCTTTACATTAGCAAGTATTGTAACAACATCTCCGACTTTTAGCTTTATTGCTGCTTTCCCCTCTTCTTGATACCAACCTTCACCATCAACGTAAATCAAAATTTGTCCGCCACCTTTTGCTGCGTGGTGAATATGCCAGTTATTTCTGCAACCTGGTTCAAATGTAGCATTTGCTACAAATATATTATCTGTTTTTGCAAGAGGCTTTAAATATGAATTGCCAACAAAATACTGTGCATACGCAGTGTTTGGCTCACCTTGTTCAAAGACACCACCGTGCTCCTCTTGTGCTTCTTCTTTTCCATATACCTCTTCTATTAAAGCAAATGCACTCCAAGCCTTAGGCCTAGCCACTGTAAAATGCTAATTGTGTTACTATTTCAACAGCTTCTGATTTTGTAATTCCGTGTTTCTTTCCCATTATAAAGTGTGACTTTAATTGTGGGAATAATCCTTGTGCCATTAGAGCCGATATTGTTATCATACTTCTATCTCTTAATGATAATTTGTCTTCTCTTGACAAAATTTCACCAAATAATACATCATCATTTAATTCTGCAAACTTTGGTGCAAGCTCACCTAAAATATCTCTACCTGCTGTTTGTTTCATAGTTAATATTACCTCCTTATTTATTTTATCTAATTGGTATTAGAATATCAAAAGCAATCGTTATTCAATAACTTTTTATTCAAAAAGTTAAAACACTTTTATTTTAAAAAATCTTGTTAGTATGCTAAACCAACTGAAATAATTGCTTTAACTTAAAGTTACAAAATACTAATTATTTCGCAAAAATAGAGATATATTAAGAATCAATTCCTATATATCTCTATTTTAATCACTCTATTTATTCGATAACATCATATTCTTTCAATAATTTTTCGATGTCTGTTCCTTTGACCTTTTTAAGTACCTCTTTTAATGCAATTTTTTCAGCTAGACTTAGGCTCATATCAGTAATTGGTTTTCCATCTCTTAATTTAACTGTTGCATTTAGCAAGTCACGAATATCGTACACACTGCCCCAAACTTCTGGAACTCCACGGTCTATATTTAATAATGTATATACCGCTTCCATTGCTGTACGAATTGAATATTCTGTTGTGAATATTGTATCTCTCTTCGTTTCAGCAAATTGTCCTAAAAATGCAAAGTTTTTACTTCCTTTTGGAACAACTAATGGTCTATCTCCTGCTGCTCTTGGCATAAAGAATGCAGTTATATATGGCATCATACAAGGAATTGTGTTTGCACTCTTTTCAGCCATTTCCTCAATTTGGTCTTCTGGCACACCTAAATGATACAACCATTCCATACAAATTTCTTTACCTGTACAATCTCTCATTGCTTTCTTTACGTAATTACCAGGTTTATCGCTAAACAATCCATAAATCCAACCAACAAGCTGTCCTTTTGGCTGACTTCTAAATTGAGGTTGACGGTTAAATGTCCAACTCAATAACCAGTTTGAATCTTTGACTGTAACAATTCCACCTGTTACAACTCTACCGCTAAATGGATCTCTTTGACAAATTTTTTGAACATATGGTGGAATTCTATCGTCTAATGTTGTCACAGTAGCACTCATCCAGTTACTTAGTTCTGGATTACTACAAAACTTATCTGGATTTCCAAATGAAGGATCTTGTGCAGCAATTTTACGCCACATATCCCAGCCACCACCAGGTTTTATTTCAGCATTGAAAGGTGCAACTTCATTTTGGCCACCTAATGTAGAATTTTCAACACATCCACCATTCGTTATAAACACTAGGTCATCTTCTAGTAAGTCTATATGGTCTTCTATTCCATCTCTAAGAACAACAATTCTTTTAGCTAGCTTTTCATTTTCTTTAATATCAAATTCAACATTTTCAACCTTAACTCCATAATGGAACTGAACCCCAAAACTCTCTAAATATTTAACCATAGGTAAAATCATTGACTCATACTGATTATACTTTGTAAATCTTAAAGCTGTAAAATCTGGAAGTCCACCAATATGATGTATATAACGTTTAATATATAGCTTCATTTCTAATGCACTATGCCAATTTTCAAAAGCAAACATCGTACGCCAATATAGCCAGAAATTTGAATTTAAAACTTCATCATCAAAAAAGTCTGTAATTTTTTTATCATAAAGTTCCTCATCAGGGGTAAAGAATAGCTTCATTATTTCAGCTGCACCTTTATCCGATAATGCAAATTTTTTATCTGTATGTGCATCTTCTCCTCTATTTACAGTAGCTCTCATTAAAGAATAGTTAGGATCCTCTTTATTAAGCCAATAATACTCATCTAATACACTAACGCCCTCAGTCTCAATTGATGGTATAGAACGGAACAAATCCCACATACACTCAAAGTGGTTGTCCATCTCTCTTCCGCCACGCATTACATAACCTAAATTTTCATAAAGATAGCCATCACAAGCACCACCAGGTATTTTATCTTTTTCCAAAATGTGAACTCTTTCGCCTTTCATTTGCCCATCACGAACTAAAAAACAAGCTGCCGCTAAAGCTCCTAAGCCTGAACCTACGATATATGCAGATTTTTTTTCAACACCGTCTGGTTTCTTAGGTCTTGCAAAAGCTTCATAATTTCCACTACTATAATACATAAGTTTTCCTCCTTTGTTATTTTATATCTAATATTATAAAAATATTATTTGCAATTATCAATAAACAAAAACGTATAATATGTTCAAATTTTATACAACATATGTAACTTTCTTGTAGTCTCCTTTATTGAGCTAAAAAGTAGCAACAATGGTGCTGCTCCTTTTTAACCTATTTCTTTCTTAGAACAATAGCAATAAAGTTAAGATACTTACAAGCACCAGCTTCAATAGCTTTTCTATCACTTCTAGAATAGTCATTATCACATTTTATCCAATCATTCCAACATTCTTCATTACTTTCCATTTCGTAAATTGAAATAATTTCACTTTGCTTTGATTTTGAAACAATGTTTCTCCAATACTCTACATCGTGAATATAATCTAACTGTTCTGGTGTCCACGATAATAATAATTCTTTTGGAATATTTTTGTGACAGTCTTTTTTCATTCCAGTAACAACTATGTAGATATATCCTCCTCGCTTTACAAACGGCAATAGTTTATCATCAAGGAAACTTTCATCTCTTCCAAAATAATTATAAGAATCAGTGCTAACAACTGCATCAAAAAATTCTTTATCATATTGCAAATTAGTTGCATCAGCCTTTACAGAAATTATCTGTTCATCTGTTAGCCCCATCTCCTTAAAAAATTTTCTATTTTCTTCTGCATCACTCCATAAGTCTGTTGCATACACTTTAAATCCATATTCTTTTGCCAAAAAAACAGATGTAATTCCTTGACCGCTACCTAAATCCATAACCACAGCATCTTTTTTTATCTTATTGTCCTTCATAAGTTCTTCTTCCAATTTTAGTGGGTTAGGTCCCATAATTTTTTGAATAATTAAATCTGTATTGTACTTTTCAGTTCTTTCATATTTCATCTTTCTATCCTCCAATCGATTTATTTTTATAAATCGACTACGAGATCCAATACACCTATATTAAATTTTTTCAAAAAATACCTCCTTAAATACTTTTTCTAAATTGTATCACAATATAACTAGAATATCAATTTGCAATCATTTTTTATAAAACTTTTAAAGTAAAAATATTTTTTATATTTCACTTTTAAATTTACTATAAATACATAACTTGTCTACTTCTTATAAAAATGAACATCACAACAATCTGCACCATACCCCAAAGTCTTTGTTCGTGAAAAGTCTAATTTTTTAAGGCCACCGTATGTAACATTATCCACATCGCAAAATAAAGGACATAGCTCTTCACAACCATTTTCTATGCAAGCTGTGTTTCATTTTAACCCCATAGTAAATTCTCCTATATATATAACATTATTTTAGTTGCAAGCTTCGTGTACATTTTTATGGAGCACTCTGTGCTCCTCTACTAATATCTTTT
>CAKPAA010000025.1 GCA_934132775.1 uncultured Clostridia bacterium | reverse complement strand
TCGTAATAGCCGAAGATAGTAATGGGTTGCCCATTGTGAAAATAGGAGTTTGCCAGATTTTTTTATGTCTAAAAATACGATTATGGTAAACAAAGAAGAGCACATATATTTGAAGAAAGTTGTTTCCTTTAAATATATGTGTTTTTTAATACTAATTTAATATGTAAATAATGGTAATGTTATGACATAATTAGTGAAATAAAAGAATATTTTGTTTACAAATTTACATAAATTTAGTATAATAATGTTGCAAAGTTCATTGTTATAAATATGTTGGCTGTATTATCTAAATAATTTTAGAGTTAGGAGGATTATTGTATGGAACAAGATATTTTTGTTTCTGAGGAGCCTTTCGAGAATGGAGGAGTTCCTATTACTGCGGGTGAGAAACTACGGAGAAATGTGAAAATTCTTACGGATTTGTACTATACTTCTTTAAATCAGCTTTTAGATTTGGAGAAAGAGAACATTAACGGGAAATATGAATTGGAGGTCTCTAAGAAAAGTAAAGAGGTTATGATGTATGAGCGACAGCTTCTTGATTTAAATGAAAGGTATTCTGAAATGTCATATGCTGAGCTTACACAAGTAATTGCAATCGTATATGGTTGTCAAAAAGTAGTTTTTGTTCCGTACTTTAAGGAAATTTGCCAGTGAAGGAGTCGAGGGTAATATTTTTTATCACTCATAAGTTTAAAAATAGATTTGTATGTTTGAAGTACAAGTCTATTTTTTATACAATAGAAAAGGAATTTATACATAAAATGTTGCTAAGTTCATTATTTTTTTATTGTATAGGAATTTTTAATTTATGCGAGAGATTTTTTCTTTCGATCAAAAACTTTTGATTGGCGAAAGATTGAAAATTCAAGATTTTTATCATTCGTATACAATAGAAAAAATATTTTTTACCGAAGTTTTTTATCTTTCTTGTATAGTATTTATTGAAGTTTTTCTAACATTTTTATATAATCTAATTGCATTTCTAAAGATATTTAATATGAAAATATTTTAGTGATATTATGTGGTTTTAATGATATATGAGAAAGGATTTGGTTGTTTTATGAAAAATGTAATTGTTATAACGGGAGCATCTTCTGGAATGGGAAAGCAGTTTGCTGTTCAAATTTCAAAGCTTGAAAATGTTGATGAGATATGGGCAATTGCCAGAGATTCTGCTTTACTTGAAGAGTTAAAGGATAGTATCGAACTTCATGTTGTTCCACTTACTCTTGATTTGACTCTTGATAATGATATAGAAGCATATAAAAATAAATTGGCAGAAGAAAAACCTAATGTAAAAATTCTTGTAAATTCAGCCGGCTTTGGAAAATTTGAACATAGCGAAGTAACATCCACAAGTGTTAAGCAAAATATGATTGATTTGAATATAAAAGCTATCGTATCGCTTATTGATTATACTTTACCATATATGAATGAGGGAGCAAATATTGTAAATATCGCTTCCTGTGCAGCTTTTCAACCAATTCCTTATATTAACACATACGCAGCTACAAAGGCTTTTGTATTATCTTATTCAAGAGCTTTAAATAGGGAACTTAAATACAGAAAAATACACGTTCTTGCAGTTTGCCCATTTTGGACTAAAACCAACTTTTTTAATAGGGCAATAGATAAATCTAAAAAAGATGTTGTGATTAAATATGCGGCAATGTATGAGCCAGAGCTGGTGATTAAAAAAGCTATTAAAGATATGTACAATGTAAAGAAAGATATTTCGGTTTACGGTTTTATGAACAATTTACAAAGATTCATGGTTAAAATTTTTCCTCATAGTTTTGTTATGAATGTTTGGATGAGACAGCAAAAACTAAATGGGACACCAGATATTAGGTAAGTATGTATCAGTATCAAATTTGACTTATTGCGTTATACACTTGTAAGTTTTATGTCTGTAACATATGATAGTTTTTTGACTACTTGCAGTTGTTGTGATATAATCACACTTGTTTTATGATTAGAACGATAGAAGGAGTTGTTTTATTACTATGGGATTGAGAGATTTAAAAATACCAGAATTTAGTTTTAAACGAATGAAATTTAATAATATTGAACACAATTTAGCTAATATTGATTATGAAAAGCTTGAAAAGAAAGAGTTGAAGAGAAGAACTCAGCCTTATGAAGATGCTACTCATTATAAGACGGTAAAGGAATTTTTCTTACGCTCTATCAAGCTTTATCCAAATAATCCTTGTATTTTAGAAAAACCAAATCACAAGGAGCCTTATAAAGTGACGACGTATAAAGAGTTTGGAAGGGATGTAATGGCTCTTGGAACAGCTCTTATAAATATTTTAAATTTAAAGAATAAGAGAGTTATTATAATTGGTGAAACGCAATACGGTTGGTATTTATCATATATGGCAATGCTTTGTGGTGTTGGAATTGCAGTCCCAACTGATAGAGAATTGCCTTTAAATGAATTAGAAAATATAGTTAGAAGGTCAAGAGCTAGTGCAATTATTTATTCACCTAAAAAAGAAGCTGATATCAAGAAGATTGCAGAAAGCATTCCAGAGGTTGATTATTTTATTGAAATGAATTCAGAGCAGAAACTGGATGGAAAGTTTGTTGGTATCAATAATTTGGTAATGTTAGGTAGAGCTTTAATTAAATCAGGAAATAATGGTTTTGCTAATAGAGAAATAGATCCAGAGGAGTTTAAGATTTTATTTTTTACGTCGGGAACTACTTCAAATTCAAAGGGTGTAATGCTAAATAATAGAAATCTTGCTGAAAATATAAATGCTGTAACTGCTTACGTAAAATTGTATCCTACTGACAGATTATTCTCTGTGCTTCCACTTCATCATTGTTATGAATCTACAATAGGTTTCTTATACCCAATTTCTCAGGGTGCTTCCATAGCTATTTGTGAGGGATTAAGGTATATAGTGCCAAATTTGCAAGAGGCAAAACCAACAGCGATTTTAACAGTTCCTTTGCTTGTTGAAAATCTATACAAAAAAATTGATGAGAAAATTTCTAAAAATAAAAAAGATGCAATTTTGTTTAATACAATGATACAATTAACAAACGCTTTGAAAATGGCTAATATAGATATAAAAAGAAAAGCTTTTAAGGAGATATATGATAATTTGGGAGGAAATTTAAGAATTATCGTTACTGCGGCAGCTCCTATTGATAAAAAAGTTGGAACTTGGTTTGAAAACATAGGTATGATATTTTTACAAGGCTATGGCTTGACTGAAACAGCACCTATTTCTGCACTTACGCCAGATTATAAAATGTGTATTGGTTCAGTTGGTTGCCCTATTGTTCAAGCTGATATAAAAATATTAGACCCAGATGAGAATGGTGAGGGCGAAGTGCTTATAAAGACTCCAACTTTGATGATGGGGTATTATGAAGATGAAGAAGAAACTAAAAAAGCTATTGACAGTGATGGATATTTCCATTCAGGTGACATTGGATACATAGATAATGATGGATTTATCTTTTTAACAGGAAGAAGCAAGAATGTAATTGTTACGCAAAACGGAAAAAATATTTACCCAGAAGAAATTGAGATGTATTTAGATAAAGTTGATGAAATCAAAGAATCTATGGTTTATGGCAAAAAGCCAGATAGTAAGAGCAAGAAAGAAGAGAAAGAACTTATAATTACTGCAAGAGTTATCCCTGATTATAAGAAGATAGAAGAGTTACACGGTAAGGAACTTTCAGAGAAAGAAATTTATGATATTATTTGGGAAAAAGTTAAAGAGGTTAATAAGAAATTAACTGCGTATAAGGCAATTAAATCGTTAGAGATTAAAGATGGAGAATTTGAAAAAACATCGACAATGAAAATTAAGAGGTACAAAGAATTAGAGGCATCGAAAGAAACAATAAAGACAGCAGAAGATTTTAAATAATATAGAATTATAAACAAGAATAAGGCAGAGTGAAAAATATGTGTTGCCTTAATGATATGAAACTTAAAATTTGGATTTTTAAATTGATACAATTTTGGAGGAGAACGTAAAATATGGAAGAAAAAACAAATGTTATGAGAGCATTAGATGCTAAAAAGATAAAATACAAAAGTTATTCATACGTTGGAACTGATGCAATAAGTGGTGTTGAAGTTGCAAATGCTATAAATGCAAATGTAAATCAAGTATTTAAAACATTAGTCACAGTAGGAAAAAGCAATAATCACTATGTCTTTGTAGTTCCGGCACAAGAAGAATTAGATTTAAAAAAAGCAGCTAAAAGTGTTGGAGAAAAAAGCATTGAAATGTTAAAGCAGAAAGACTTATTGCCACTAACAGGCTATATACACGGCGGCTGTTCTCCAATAGGAATGAAAAAATTTTTTAAAACAGTTATAGATGCAAGTGCAAAGAATTTTGATACTATAATTTTCAGTGCAGGAAAGATAGGATATCAAGTTGAAGTTACATTAGAAGATTTATCAAAAGTAATTAGATTTGAATTAGAAGACATCACAAAAGAAAAATAAGTATTTACATAATTTGAAAAGTAACTAAAAAATATAAATTCGTAAGAAAAGATGAAAAAATAAATCTTGTAAATATGCTATATATAGGCACTTTAAAAAGCTTTCAAAAAAATATTAAAAAAATATATTTTTTTGTTGACAACTTAGAAGAATAATAGTATACTTATAAACGTGGTGAAGATATGAACGAGGTCACACCTGTTCCCATCCCGAACACAGCAGTTAAGCTCGTTACAGCTGAAAATAGTAATGGGTCGCCCATTGTGAAGATAAGAGTTTGCCACATTTTATATTCCTCTTTAGCTCAGTTGGTAGAGCGTCCGGCTGTTAACCGGCAGGTCGTAGGTTCGAGTCCTACAAGGGGAGCCAGTTATACGGTAGATATTTGATCTACCGTATTTTTTTAGTGCGCCCGGCATGGGTAATAACTAGGAGGTGAAAGACCTCTATGGTGCCTGATAGTGGCAAACCATTAGCC
>CAKPAA010000024.1 GCA_934132775.1 uncultured Clostridia bacterium | reverse complement strand
TAGTGCGCCCGGCATGGGTAATAACTAGGAGGTGAAAGACCTCTATGGTGCCTGATAGTGGCAAACCATTAGCCGAACAGCAAGGGTGTCCATCGTGAGGTGGAATCTAAAGGAAGCTGTAAGCAAAGTCTTGGTCTGACGGACAGAAATCACATACTAAGGCTGTAATAATCTGGGTGAGTTTACTAAACAAAACAAAGCCCAATAACTATCCGGAGGCTATTGCAGTAAATGTGGCAGATATATGAGATGAAAGTTATTATTCTTACCCGGGGAGGTCTGGTATTTTAGAAATATCATAAACGATAAGTGTAGATATGAAAATACTATTGGTAACAGTAGAGTGAAATATCAGAAGTCAGCAGAGGTCATAGTAATAATAGAAATATTATGAAGGACTGAAAGTTAATGTGATTTTGCAACCGAATAGATTTCATAAATTATGCTAGAATGCAGATAGTCTGTTGCGAACAGAAAATTTTGGATGGTAGAGCGGAACTCGAGAGTTACAAAAGAAGCATAGTAGTTTATAAGGTCTAGCAAACAGCAAAAGAAAACACTAGAGAAAATAAAATTTTTCCTAGTGCATTAGCTAACCGCCCGGTACCGAACGGTATGCCGGAATTGTGGTGTGAGAGGTCGGAACTTTGAGAATAAAAAGCAAAGTTCCTCCTACTCGATTAGTGCTAAAGCAATAATTTTTTTGTAGTGCTTTACTTTCTTATAGTATAAAAAGTTCAATAATTTATACGAGAGATTCTTTTCTTTTCGGCTTTCCCATTATTACTTCGCATATTGCTTTTGTTGAATAGGGTTTAGCAATAAGCTTTTGCATTTCTTTCATTCCTTTAATTCTAGGTTCATTATTTATAAGCTCTTCAAAGAATGGCTTTGTCTTGTCTGCATCAAAAATTCTTACTGCCGCTCCACTATTTAGTAAGAAGTTAGCATTTCCTTCTTCTTGACCTGGCACAGGATTTATAACTACAAAAGGAACATTGCTTACCAAAACTTCTGTTGTTGTAAGTCCACCTGGTTTTGAAATTATGAAATCTGCTATTTGCATTAGTTCTGGTACTTTTGTTGTATATCCAAGAATTACTACTTTCTTATTATACTTGCTTGTTACTTCTTTGAACATTTTTTTAGTTTTTGTATTTTTACCTGCAATTGCAACCATCTGAATATCTTCTTCTATTGACAAAATACCTTCTAAGAATTTTTTTACACTAGATAGACCATATTCTCCACCACCAAATAGCAATACGGTTTTTTTGTTCTCATCTAATTCAAATTCTTTATATATTTCAGATTTATTGTAATCTGCTAAAAATGCAGGTCCAACAGGTATTCCAGTTACAAAAATTTTATTAACAGAAATACCATTATGAATAAGATCATATTTCATTTCTTCATTGGCAACAAAGTACCTGTTTACATACTCGGATTTAAGTTCCCAAAATTTATGTGATACGTAATCAGTTATTATTACATTAAGTTCTGTTGATATTTTATTGTGCTTTTTTAAAGAAGCAACCATCTCAGTTATAAATGGGTGTGTAGATATTATCGTTGTTGGATTTTCGCTTTGTAACAATTTAAATAATTTTTGAGATAATATTTTTTGTACTGCATTACTAAAATTTGCCACAGAGTATTGCTTTTCACTGAATTTATAAATTTCACCCCACATTTTTGGCGAATATCTTGCCATATTTACGTATGAACTTATAATCATTTTGTCTATTAACTTGTTTGTATATTTTAGTGCATCTATCATTTCCACACTTGTGTTTTCGTAATTTTCTGAAATATAATTTTTTATTCCTTCTGCTGCTTTAAAGTGTCCGCCACCAACAGAAGCATATAAGATTATTACCTTTTTATTAGCTGTTTCGTTAGGTTTTGTAGCAATATTTTTTTTCACAAAATCAACTCCTTTAAAATTTAATTATAACGTTAAGTTATGTTATAAAATTGTGCTAATCTGTTTAAGATATGAAAGTATTTTACCATAAAAATACTAAATTGGATATAAATTAGAATAAATTAAGAGTCTTTTGCTAACAATATTACTAAAATTAAAATCCTAAATATTTATAGGAGGAATGAGTTTATTTTATGTCAAAAGTTTTTAATAAAAAAATATCACTTTTAAATGGCCAAAGATTAGCGTTTATTTTAGTTATAATTCTTGGACTGTTTTGCACATATTTAAAAATACAAAACAATAAAGTTGTTCAAACATTGGAGTCTTCGTATTCTAGGTCTTTATACGAATTAGTGGATTATTTAGATGATGTTGAGACTTTACTTGCAAAAGCACAAATATCTAGTTCAGCAGAGTATGCTGCAAAAACACTAACAGACATATGGAGAAAAGCAGATTTAGCACAAGAAGCACTTTCACAAATTCCGGTTACTCATATGACATTAGAAAAAGTATTAAAATACTTAAATCAGCTTAGTGATTACTCTTACTATGTTTCTAGAAAGGCAATGGAAGATAAGAATTTAACCGAAGAAGAATTAAAAAATTTAAAGAGCTTATATGAGAAGTGCAAAGAATTAAACATAACATTAAACAATGTTGTTGCGGATATGGGAAACGGAACTCTTTCTTGGAGTGAGCTAACAAAAGAAGAGAGTAATGCGCCTTTTGCACAAGAAGTGGCTAATTTATCTCAAGAAAGTTTTGGAAAAATAGAAGAAAATCTGCAAGATTATGAAGGGCTCATTTATGATGGACCATTTTCAGAGCATATGACAAGTTCAACACCACTTGGACTGCCAGAAAATACTGTAACAAAAGAAGAGGCGGAAAATAGCATTTATGAAGTGTTAGACAAATCACGTGTAAAAGATATTAAATATAATGGACTAATTGAAGATGATATAAAAGTTCATAGTTTTGATTTAACGCTAAATGATGATACAAAATTTTACACTGATGTTACTGAACGTGGTGGAAAAGTGCTATGGTTTGTTGAAAATAAAAATATAGATAAAGAAAAAGTTTCATTTGAGGAAGCCAAAGCCAATGCACTAAAATTCCTTGATACCCACGGATTAAAAGATATGAAAGAAACGTATTATATAAAAGAAAATGGAATGGTAACAATAAACTTTGCTTATGTAGATAATGGCGTTGTATGCTATCCAGACTTGGTAAAAGTAAAAGTCGCCTTAGATGATGGTAGTATTATAGGAATGGAAGCCCAGAGCTATTATTCATCACATCATAATAGGAAAATGGGTTATCCTAAAATTTCACTTGAACAGGCCAGAAGCAAATTAAACACAAATATAGAAATATTATCTGAGGGCTTTGCAATAATACCGACAGATTGGAGAACAGAACTATTAACATATGAATTTAAGGGCAAAATAGACGATAATGAATTTTTAGTATACGTGAATGCTGAGGACGGAAAGGAAGAAAAAATATTTATGATAGTAGATACACCAAACGGGGTCTTAACAATATAGAACCTACTGAATTTAGGATTATAACAAAAAATCACGCATTTTTTATTTTGAATGCGTGATTTTTGTAGTAAAGAATTATTTTTTTACTTCTAATATGTAAGTTGCCATTATATCAGCCATATGAGTATATACAGCAAGTGGATACTTTTCATAAGCCTTTGATAAATATCCGTGATTTTCTTTGGGCTCAAATCCACCCATATGCCATCTAATCGCATATAGCTCTTCTTTTGTCAATTTAATAAATTCTGAAATTAGCATAACAGACTTTTCTCCGTGACCTAATGGCATTAAATCATCAGTTGTATAGTAAGGCTCCTTAACCCAAGTGCCAGTTTCATCTTTTTTATTTCTGTAATCTACTTTGTACATATTAACCTTACATATATCGTGAAGTAAAGAAACTAAAATTATAGTATCTTCAGGCCATTCACTTCCAACAAGTTTTTTCAAAGCAGTGTAAACGTTTAAGCTGTGTGCAAGCAATCCACCCTCAAATGAATTGTGAAATCTAGTGCTTGCTGGTGCTGTGAAAAAGTCTGTTCTGTCCAAAAAATCAATTAAATTTTCAATACCATCTCTGTTAGTGCTTCTAAGTAGTTCTATAAATTTTTCTTTCATTATAACATCCTCATTTAAATAATATATTTGCAGTCAATTTACATGTCAAAATTACATCAAATGAATGACTACATAAGAAAACTTTAATGTAATTTTTCCTCTTCAACAACAAGATGCGGCACTTTCAAGTTAAAAAAACACATTCTAAGATTATAAAATCTTCAAAAACCTAATATTTAGCTATGAGCAATATATAAGCTTAATAAAAGTTATATATTATTCAATGACTTTGTACCAAAAGTCTAAATAATCTTCCAGATCTTCCTTATTGTACTTTACACAAGTGTCTAATCTGCAAAATAAAAGCACTGTAAGTAAGGCTTTTACCTTTTCCTTAGGTTCGCCAGAAAGCTCACATAAAAAGTCTAGTGAAATATGTGGCAAAAATGCAACATTACTAATCAATGCAAAAATCAAATCGTATAAAGCATCACCTGCAATAGGAATTGGATCAATAGCTGCAACAAATTTACCATTCTCTTTTATAAAGTTATGAGTTCCAAAATCACCGTGAATAAGCTTCTTTTCAAAAGAATAATTAGCTAGTTCATTTATTGCCTCATACACCTTAGGCAAGTAATTAAAAGCCTCGGGCAAAGTCAAGCTGTGTTCGTGAACAAGTGCTTTTAGAAAATCTTCCCAACTTGCACTTGGCTCATAAATATAGCCAAAGCCAGCTTCGTCATACTTTTTATATCCTTGAACAATTTCTTTTATGTTTGAAACAGCATCATTAAAATCATCAACGGTATGCATAACATCACCAGGTACAAAATTATAAATAATATATCTATAATCTTTATCTGAATAAATTACCTCTTGCAATTTCGGAGACTTGTACCACTTTGAAAACAAGGCTTCACTTTCCAAAAGTTTTGGGTTATTTTGCTTTATTATATACATCCCATTTAAAAGAATTATTCGGCTATCTGTGCCATCTCTAAAATATTTGTGAGAAACATAAGGAACGTTCAAAGCAGAAAGAGCATCGTTCAAAATGGCAATATCCTTTATTTTATCACTAACAATAAACCTATCATCGCCGTCAAAAGTATATTCAATAGTACTAATAACAGCCTCAGTAGGTATAGTTCCATAGACTTTAATTCCATTTTCATAAGATATATTAGCATCAATTTTATCAGTGTTTATACATAAAATTATATATTCTTTCATAGAAGGAAAAGTAAAATTATCTGGTGTGACACAGCTAGCGTCTATGCAAGGGATAAAACCTTGCTTTGAAACTTCACTAATGCCATATGCACTTAATTTTACATCTTCTTCCCATTTATTCTTATCAGCACAGTGTAAAATAATCATAAAATCATTCCTTTCTTACTACATATGAAAATACAATATAAATTAGTGTGATAGACTAAATAACAGTATTATATAAATATTATATAGTATCATTTCCAAAATTCAAACAAAAAATAATGAATATTATTGTAAAAAACATACAAAAAACACAACTAATTATGTTTATTACTTGATTTTTAAATAGTTATGTGCTAAAATATAGTTAAATTTAATCATTTTTTGAACAATGGGGTTCAAAAGTGTTTATATATTCATCTGTGTTTCGTGCAATGGCGCACTTTTGAAGTGGTATGTTGTGTTGTGGTACATATCACTAAATATATTTTCTCCTAGGAGAAAAACCATAACGAACGTCGGAAAGTAAAAAATGACCGTTATAGTGTATGGGAGGCTATGTTATGAAGAAGTTTATAGGTTTATTGGTGACCATCGCAGTCGTAGCGATGGTTGCGGCTTTCGCGGGTGCGTTTTTCGCAAACGCTATGTTTGCGAAGAATGCTCAGATGGTGGTTGCAGAAGCGACTGCTACCCCGAGTGCTAATGTTGAGCCGACCGCGACTCCGATTGCCGAAGCGACCGCGACTCCGATTGCCGAAGCGACCGCGACTCCGATCGCCGAAGTGATCAGTGAACAGAAAGAGGATCCGTCTCAGAGTTCTTGGGCGGAGTTCTTCGAAAACAGTGAACAGAAAGAGGATCCGTCTCAGAGTTCTTGGGCGGAGTTCTTCGAAAACAGTGAACAGAAAGAGGATCCGT
>CAKPAA010000023.1 GCA_934132775.1 uncultured Clostridia bacterium | reverse complement strand
TGTAGCAGATTAACAAGTGTAAATATTCCAGATAGTGTAACAAGCATAGGAAATGGTGCATTTAGCGGTTGTAGCAGTTTAACAAGTGTAAATATTCCCGATAGTGTAACAGAGATAGAATATGGTGCATTTAGCGGTTGTAGCAGTTTAACGAGTGTAAATATACCAGATAGTGTAACACGTATAGGAGATAGTGCATTTTCAGATTGCAGCAGTTTAACAAGTATAAGTATCCCCGATAGTGTAACAAGTATAGGAAGATATGCATTTTATGGTTGTAGCAGATTAACAAGTGTAAATATTCCAGATAGTGTAACAAGCGTAGAAAATGGTGCATTTAGCGGTTGTAGCAGTTTAACGAGTATAAGTATACCAAATAGTTTAACAAGTATAGGTAATAGTGAGTTTAACCTTAAATTTATGGCAATAGACCAAGCTAAAAACAGAGTTATTTTTTCAAATGAAGAAATACAAAATTATAAAAATGTGAGAATATCATATTTAGATACAGCTTCTGCATATAGACTTTTTAATCAGTCGCAGAACGGTGATGCTTTAAATTTAGATAAATGGCTAGAAAAAGGATATATTCCTAATAAAATACAGTTAAGATTACCAGGCATGGAAAATGTATCTGCAGAAGATTTGTATGCAATGGATGACATAGTATTTAATTCTAGTCTTAGAAAATCAAAAAATTATGATTGCAATACAATGCAGACATTAGTATACAAAATGTACAAATCGATTGGAATTGAAGAAATGAGAGAACTTTTGGATATATCAGAAGTTTCTGAAAGTGACTTAGCTCAATATTATGATACACAAAATGAAATATATCAGAAATATTTTGAAAGAAAATATAAGTTAGACAAGAGAATGGAAGATTCAATTCAGCTTATAAAGCGGATTAGATAAAGTATTAAGTCAGTTAAAAACAAAAGAAAAATTTGAAGTGTACAAAGAAATAAATAGAAGTATACAAAGTGGAGATATTAAAACGTTTGAAGAATTGCTGAAAAGAAATTTGGGAGAAGAATTACTAACACAACAAAAGAGTAGAGTTATTAGAGAAAGAATTGTGAGTATTGTTTCAACACTTCCACTTGAAAATGCTAAATTGGATAATGATAGTAGAATACCAACAGCACAGTTAAGAAATATTCAAGTAATGTTTGAGACATTTATAAGAGAAGAACTAAAAGAAAATGGAAAAATTGAAATAAATAGCTTATTAGATAGGTTCGATAAAAATATAGGTGAAGGCGAAAGATATTCAGCTCACTGGATTATAGATAAAAAAAAGACAATAAAGAAGCTAGCAAAGGAAATAGTAGAAACACATTTAGAGAAAATAAATAAAGATGTAATTATGGATATTTTTAATGGGCTAGATAATAGCAGTAAAGTAATTGGACAAGGCTGGATTAGGAAATGTATAAATGCACCTAGTGATTTAGAATTTACAAAAGAAGATTTAGAAAAATTTATTTCAGGCAATAGCAAAGAAGAAGCAATTAGAAAGGTAGAAGAACAAGGAAAGAGCAAGCTTTATTTAAAAGCGGGTGTATCAAAAGATGAAGTGTACGATAAATTAGCATCAAAACAGGTAAAAGGCATAGTCAGCTATGAACAGATTGAAAAAATGTTTGGTGGAATAAATATAGAGGAAGAAAACCCTAGATTTAAAGATTATTTTAAAAAATATAGAGAAGAAATATTAAGTAATCCGGAAATATATGGACATATGAATTGGTTATATTATGCTACAAAAGATGAGAAAAACTATAGAGTTACTCCATTTCAAATAATAGAAGAAATGTCAGTGACGGATACATATGATGAAAAGTTAGGAAGTAGTGAAGTTGCACAAGTATATTTAAAAGCAAAACAAAGAGATCCATATATAAACTATTATGAACAGTATCAACAAATATTTAGAAAATCTATGGAAAGGGAAAAATTAAGTATTCCACCAATGAAGGTAGGACAAAGCATCTCGAAAGAATGTACAGGTAAGCTGTTAAGGACTGATGATCCATTAGCAATAGCAGCAGGAACATTAACAGATTGTTGTCAAGAATTTGGAAATGTAGGTGTAAGCTCGATGGAACATTCGGTTACTTCTAGGAATGGTGGACTTTTCGGTGTATTTGATGAGAAAGGAAATTTGATAGCCCAATCGTGGACGTGGAGGAATAAAAGTAGACTGTGTTTTGACAATATAGAAGTGGATGAAAGTTTAGAAAATAACAATGAAGAACGTGAAAAGATTTTGTCAACGTACGATGTTTATAAAAAAGCTGCTGAGCAAGCATTACAAATAGATAGAGAAATGATGGACAAGTTACTTCTAGATGGGAAAATAACAGTTGAACAATATAAAAAATTTACACTAAGAGATGTTACAATTGGTGCAGGCTGGATAGAAGATAAAACTTTAAAAGCAAAGCTGTCTGAAAATGAGAGAGGAACTATAATTGAACCACCAGATGATGGAAAAGTTTATTCAGATGCAAGGAGCAAAGTATATACAATAGCGAAAGTAAAAGAGGAAGATATAGAAGAACACTTGCGAGAATTAAGAGAAAATAACTTGGATAAGGCACAGATTTTTCAACAAAAAGCTGTTGATGATAGAAATATATCTTCATCAATTCCATATGGGTATGACAAAGTTGATGAAGTGGAAAATATTTCAGGCAGGTACATAGGAAGAGCTATTGATAGAATAAATGATATAAGAAACGATAAAAATGGATATGCAAATGAATTGACAAAAAATAGTGGAGATAATGACTTAGATGAAATGGCGGAAAAATATGATTTGTTTGTGGACACGATGCACCTTTCAATAAATAGAGATTCTACTTGGTATATGCTATATTCTAATTCAGAATTTGATGATGAAGAAGAATTATATATTGCAGAAATGGCAATGAAAAAAGATAAAGATAATAGTCCTGAAGAAGAGAAATTTCATAGATTAGAAGCGATAACTGAAATGTATGAATTATTTTTAAGAGCTACTAAGGAAGAAAAGATGATACACGTTAAAACAGATGACAAACAATTTACAGAATTTTTAGAGAAAATGGCAGAGAGTGGACTACTTCAAGTGACAGATGGAGAAATTGCAAATAATGGAGGACATACAGATTTAAGATTTAGCATAGATGAAGAAAAAACAAAAGAAGAGTTAGAAAAGGTGTATAAAGTGCTTGAAGAAGCAAGAAGAAAAAATATAAGAATGGTTAAAAACAATGAATTAGATGAGTCGAGATAAAAATCGAAACTAGAATATTTTTCACAATTTGAGTAACTGAACAGGCTTTAATAACTTAATTTAATTACATTTAAAATTTATAAAAAAGCATTTGCACTTTGAAAAAGGCTGCAAATGCTTTTGGACAAAAATAAAGGGTACAATTTTTGTAACTTGTTATATATTATTCGTTTTTTTCTTGGATAAAAATTAAAATTTATGCGAGTGTTTTTTGGCTAGAGTAATTTGAAAACAGAGTACTTGAAAATTGAAGACTTACAGCCCTTTCTTCTTACTTTAAACCATATATAAAATTTTATTATCAGGAAAATATTTTTCCAGTTCGGATTTAAAAAATTCTTTTGCTTCTTCTTTTAAATTTGTTTTATACATATACATTCCTCTGCCACGCATCATCATTAAATCATCATTGTATAGCTTTATTGCATTTGGAAATGCTTCTTCATTTATTGCTTTATGAACGTAGCTGTATGTCATAAATATTATTTCAAAAAACAAATCTTTTTTTACACTTTCAGATAGTTCGTCTGCTAACTTTTGTATTAGTTCACTGTATAGCTTTTGCCAATTGTCCACAAATATTACTGGCGCAATTAAAATTCCAACTTTGTATCCAGCGTCTCTTAGTTTATTTATAGCACGTATTCTGCTGTTTAAGCGTGAAGTTCCAAATTCTACTTTATTTATTATTTCTTCTGGATTTACACTCATTCTTACTATGACTTTTTCTATTCCATCTATTCCAAGTATCGGTTCTATCATATCAAACTTTGTTGGAAATGTTAAAAAGCCGTGCTTAGATTTTGCAAAGTTTTGTATTGTCCAAGGTAAATTGCCTGTTATGGTGTTTTCTAAAATTAAATCACTATTGCTTCCGATTTCAAAAGTTAATTCTTTATCCGTTGATGTATTTGCCGTTTTTATGATTTTTTCTAACATTTGTTCACGATTTACAAACAGCCTTAAATATGAGCATTTATTGTAATGGCACACTAAATAACAGTATAAACAAGAGGCAGTGCAACCAGAAGATGTGTATGGCACAAGAAAATCTGATACCTTATGATTTGGACTATATTTATGTGTTTTTCTAATACCTATTATCAATTTCTTTTTAAGATTTGAAAATTCGGTGTTTGGCTCTTTTCTAAGTTCTTCTATATTATTGTGGCTCTCAATTATCTTTTTTGGAACATTGGGATACTTCTTCAAAAGTGAAATTCCAAGTTCATAGCCTTTTATGCCTTTTTCATAATAAATTTCATCAGGAATAAACATATAATTACCTCTTATCTGTGTATCAAAATTTAAAACATACAAATGCTAGAATATACGTGATGTGCCGAGTGAAGAATATTTTAAATATTTATTTTAACAAATGATTCAATGTTTTTTATTTTAAAACATTTCTTCAAACTTTTTATCACTTTTAATACATATATTATTTACAACTTTTGACTTTTATATGTGGACGGAAAAGATTAAAAATGTTAGAATGCTTGTAGATACTTTTTATATTTATAAAGGGGGAAAATAATAACTTATGAAGAAAAAGATTTTGTGGTGGACGCTTGGCGTAGTTGTAGTTTTAGGAATATTATTTGCACTTTATATTTTTATTCCTAGGAGTTTAACATTTGATATAAGTATTCCAAACAATCCAAAGTTTGATTATTCTAATTCCGAAAATTATATTATTGTTACTAATGATGATGGATTGCAAGTTACTATTTCAAATGAATATTCGCCTTATGATGATGTGTTTGAGTATATCGACTTTTATCATAATCGTTTTTACGAAAATGAAAATTATTTAAATGGTAATAATATGACTTTACACGAGAACAGATTTACAACTGTGAATGGAGATAAAACACAGGTGTTGTCGTTGACTAAGGATTATGAAAATTTAGAAGATACAACTTATACATATGCATATATTCAAACAAAAGACAGAAACTATACAAGATTTATGTTTAAATCTAATATGTCTTTTGACGATGAATATGTAAAAATGTACGAAGGTATTTTGAACTCATATAAGCCTAAAAATGAGCATTTTCGTAGCACTGTTATTTACTATGCTAATAAGGTTATGAAGAAACTTTTTAATGCACCAAATTTCTTTAAAGAGTACAAAGACGTTAATACTATTCAAGTTAAGGCAACTGAAAATCCTAACTGGGATGAGAAAACAAAAGCTTTGTATAATAAATTTAAAAATTCGGATGAGGTTTTGTGGGGACTATTTATTAAGGGTATGCACGGAAATGCTATAAATACCACTATTCCAGAACTTGAAAAAGAAATTGAACATAAATTTGAAATAATGCTTGTTTATAATCATCTTGGAAATGAAGTACCAATGGAAGCTATGGAACAGATGAAAAAAGATGATAGAATTACTGAATTTACTTACCAAATTTGTGTTAATAACAATGAAACTTTATATGGCTATACTCCTATGTTTGATGTGCTTGATGGAAAATATGACGATGAGTTCAGAAAACTTGCAAAAGAACTTAAAGAATTTGAAAATCCAGTATTGTTTAGATTAAATAATGAAATGAATAGTGACTGGACTAGTTATGCAGGAATGCTTTGTTTGAGTGATCCTGAGGTATATAAGGGTGTTTGGCGTAGAATTTATGATATTTTTGAAGAGGAAAATGTAACAAATTGTATTTGGATATTTAATCCTAATGATAATAATTATCCACCATCAGAATGGAATAATTTCATTGCATACTATCCAGGAGACAAATATGTGCAAATGATTGGTGTTACTGGATATAACACTGGAACGTATTATGCTGAAAAGTATGGCGAAAGATGGAGAACATTTAAGGAGATTTATGATGGAATTGATTCAAAGTATTTGAAATATTTTAAAGATTTTCCTTGGATAATAACTGAATTTGCAAGCAGTTCTTATGGTGGGGATAAAGCTAAATGGATAACAGATATGTTTGAAGACTTGAAAAATCATAAGAATATAAAGGCAGCTGTTTGGTTTAGTGAAGCTGATTATAACCTTGAAAATGGTGAAGTCGCAAGACCTTATTATTTGAATGAAACACCTGAAACTGTGAAAGCTTTTAGAGATGGATTAAAGAAAAGTAAGGAGACTAACTAAAAAGAAAGGAGTAGATTTTTATGAAAAGTATGAAAAAATTTTTGGCAGTTTTATGTTTGGTACTGTTACTTGTTCCAACAGTAATATTTGCAACAGAATCTTATAATGATAATATAATGGTAATTGATGAAACTGTTGTGGCAAATGGAACAGCAAATGGCTTAATAATGCTATGTGGAAGCACTATTAGTAGTAATGCAAATGGAGACTATGCTTTTATAGCAGGCAGAGAGGTTAATATATCAGGAAATATAACAAGAGATGCTTTCGTTGTTGGTGAGACTGTCACAATAGAAAACACTGGAATTATAAATAGGGATTTATATGTGTGTGCGTCTAAGGTTATTATAAACGGTGCTGTAAATAGAAATATATATGTTGCAAGTTCGGAGCTATTAGTTGGCGACAAAGCATATATAAGGGGCGATGTACATTCTGCTACGGATAAAATTGTTATAAGTGAAACAGCAAATGTTTTAGGAACAGTTGAATATAGGTCAGATGCTAGTGTTGTATCAATTCCAGAGAGTATTCAGGTTAATAGAATAGAAGTTGAAACAAATAAAAATCAAGGAAACGTTTCAAAATCGTTTGATTTTAACGGAAAAATTTTAGAATTATTGATGGTTTTTGTAACATTTATTTTGATGTTGGCTATTGTGCCTGAGTTCTTCACAAAAATTGACGATAGATATGCTTTGAATGCAAAAGAGTTGTTTAAGGCATTTGGCATTGGTGTTTTACTTTTAATAGTTGTACCAATTGTTTCAATAATTCTAATGGTTACAATAGTAGGCTTACCAATTGCATTTGTGGCATTATTGCTATATATAATAGCATTTATAATAACTGGTGCTGTTGCAGGATACACAATTGTTAAAGCAATATTTGGAAGTAAAGTAAATAAATTTGTTGCAGGCACAGCTGGTGTTATTGCATATAAATTGCTTATGTGTGTACCTGTTTTAGGTGGAGTTGTTTATTTCTTCTGCATATCACTTACACTTGGAGTTATGTATAAGACTTTTAGGAAAAATAAAGGCAAGAAATTAAGTGATAATAATTCAGTAGCTGAAAGTGCTGTAATAGTTGAAACAGAAGAAAAAGCTGGAACAGATGATGACACGTTAGAAAATAAAACAGAAGTAATCAAAGAAGAAAATACGAAAACAGATGAAGAAAACTAATTAAATTAAAAATGGGCATATCTTGTTTTAAATAATAGGATATGCTTTTTTTGCGTGTAGATGAAAAGTAGGTCATCATATTTTGAGTGATAGGATTTTATTGATTAAATTTGTATTGACACTATCAATTGATAGTTATATAATATAGATAGAATTTAAACCAAAGAGAGGAAATGCACTTTGAACCAATATAAAGCAAATGTGGAAACCATAGCATCTTTTTTAAGAGAGCTGAGTTTATTATTAAATTCTCCTAATTTTGATTACAAGAAGGATTTTATATTTGCTGGTAAATCTGAGAGAAAAAAGAATACAGAAACGATGTTGCAATTAAATATGAACGTAATAGATGTAATTGAAGTACTAAAAAAACTAAAGATTTCAGAGTATTATCAGTCTGTACCTGATGATAAAAATAGTGATATGCCAGACTTTCACGTGTTTTTTACTTTTGTTTCGGAAATGGAGATATACATAAAATTAAGAATACAGAACACAAAAAATGTTTTATGTATTTCTTTTCATTTTCCAGAATATTCGCACGGAAGGATGCCATATAATAATGAATAGTGAGGGAGAAATTATGAGAAAATTTGATATTTCTTGCCCTTTTTGTGGTAAGAATGATAATGTTTATTTTGTCACTCAAAAAGATAGTGTGGAATTTAAAAATCAAATAGTTAATTATGAGAGAAAATTTTATAAATGCAGTGCTTGCGACGAGGAGTTTGAAGACTCTGAATTGGTGGATGATAATTTGAAAACCATTCGAAATGAGTACCGAAAAGAGAAAGGTTTATTGACATCAGATGAAATTGCAGAGATTAGGAAAAAATATGGCTTATCACAGGCTGATTTTTCTTTGTCTATTGGTTGGGGCGAAGTTACTGTTACTAGGTATGAAACGAATCAAATTCAAGATAGCACATATGATATGATTTTAAGAATAGTTAGTCAAAATCCTAGCGTGTTATTGCAATTGTTGGAGAAGAATAAAAGTAATTTTTCAGAAGAAAAATATGCGAAAATTAAAGAAAAAATTAAAAATTGTATAAAGAATAGTTTTCTTCAAGAAACCGAAAAAGAAAAGTTAAAAAATCAATATATTGTATACAACGAACCTACTTGTGAGAATGGTTACGTAATATTAGATGTAGATAACTTAAATAATATCATAGGCTGTTTGCTGTCTAAAATTGATTGTGTTTATAAAGTTGGACTTATGAAAATGTTATGGTATACTGACTACATTCATTTTGAAATGACTGGTAAATCAGTTACGGGGCTTGTTTATGAAAGAAAAAAGATGGGTGCCTTACCAATAGGAAATAATGAACTACTTTATTTGTCTGCTGTTGACACAGAAGAGGAATATTATGCTAATGGGAATATGGGTTATAGAATATCTTTAAGTAAAGATTTTAAACCTAAAAAAGTTTCAAAAATGGTGGAACAGATAATTGACCAAGTTGTGAAAAAATTCGGTCATAAAGGCTCAAAAGAGATAGTGGAGTATATGCATAAAGAAGAGGCTTATTTAAGGACTAATGAAAATTGCGTTATACCATTTTCAAATGAGTACAAACTTAGAGAATTTTAATAACTAATAAAAGCTCTGAATGTAGCTAGTTTTTGTATGATGTAGTTGTTGCAAGTTGATTGCAACTTCTGACATACGTAACTTTTCTACATTTAGAGCTCTTATTTTATTTAGCGTAAAATTAACGTTTTGATAATGTTATTAAATTATTTGCAGAGTGCAAACAATCTTAAACATTTGCTTTTTCTTCTTCTACTTTTAAATCAGCTGTACAGTGTGGACACTTTGTTGCTTTGATGTTAATTGTAGATTTGCAGTATGGACATTCTTTTTCTGTTGGTTCAACAGGTGTTTCAACTTTTTTCTTTCTAGGCGCCAATATTTTTTTGAATACTATAAAAATAACCAATGCTACTATTAAAAAGTTTAATACTGCTGTTATAAAGTTACCATATGCAAGTATTGCAGCGCCTTTTGCTTGTGCTTCTGCAAGAGTTGCGTAGTGCGTTCCATCAAGTGATATAAATAGTTCTGAAAAATCAAGTCCACCAGTGATTGAACCGATTAGTGGTGTGATGATGTCTTTTACTAGTGAATTAACGATACTTGTGAAAGCAGAGCCTATAATCATACCTATTGCTAAATCAACAACGTTTCCTTTCATTGCAAATTCTTTAAATTCTGTTATAAAGCCTTTTGCCTTTTTTTCAGCTTTTGTTAAATCAATGTCCGGATTTAAGTCTTTAATGTTTTTTATCTTTTTCACTTTAATTCCACCCCTTTACATAAATATGATACAAACTTTTTAGCTATAAGTCAATAGGTTTTTATACACGGTGCTCTAGCTTGTATTTATTTTGAATATTATAGCAAATAAAAATTTTCGTGTTAACCTTTTACTTGAAATAGTAAGGAAAAAACAGTAAAATAATCATAGATTAGAAGCAACATAATGAATGTAGATAGTTGAATGTAATGGCTAAACAATTACTTTGACTTAAAAATAAAAAGTAAATAGAATGTTTTTGTATGAGGTGTTTTTATATGATATCAGTTGTTATTCCGGTGTTTAACGAAGAAAATGGAATTAAGCACAATGTAAATGAAATAATAAAGTATTTGCCAGATGATTATGAAATGGTGCTTGTTGATGATGGCTCTAAGGACGATAGTTGGAAAGAAATTTCAACTTTGGTTGAAGGTAATAAAAGAATTATTGGCGTTAGATTTAGCAGAAATTTTGGCAAAGAAGCTGCTGTTATGGCTGGTGTTTCAAATGCCAAAGGTGATGCTGTTATAGTTATGGATTCTGATTTACAACATCCACCTGAATATATTCCAAAGTTAATTGAAAAGTGGAAAGATGGGTATAAAATTGTTGAAACTGTGAAGAAGAGCAGAGGCAAGGAATCGTTGTTGTATAAAATTAGTACAGGACTTTTTTATAATATACTCAAAAAAATGTCTGGGCTAGATATGGCTAATTCAAGTGATTACAAGCTTTTAGACAGAGCAGTTGTTGATAAAATTAAAGAATTTAAAGAAGGTCAACTTTTTTTCAGAGGCTTGGTTGATTGGGTTGGATTTGATAAATATGTTTTGGAAATTGATATTAAAGAAAGAGAAATTGGAAAGTCTAAGTTTAAACTTAAATCATTATTCAAACTTGCAATTAACGCTATAACCTCATTTTCATCATCACTTTTATACATTACGGCTTTTCTTGGCGGAATATTTTTTGTGAGTGCAGTTATTTTGGCAATTCAAACTTTATATAATAAAATAGTTGGAGTATCGGCAACTGGTTTTACAACAGTTATTTTGCTTCAACTTATAATCGGTTCGCTTATAATGTTTTGCCTTGCAATTATTGGCATATATGTTGGAAAGATTTATGAAGAAGTTAAGCGAAGACCACAGTATATTATAAGTGAAGTGAAAAGAAAAGATTAAGAAAAATTCGAGAAAGGTAAAGACAAATTTTATAAAAACAAATGTAGTTTTAATGAAATTTGTGCTAATTAAAACTAAATGCTGAAATAGCTATAAAGGATTGAGTATATATGGATAAATTTATGAAGTTATTAAAAGATAAAGAAAAAATGAAGCACTATATTTCATATATTTTCTTTGGTGTTCTTACAACACTTGTTGACTGGGGAGTATTATTTTTGTTTAGGACTTTTTTACCAGTGATTGATAAAAATATCGCTAATGCGATAGCTATACTAACTTCGATTATTTTTGCATATTTTACTAATAGAAGGTATGTGTTTAAAAGTGTTGAAAAGAGTAAGTTTAGAGAGTTTATGAAATTTTTGTTAAGCAGAGGATATACATTTTTGTTTCAAGTCGTGGCATTTTGGATGTTCGCAACTTGGCTTGGATTAAATGAATATGCGGTTAAACTTGTGATTTCTATTGTTGTTATAATTTTAAATTACGTGATAAGCAGATTTTATGTGTTCAGGGCAAAATATTGACAAATCACGTGTTTGGGGCATATAATGTATAAGATGTTGGGACTAAACATTAGAAATTGAGACGAAGTTTAAGCAACATATAAGGCTTGTAAGGAGGTTTTTATATGAAAATATACAATTCTATGACTGGTAAAAAGGAAGAATTTAAGCCAATTAACGGCAATAACGTTAATATGTATGCGTGTGGAATTACGGTTTACGATTTATCTCATATAGGTCACGCACGTCAAGCAATGGTGTATGCAATGATTACAGATTATTTGAGATACAGAGGATATAATGTTAAATATGTTCGTAATTACACAGATGTCGATGACAAAATAATAAAAAAAGCAAATGAGCTTGGCAAGAATGCACTTGATTTTTCTTTGGAACAAATTGAAGAAAACGAAAAAGATATGGCAGGTTTGCATATTACAGATGCTGATATTAAGCCAAAAGCATCGGAATACATAGAAAAGATAATAAAATTTGTGCAAGGTCTTATAGATAAGGGTTACGCATACGTTGCGCCTAATGGAGATGTTTATTTTAGAGTTAGAAATTTTAGACAATATGGCAAGTTATCTCACAGAAATGTAGATGATATGCTTAATGGTGTTAGAATAGAGCTTGAAGAAGGAAAAGAAGATCCTATTGATTTTGCACTTTGGAAGTCTGCAAAAGAGGGTGAAATTTCTTGGGATTCACCTTGGGGCAAAGGTAGACCTGGTTGGCATATTGAGTGTTCTGTTATGGCACGTGATACATTGGGCGAAACAATAGATATTCACGGTGGTGGCAGAGACCTAATATTCCCACATCACGAGAATGAAATAGCCCAAAGCGAAGCATTGAGTGGAAAAACATTTGCAAATTATTGGTCTCATTGTGGACTTATTAAAATAAATGGGGAAAAGATGAGTAAATCATTAGGAAACTCACTAACAATAAGAGATGCTTTAAAATTGTATAATTTTGAAGTTCTTAAATTTGTTATGTTTTCAAAGCATTATTCATCTGATATAGATATTTTGGATAGTGATTACACGCTTGCAGAAAGCCAAATGTATTATTTTTATAATACGATAAAGGCTATGAATGATTTTATAAATACATATAATGGCGATGAAAATGGTGAAAAGTTAGAAGATGATATTTCAGGAAAGATAAAAGAAGATTTCATAAATGTTATGGACGATGATTTTAATACACCAGCTGCAATTGCTAATTTGCATGGAATATTTAAGTACGTTAATAACATTATGAAGTCTGCTAAAAAAGATAATAGACAAAAAACAGCTAATACCTTAAAAGCAATTTTAAATGAAGTTAAAGATGCATACAAAGTTTTGGGATTTTTTGCGCAAGAGCCAGACGAATTTATAGCTGAAATGAAATCTAAATATCTTAAAAAGCTTGGTATCTCTGAGGAAGATATTTTGAAAAAAATAGATGAAAGAAAAGATGCAAAAAAGAATAAAGACTACGAGACTGCTGATAAAATCAGAAGTGAGCTAGATAGCCAAGGTATTATATTGAATGATACAGTTAATGGAACTGTTTGGGATATAAAGGCGTTGTACTAAAATGGAAGATAGATATAACCACTTAAACAAATATTTAAAAGAAAAATTTGGAGAAAGAGTATTAAAAATATGTATTGATGGAGGTTTTACTTGTCCAAATAGAGATGGCACAAAAGGTTATGGTGGTTGTATATTTTGCAGTGAGAGAGGCTCAGGAGAACATTTAAAAAATGTAGATATACAATCACAAATAAAAAATCACTTAAACTCGTATAGAGGAGACCGTGCCAATAAGTTTATTGCATATTTTCAAAATTTTTCAAATACGTATGATACACTCGAAAATTTAAGGCAAAAATATGATTTGGCCTTTTGTGATGATAGAATTATAGGTCTTGAAATCGCAACAAGACCAGACTGTATAAATGAAGAAATAGCAAGGCTTTTAGCGGAGTATGCTGAGAAATGCTATGTGGTGGTTGAATTAGGCTTACAAACTGCAAATGATGAAATAGGCAAGACTTTAAATAGAGGATACACTTCGGCAGATTTTAAAAGAGCCGTTCAAGCACTTGAAAAATATGGAATAGAGGTTGTTGCACATATAATGGTTGGACTTCCAAATGAAACGGATAAAGATATTGAAGAAACAGTGGAATTTATAAATGCTCAAAAAGTAAACGGAGTAAAAATTCATTCTACATATATTGTAAAAGGCACTGAACTTGAAAACCTTTATAATGCCGGAAAATATACGCCGCTAACCTTAGAAGAATACATAGAAAAAGCTTGTTATATAATATCTCATTTAAGAAAAGATATTGTTATACATAGAGTTTCAGGAGATGCACCAAAAGATATATTGGTTGCACCTGAATGGAATGCTCACAAAAAGTGGATAATGAATGGAATTGATAAAAAATTAAAAGAAGAAGACCTTTGGCAAGGAAAGGCAAATAGTTAAGTAAAAGATAGTAAATTCTATATGTAAAACAATGGTTCAATGAAATAGTGGTTAAATAAAATGAAAAGCGTACGCTACCCTCTAAACAGCAAGTAATAAATTAGAATAAAGTATTGAAAAAATGGGCATTTGCTGGTATAATTCATATGTCTTGACTTAAAAATGAGTGGAAATAATAATTTAAGGAAGCGAGATATTTATGAATTTAGAATTAAATTTTGGCGGTGAAAAAGATAATCTTGGATCATTAAACGAAACACTTAGAGGAGCGGTTGAAGCACTAGAAAACAGTTTTAAACTTACAAGAGAAGGTAGGAGTTTAATCAATGACAGTATCGCAAATTGGTTAAAAAAATACGTTTCTAGCAATGAGTTAAGTGAGTGTTACTACGTAAAAAATGTCACACCAGAAAGCAATATTTGTTTTGTTCATACTTTCACAGCAGACAAAAAAAGCTTTCAAAATTTAGAGTTATCTAAGTTGCCAACCGATGTGAAAAATGGAGACGTGCTTATATTCCAAAATGGTTCTTTCAAAGTAGACAAAGAGGCAACAAATGAAATTTTGACTCTAAGAAAAAGAATAATTGAAGCAAGCAAAAATTCAAGAAGTCTGTTTGAAGTTGACGGCAAAGCATACTTTGTATGTGACAAGAGTGACGAAAAAGAAGATGCAAGAATGAGCTTGAAGATACCAGAGACAGGCAAAGAATTCTGGGGTATTAAGATTTCACAAGAATTATATGAAAAAATAAAGTATGGTTCAAAAGTTATTTATCAAAACGGCACATATATTTGTGTAGAGTAGAAATTGAATAACACTTTAAAATGCATAATATTTGCATTGAGACAAGTCCAAACTGTTAAACTTAGATGTTTAGCTGGTTGGGCTTGATTTTTTAATAAAGAAATAAAAAGGAAAATATTTCAAAATTATAAATGGTTTGTATGAAACTGATCCTAAAACATCTGGATATTTATTGGTGGGATGCATTTATGGACCATCATATTTGTCGTTTGATTTTGCACTTTCATATTATGACTTAATTCCCAAAAGAGTTGTTAACTACATACACTTTTGAATTTGCAATTTTATTTTGTATAAGTAGCAAATTTTCTAAAATATGTTTACATAATTCTTGAGATAGTGTATAATATAATTGTCGCTAATAAAAAAACTAAAACAAAAGGAGGGTTCTGTATGTTCAGAGCCGATTTCGCCCGCTATTATTATGAGGACTTTTCGAAGCTGCCTCATACGTCAAAGTACCATTTCGAGAGCTATTACGAGCACGTGATGCTTGTAGTGGCTGAGGCACAGAGACTTGCTCAGGGAAGGCCTGAGGACGATGTCGTTGTGTTGGCAGCGTGTCTGCACGACATCAATAAGCCGCTTACCCAGGGCTTCAATAAAGTCGGCGGTGCCTGTTTTTACGGACACGAGCTGGTAAGGGACGCTGATATCTCTGTTTTCCTTTCTAAGGAAGATCGTAGGTACGAAAGGGCTATGGCACTGATAAGGTGTCATATGTTCCCATACAATGTTGCACGAGAACATCCGGATGACCTTGAAGCGGCTATCAAGGTTGCTTGCCGAAAAGAACTTCGGCGTGCCGGTCTTGAGGTACAAGTTGACGACGAGTTCTATCGTCAGCTTATGCTCTTGCACAAAGCTGACGATCGGGGCTCAGTGCGTTCGCAAGAGGCCTTGGAAGGCATCGATGAGCGAGTCCATATTGGCGAGAAAGTGCTCGCTGATATGGAGTAACGGCGAATTAAAAAATAAGACTTGCATTATGAATTTAATGCAGGTCTTATTTTTTGCCAAATAGTTAATTTAAGTAAGCATTAAATAAAATATGCATAATTTTGATTTTGCTTATGTAAAATGTAGTTTTTTAAATACAACAAAATTAGAATGTAAACAATAAAAAACAGCCAAATAGGCCGGTCTATATGGTAAAATTAGCAAAATTAAGTTTTCTCTTGCTATAAGCATTTTGCTAGTATAAAATATGAATAAAGTCAAATGAAAACGGGGTTGATAAACGAATGAGAAAAGAAAAATTAGAAGTGTACCAAAGCATGAGAAATTTAGTTCAAGATGATGAAGAAAAAGTTTTAAAGTATGTTAAGGAAAGATTTGAAGCTAATAGA
>CAKPAA010000022.1 GCA_934132775.1 uncultured Clostridia bacterium | reverse complement strand
ACATTTCCTGTTATTTCTATTTTATTGTTCTTACATACTTCTACTATCTTCTCAATTTCTTCTGCACTTCTTAAAAATACATTTCCTGTTATTTCTATTTTATTGTTCTTACATACTTCTACTATCTTCTCAATTTCTTCTGCACTTCTTTTAAACACATTTCCTGTTATTTCTATTTTATTGTTCTTACATACTTCTACTATCTTCTCAATTTCTTCTGCACTTCTTAAAAACACACTTCCTGTTATTTCTATTTTATTTTCCTTGCATATTTTTACTATCTCTTCTATTTCTTCTGCACTTCTACTAAACACACTTCCTGTTATTTCTATTTTATTTTCCTTACATACTTTTACTATCTCTATTATTTCTTCTGCACTCCTTTTAAATACACTTCCTGTTATTTCTATTTTATTTTCCTTACAGACTTTTACTATCTCTATTATTTCTTCTGCACTTTGTCTAAACACACTTCCTGTTATTTCTATTTTATTTTCTTCACATACTTTTACTATCTCTTTTATTTCTTCTGCACTCTTAAAAAACACACTTCCCGTTATTTCTATTTTATTTTCTTTGCATACTTTTACTATCTCTTCTATTTCTTCTGCACTTTGTCTAAACACACTTCCTGTTATTTCTATTTTATTTTCCTTGCATACTTCTACTATCTTTTGGCATTCCTCAACAGAAAATTTCGATACAGCTGCTTGTAAAATTGTTTTCTTTTTTACATCCTTTAAGGTGGCCTCCAAATCCTTTATTCGCTCTACGTTCACTCTTAATATAGACGTATTAGCGTTAAGATATCTTTCTCCATAATTTGAATATACATAGTTATATGTTTCTTCTAAATCGACCGGTGTTGTTGACAATATGTGTAAACAACTTTCTACATTTGTTGTCCTTATATTTTTTCCCTTTAAGAAATGCCAATTTTGTTTTATATTCTCTGGTGCAAAATAAAATATACTTGGGCACTTCTCTATATTTTTTCCGTCTATATCCAGTGTTTTCTTTAAAAATTCTAGAACATCACACATAGATGTTGCATCAGCATAATCCAATATATTGGGATTACTTGCTACTAGCTTTCCTGCATCAATTCCATATTCTTCACATATTTGCTTTAATTTACTTTCACTTATCATAACACCAAACCCCTTTTATTTTACTCATTTAGTTTATTATACCATATTATTTAATCATATACCATCTTTTTTGATTAACATAAAAAGTAGTCTCGTATAAATCGATATATCATTACTTTTAAACCATCAAGTGGTTACCAATAATAATACATCATTTATACAAGACTACTCTTTAATTTATTTCTTTTCAGATTTTTCTCTTCTAATATTCTTAATGTTTTTTGTTGTTTCAATTATTTGTCTAATATTTTTTTGTGTTTTTCTTTCAAGTCTCCTAATTAGTTCATTTTTCAATATTTCTTGGTTTAAGCCTCTTATTATTTTCCCATCAATAACCAGAGAAACTTTTCCTGTTTCTTCTGAAACAACAACAATAACCGCGTCTGTTTCTTCCGAAAGCCCTATCGCTGCACGGTGCCTTGTGCCATATTCTCTATCCAAATCTACACGGGAAGTAAGTGGCAATATAGCAGCAGCTGCTGCTATTCTACCACCTTTTATGACAACCGCACCATCGTGTAAAGGTGTGTCAACAACGAATATGTTTTCAAGCAATTCTTTTGAAACTGCTGAATCTATTTTTACACCAGTTGCAATAATGTCATTCAAATTCATTTCACGTTCAAAAACAATTAAAGCTCCTGTTTTAGTTTCAGCCATTCTATAAACAGCCTCTACTACCTCATCTATCGCTGTTTCTTCTTGTTCTTCAAAGTCAAATAACTTTGTGACATCTGTGCTTCCCATTTGCTCCAATGTTTTTCTAAGCTCTGGCTGAAATATTACAATTACCATTATAACACCGTATGTGCTTATAGAACTTAGTATGTAGTGTAATATGTTAAGCGAAAAGAAATCGCTAAGTGCAGTTGCGATAATAAGCACTGCAATTCCTTTTATAAGTAATGTTGCTTTTGTTCCTTTTACAATCTTAAACAATTTCGAAATAAGCCAGCCAACTAAAAATAAATCTAAAAGCAATGTAACAATTTTAATCGGATATTCTTTTAACAAATTGAAATATCCCATAACATTAGTATCATAAAAAAGTTTAATTGATTCAATAATAGATTCCATATATATTCACATCCAAATTTTAATAATAAAATAATGATATAACCGCTGGTACAATAAACATTAAAGCAAGTATTAAGCATAATAATCTACACAAATTTTTTGTTCTTGGTTTCATTTTATCCCCTCCTCACAAAACTCTACACTTATATATTAAATAAAAAATGTTTTTTAGTCAATGGAAATTAGTTGAAATATAAAAAAAGCACCACGACAATGACTGCTTCAAAGCCGTGGTACTAATGGTGCACGAAACCGGAATCGAACCGGTACGCCCTCATCGGGCGCAGGATTTTAAGTCCTGTGCGTCTGCCTGTTCCGCCACTCGTGCATATTTTTTTGCAAATCATTTTTAAATTCGTTATAAACAACTTGCAAAAAATATATTAACATCGACTATAATAATTGTCAACATTTTTTTGCAAAAAATAAAATATTTTTCTAATACTTTTT
The DNA here is from genome assembly GCA_934132775.1 of uncultured Clostridia bacterium. Classification (GTDB taxonomy): domain Bacteria; phylum Bacillota; class Clostridia; order TANB77; family UBA1234; genus UBA1234. Next base: position 17,626 of record CAKPAA010000022.1, on the reverse strand, counting down.
TATTCTTAGTTTTCGTCATATAAATTTTTCATTTCTTTGCTAAGCTTATTTATCGCTTTTGTTTCAATTCTGGACACGTAAGAACGTGATATTCCAAGCTCTTTTGCAATTTGGCTTTGAGTTTTTGTTTCTTTACCATTCAAACCAAATCTAAGCTCTATTATCATCTTTTCTCTGTCTTGCAAAACTTCTTCTATCTTTTTATAAAGTTTTTTCACTTTCATTTTTAAATCAATTTCGTCTTCGATGCATTTATTATCGCTTTCAATAACATCTATAAAAGTAATCTCATTTCCTTCTTTGTCCTGCCCTAACGCTTCATTTATAGATATTTCTTGTGAAATCTTTTTTGTGCTTCGCAAGTGCATTAAAATTTCATTTTCAATACACCTAGCAGCATATGTAGCTAATCTTACGCCTTTATCCATGTTGTAGCTATTTACTGCTTTAATAAGTCCTATTGTTCCGATTGAAATTATATCTTCTTGGTCAATAGACGACACATTGTACTTTTTTGCAATATGTGCAACTAGCCTTAAATTTCTCTCTATAAGTACCTTTTTTGCCTTCTCGTCCCCTTTTTCGTACAATCTTAGGTATTTTTCCTCTTCCTCACTAGATAATGGCTCTGGAAATAAATTGTAATTTGTAACATAACCAACTAAAAAGAAAAAGTCTTTTATGATGTTTAAAAACGATAATATTTCCATATCACTGCACCTCCTGTGCATATAGATAGTATAACTATATTCATTTCCGGCCTGTCAGTTGCCTGACCACACTAATTTGTTCCTATTGCCAAATTATGTAACATATGATACAATCTGTGTGTCACTGAGAAATATTTCTAGTTTTAGACATCCAGATTTGGAAAACTAAAAATTCTATTTTGGTGACATCACGCTAGTTATTTTTTTAATCCACACTAAACTAGCTTGATATTCACTTATGTGGAACGACTTTTATGAGAGGAGACTAGTTATGTCGTATCAGTTCACTTTCGCTTCTGGGACCAAAGAACTTAACTTGAAACGGAAAGAAGCTACAATTGTTGTGAATGCAGCGGCTGAACGCTTTGTAAAACAACTATCTACCATTATATTAAAAGCCTTGGAGACCGCAGAATATCCCATCATTTTCTTTAAAATACATCTTAAAAGCGATATGATATTTGAAGTATATGAATTGAGCGGCAATGCTAATGCGTGCATTGAAAGCAGAAAAATACTCACTCCTTTTAACGGCTATCTTATCCCGAAAGAGCTTGAGTATTATTGTCAGCTGCTTTTCAATGCAAAAGTTGAAGAACTTACTAACGGACTCAAACTTCCTTTGGACTCCAATACCGTGACTGTAGTTCTGTCTCCCTTTCCACTGTAATTTTCGATCCTTAGGCACACTTGCCTAAGGATTTTCATCTTTTTATGTAATTGATATTCTTAATAATAAATGATATAATACCCGCTTGAAAGGAAGTGTAAATATGGCATTTGACGGAATAACAACAAAAATGGTTGTGAATGAATTAACTAACACACTTATAAACAGTCGTGTTGAAAAGATATATGTACCTAACAGAAATGAAATTTGGCTTTGCTTGCATACTCAGAATAGGAAAAATGTAAAACTTTTAATTTCTATTGATGCAAACAATTGTAGACTTCATTTAAGTAATGAGAATAGAAATAATCCTGAAAAAGCTCCTCAATTTTGTATGGTGCTTAGGAAGTATTTAATTGGTGCTAAATTGCTATCTATAAGTCAAATTGGACTAGATAGAATTGTAAATTTGACATTTGAAACAATTGACGATTTTGGTGACATAGTAAAAAAGACATTGGCAGTAGAACTTATGGGAAAATACAGCAATATTATTTTACTGGATAATGAAAAAATTATTGATTCTATAAGACACGTAGATATAACGATGAGTAGCGTTAGAGAGGTTTTACCATCTAAAAAATACATTATGCCTACTTCACTTGGCAAATATGACTTTTTGACTACATCTGATGAAAAATTTTTGAAAATCGTTCGTGAAGCAATATCAAAATCTGAATTTGAAAGTATTGCTATCACTAATTTGCTTTCTAGCCTATTTGTTGGATTTAGCAAAAATTTTGTTGCAACTATTTGTAATCTTGTAAATATTGCACCGGAACTTGAAAAATCTCAAATTATTGATGACTTAATTTTAAAAATATACTCAAAAATTTCTGAGATTATCGAAGATATAGCTAAAAATAAAATTTCTTTAACAGTTAATGAAAATAAAAAAGATTATAGTGTTTTAATAAAGTCTTCTCCACTTGAAGAACTTGAAATATCTAAATTTTTAGATGAATTTTATTCTTTAAAAGAGAACTCTTCTCTTCTAAAAAGTGCAAAGCAAAATTTAAAAAGAGATGTGAACGCACATATAACTAAAATAAACAAGAAATTATCACTTGTGCTTAAAACCTTAGAGGATGAGCCAAATCTTGAAAAATATAGACAGTATGGTGAAATAATAAGTTCAAATATATACAAAATGCAAATTGGTATGGAGAAGCTTGAAACTGAGAATTTTTACAATAACAATGAGTTAATAAGTATTCCTCTTCAAAAAAATTTAACACCATCAAAAAATGCACAAAGTTATTTTAAAAAATATAATAAATTAAAAGGCTCTATTTCACACGCAAAAGAATATAAAAAAGATTATGAAAGTGAATTAGATTACTTAAACTCTGTTATGTTTGAAATTGAAGAAGCCAATACCCTATTTGAGCTAGACGAGATACACGAAGAGCTTGCAAATGGTGGATATGCCAAGAAAGTATATAAAAAGGGAAAGAAAAAAGATGAACCTTCTACTCCACTTTCTTTTGAATTTAAAGGTACTAAGATATTAGTCGGACGTAATAATGTTCAAAATGACAAATTAACTTTAAAAATGGCAAGGAAAAATTATATGTGGCTACATACTAAAAACATTCACGGAAGTCACATAATTATAGAATCAGAAGATGTTGATGATGAAACTTTGTACTATGCTGCGACACTAGCAAAAGAACATAGTAGTGCAAAGAATTCCTCAAAAGTTGAAGTAGATTATACATTAGTTAAGTATGTGCACAAAGAAGTCGGTGCAAAACCAGGAATGGTGCTATACACCGATTACAAAACAATAATCGTATAATAAAAAGGTTACCCCCAGACACACAAATTGGTCTGGGGGTGTTTTTATTTAGCTGCCGCTTTTTCAGCAAAGGAATTATCCACAAGCATTTCAAACGGCACACGCTGTTCAAGCTCGCCTGCTTCACAAATAACATCTTGCAGTCTTTCAAAAGCAGATTCGCTCATTGCAGGAGCCGCACACCAAGCATCGATACTTCTATACCTAGCACAAACCTTTTCAAGAATTTCGACATTTGTTCCAGGGAAAGAAGCTTCAAGCACTTCGGCAACCTCGCGGTCGCTGTGTGTCGCCACCCACTGCTGTCCCTCGTAGAGTGCGTTAACGAACTTTTGAACAAGCTCTGCATTCTTTTCGAGGAAGCTCTTATTAGCAAAATAGGCCGTATACGGAATTTCGCCAGAAGCTTCGCCGACAGAAGCAAGAATTACAGCCTTACCTTCAAGTTCCAGTTCGGTTGCCGTAGGTTCAAAAATTGTAACGTAGTCACCGACTCCCCCAATAAAGGCAGCAGTCATAGCGTCAAAGCTGATGCTATTGTCAAAGTTCATATCTTCGCTTGGAATAAGACCATTTTGCTTAATGACATATTCCAACGTCATATACGGTACTCCGCCCTTTCTGCCAGGCAAGATATGCTTTCCTTTAAGATTTGCCCATTCAAACTTTTCGTCTTTATCTCTTCCGACAAGGAAAGAGCCATCACGTTTAGTCACCTGAGCAAACACCATTGGATAATCTTTCTTACCTTGCAGATACACATAGATAGAAGCTTCCGGGCCTGCAAATCCGATATCCACCTGACCAGAAAGCACTGCTGTCATAACCTTATCAGCACCCTGACTGTTGACAAGCTCAACATCGAGTCCGTTCTTCTCAAAGAAGCCCAAATTGATGGCGACGTATTGCGGTGCATAAAACACCGAGTGAGTAACCTCGCTCACTTTCACCGTTGTTTGAGCAAAGGCAGTCGTGCAAGCAAAAATGACGATAACGAATACCACCAAAAACGTACAAACGATTTTTTTCATAAAAGAGCTCCTCCTTTTGGTCATTGATTTTAGAATTATATTAAAGGCGTGGAATATATAAAATACAACTCCTTTCTAATTCCACTTGCCCTTAGAGCTAATCAACTTTTCAAGCAAAATCACACCTTGGTACATAAGCGTTGCCACTAAGCCCAAAATTATGACGCTAGTCATTACAAGATTAAGCTTAAAAACCTGACCACCATACACAATGAGATAGCCTAACCCACCTTTTGAAACAAGAAATTCACCAGTTATAACGCCAACCATAGAAAGACCGATGTTAACTTTCATAGCATTTAACAAAACTGGCACATTAGATGGAAAAACGATTTTACAAAACACTTGCAGTCTGTTTGCACCAAACGTTTCAGCCATCTTAATCTTATTTCTGTCAGTCGAATTAAAGCCGTTAAGCATTTCAAGAATTGTCACCACAAGCGAAATCGCCAAAGCCATCGTTATAATGGCAGGCGTGCCAGCACCAACCCAAACAATGATTATTGGTCCAAGTGCAACCTTAGGCAAGCTATTCAGCACCACCAAAAAAGGTGCTGAAACACTTGAAAGAAACGGAAACCACCAAAGTATCGAAGCAATCGCAACACCAAGCACAGTGCCAAGCAGAAAGCCAATAATAGTCTCTTCACAAGTTATCCAAATGTGAAAAAGCAAATCGTCAGAAACCATATCAACAAAAGTATCAACAATTTGAGACGGTTTACTCATAATAAAACTATCAATAACACCCGCATTAGCAAGCACTTCCCACAGAGCCACCAAAATCAAAACAATTGCAACTTGAACAAGTCGAACAAAAACCTTTGTCATCAACTTCTTTTTAAGATACTTTCTTCTTTCAGCAGAAATCTCCTTACTCATCCTGATTCAACTCCTTCCAGACAGCATCAAAATAGGCTGTAAACCTTTGATTTTCCCTACATTTAAGAGGGGTTCTGTCAGGAATATCGAAAACAACATTGTAAACACGCTTAGTAGAAGCAGGCCTCTTACTAAGCACAATAATTTCATCAGACATAGAAATACTTTCAGGAATATCATGTGTAACCATAATAGTAATCTTATTCTCAGCCTTTATAATCTTGTAAACATCCTCCGTCACTAAAAGCCGAGTCTGATAATCCAGTGCCGAAAAAGCCTCATCAAGTAGCAAAATGTCCGGACTAGTAGCAAGAGTTCGAATAAGAGCAGCGCGTTGCCTCATACCACCAGAAAGCTGACTAGGATAGCGATCCTTAAACTCATACAAGCCATACTTTTTAAGCAAGAGATTAACGTAATCCTTAGACTCCTCGCTAACCTTTCCCCTAATTTCAAGTCCTAGCAAAACATTCTTGTAAATAGTCCGCCAGTCAAGCAAATAATCCTTTTGTAACATATAGCCAATGTTATATGCCTTACTCGTGAGCTTGGAATTATCCATAAAAATTATGCCTGACGTCTGAGTGTCAAGCCCTGCAATAATAGAAAGCAACGTAGACTTGCCACAACCACTCGGTCCGATAATACTTACAAAACGTCCCTTCTTAAAAGAGTAACTAAAATCCTTGACAGCAAAAGTTTCGCCATCGTCATCTTGATAAACCTTCGTAATGTTTTTAAGCTCAAGACTATCACACATAATTTCTCACCTCCTCAAAAATTCAACTTACAATGTAATTATATGATTAGAAAAGAAAAACGTTCCAAAAAAATCAACATAAAACACCTTAACTTTATTTAATATTCCAAGCAACTGATGCAGAAGAACCATCAGTTGAAGAATTTGAAATGTCTAATAAATTTGCTGATATAGAAATTACAGGACGAAGGCCATACAAAGTTGCATATGCTTCACCTGTAGAACTAACTGTTACACCAGCGTAAACATCGGTAATAAAAATCGCACATAAGCAGTAATGAACAAATGGATATTCAGAATTTAAATTAACGCACGATGATGCAAGCCAACTTCTATTCGTTCCATCTCCATTTATTATATCTCCAATAATTAAATTAATGCTACTTGGATCGTACCAATACAATGTTTTTCGAATTAAAACTGGCTCGTCTTTCGATTTTAATTCAATGTAATCTTTCTCATCTACTGAATGATGTGTAATGCCATCATTATCGTCCCAATTATAAAATCTTGCGTATTCTATTCCAACAACTAAATCATCTGTATGTTTATAAGCTTTATAAATATGTCCATCTACCACTATATCTTTTAAATCACTATCTAGTGTATCAGCTGGATACATCGCCCATTTTTCAAAACTAATTGGTGGAGTGTATCCACAAGCCTTATTCAAATCTTCTATTGTCATATTTCTTGCTTCTATTCCTTTTGTTGTATTTGAATACAACATTTCACATAATCTATGTAATTCATTTGCCCCATTAAAATATGCAGTTGCCCCTCTCAAAGTTACTTTGTTTGCAGGACCATATGTCGTTAGCATTACCTTTCCTGTTTCATTATCTATACTCAAAATCCTCCACTTTGTTGTTGTATCTGTTGAAAGAATTTCTTTTGCATAACCAGTTTTACTTGAATCAGTTTCAACATTTTGCACTGCTGTTGGTACATAATTAACATAGTCACCAACTTTAACTTTATTTGTTATTTTCTCAAACTCTTTCCTAGACAAGCCTCCATCTAAAAGCTCTCTATTTTCAAGTTCACTGCTTTCATTTACTTGCATTTTAAACGTTGTTCCTGCAACTGTTATATCAACATCTCCCGAACTAGAAACAAGTGCACTATCTACAAACTCTTTATCTCTTATATTATACGCATTCTCACTTGGAAATGGTGGCCAAATAAAAACCTTGCCACTCTTAGTCACAACATACTTAACCTCAACATTAGTCTCGGTTGGAGTATTAACTTTCATAACTGGCAACTTAATTCCAATGTTCGCATTCTTCTCAATTATTGTATAATCAGGTGTTCTACCCTCTACAACAAAATCATCATCCGTCTTTCCACCCTTAGCCACATAATTAAATGCCTGTCCATCAGTAATTTGAGAACCATTTGCAAGCATTGCACCTTTAACTTCTATCATCTTCTCATTTATAGCTTGCTCAACTTCACTAATGTTAGAAACAAACTTAGAATAATTCGCCTTTCCAATCGTACTCGTCGAGCTATTAAATGCAATCGCTGCCAAAATAATTACAACAATAAGCGTAATAATCAGCGCAATAAGCGAAATACCACTCTCACACTTCTTTACTTCAAAACTTTTCATACATAAATCAACCTCATTTCTTATATTTATAAGCACCATCTTAAACAAGATTTGCTTAAATCCAGCCACTATGCTCAAAGGAGTAAAAGTACATAGAATAAATTTTTTCGGCTCGGTTGGGTAGGTAGGAGAAAAAATTTTTCTATTACTTTTACGACGCTACTATCCCAAGTAAGCTTAAACTGTCACTTTTTACAATTAAACCACATACTAAATCCATAAAATATAGTTTTACACGCCAAAAAGACTAACCAAAACAGTGCCACCTATTCAAGTCTTATACAAAACTTAAACAAACAGCAAAGTTTCAGTTAGTCTCCTAACTATCTTCAATACAATTTATAAAAAACAAAATGCCCTCAAAAACACTTGTAACCTTTCTTGCAAAAATAACATTCATGCCCAAAGCACTTACATACAAAAATGCCATAACATTACTTTTATTTAAAAATTGGCTTGTGTGTGTGTGTGTGTGTGTACAGCCCCAACGGTTTCAAGTGCCTTGTTCATTTTCTTCACTCCTCTTCATTCGTTCTTATACCACGATTTTACCATTACCATTTCAAATTATCAACTACTTTTCTTATCATACACCTCAAAGAAAAAACTATGAAAAGAGAGCCACCATTAGGTAGCTCTCTCTTTAAAACCAATATTACAATTGTTCGTAAGGCACCATCATCATATTATTGGCAGCCAAAAGTGCATTGAAAAAGTCCTTATTGCTGTTAAGCGTATACAATGAATCTTCGTTTCCCTCTTCCGCCGCCGAATTGACGATATCAGCAACAATCTTCTTCATATAAGCAGATGCTTCACTTGCCACATCATCGCCAAAACTTTCTTTGAAGAGCTTCACGACCTTGTTAAGCAAGTCGCCGTCACGCTTCTGAATAACAAATGAGATAATCGCTTGCACATCATCAGCGGTAAGGAAAGAGAGACCACAATATTTCTTGTAATCCGCCATCGTTTGAAGTTCCTTTTCAATGTTTCCCGCATCATTCAATGCCAGTTTCAAATATCCCATACAAATGTTGGAAATGAGCTCAGGAAAGAACTTCGGCAGGCATTCACGAAATACCTTGGAATCAATCGGAACATTTTTAAAATCTTCCTTTTCAATGTAATCAAAGAGCTTGTTCTTCCAAAAATCAAAGCCCCTGCTATCTAACGTATAAAGCAAAGCAGCAATATCTTTTTCAGGACAATCCTTCTCATCAGCATTGATAAGGAAAGTCTCAAAATTGTCCAAAATAATCTTGTCAATTTCCGCGTAGCACTTGGAACTTTCAATGACATTCCTGTTGATGAAAGGAATATCTGCAAAGTTTGAGAAGCTCCAATTGATTCTCACACAGTAAATAGAAAGACGCTCTTCCGTCATTCTCTTTATACTGTTAAAAATACGGGTCATATTGATTTCTTGTTCTTTCATACGGCCAGCCATACAACAAGTCATATACATAGTATCAACAACTTGGTTGATGAACACTTCCTCCAAATATCGCCTAGACTTCTGACCGAAAGTATACATACGAAATACCCATTCAGTAAAAATCTCGGCATAAATTTTTTCCCTACGCCGCTTTTTTACTGACGGATTTTCTTCTTCTTCTTGAAGATATCCAGCAAGAAGCAGCCGCTCCTCGTAATCAAAAATTTCTTCTGCCTTTACTTTCAGAGTGCAATTAGCTCTGGTGAGAAAGTCAGCAAGCTTTTTAACACACTTCTTGCACTCGATTTCCAAAGCAGGAGAATTCTTCTTATTGATGGTAGCAGTGTTGGTAGACATAGATTGTCCTCCTTTTTATTATTGGTCGGTTAGTAAAATTGTTACAATTCGGATTATATAATATAATTTTACATAAGTCAATTTGTAATGCATAATATTTTCAAGCTTTTTTCACTTTTTTATCACATTTTTTCTACTTTAAATAAATTTCTTGTATTTATTTCCAATTTAATCTTTATATTTTATTTAAAGCAACATTTTATAAATATTTATTTTAAAATTTGGTTAAAATACCATTAAAAGATTTCAGCAAAAGTATGAAAGGAATGAATTTTTATGGATATTTCAAAATACATTTGGTGCTTTGTAATTGGTGGCCTTATTTGTGTTGTTGGACAAATTTTATTGGATAAAACAAAACTTACATCAGCAAGAATTCTAGTTTTGTTTGTTACTGCTGGTGCTATTCTTACAGGTCTAAATCTATATCAGTCAGTCGTTGACTTAGGTGGAGCTGGTGCAACTGTTCCACTAACTGGCTTTGGATATTCTCTGGCCAAAGGAACTATGAAAGCTGTTGATGAAAAAGGTTTTTTAGGCATTTTTACAGGTGGAATTACTGCGACTGCTGGTGGCGTGGCTGCTGCTATTCTTTTTGGTTTTATAGCAGCTGTGTTATCTAAGCCTAAAATTAAATCTTAACTTTTTTACTTACTATCTATTTTATACTTTAAATAGATAGTAAGATTTTATATTTGCTAGAAGCTTACTTCAATTCTACTATTGTTACCCCACTATCTCCCTCACCATACATTCCTAACCTAAATGAACTTACGTGTGGGTTTGTCCTTAAATATGACTGTACTCCCTTTCTTAAAGCTCCGCTTCCCTTTCCGTGTACTACTCTAACTTGCTTTAAACCTGACAAATACGCATCATCTAAATATTTTTCAAGCGTGTTTGTTGCTTCATCGACGGTCATTCCAAGCAGATTTATTTCGGTTGTTATATCCTTCGCTTTACTTTTTACCATCATATTTACTTTAACTTCTGCTTTTTTTACTGCCTCTTTTGATTTTTCTAATTGTGACGGATGTATGCTTAATTTTATTATTCCTGACTGTATCATTACGTTACCTTTTTTGTCTGGCAATGATACAATAGTTGCCTCTTGATCTAATGATGGTACAAACACAGGCATTCCCACTATTATTTCTTCTGGTTTAATTGAATTCTTTATCTCTTTTTTAGGTTTAATTAAATCTTTTTGAATTTCGGAAATACTTTTCTTTATCTTTGTTCTTGCCTCTTCTGCATTTTTTCCAACATTTTTGTCCTTACTTTTTTTCAAATTCGTTAATTCTTTAATTATTTCATTTGCTTCGTATTCTGCATCTAATAGAATATCCCTTGCTTCTGTTTTAGCTTTTTGCAATATATCGTTTTTCTTGTCTTCTAACTTTTTAATTTCAGACTCAACTTTTTCTTTTTCTTGCTTTGCTTCTGTTAGAAGTTTGTCTGCAACTTCTTTTTGTTCTTTTGCTTTTATTCTGTCTAGTTCCATTTTATTTAGAACATCTTCAAATCTAATTGTTTCAGCACTTAAATATGTGTTTGCCTTTTCTAATATTTTTTCAGATAATCCAAGCTTTTTTGAAATTGCAAAAGCATTACTTCTTCCAGGAACACCTATCAAAAGCTTGTATGTTGGTTTCAAAGTCTCAACATTAAATTCGCAAGAAGCATTTTCAACGTTTTCAGTTTGCATAGCATATGTTTTCAACTCACTGTAATGAGTCGTTGCAATTGTTGTTATTTCAGAATTCCTTAAATATTCAAGCACTGCCATTGCAATTGCTGCACCCTCAACTGGGTCTGTTCCAGAACCTAATTCGTCCACTAAAACCAAATCATTTTTATTAGCATTATTCGTTATATTTATTACATTTTTCATATGTGATGAAAATGTACTTAATGACTGCTCAATGCTTTGCTCATCTCCAATATCTGCATATATATTATCAAACACAGCAATTTCTGATGACTCAGAAGCAGGTATATGAAGTCCACTTTGTGCCATTAGTGAAAGTAGTCCAACAGTTTTCAAAGTTACTGTCTTACCACCAGTATTAGGTCCTGTTATCACTAAGGTCTTGTAGTCTTTGCCTATCCAAACATCAATTGGAACAACAACATTTTCAGGTATCAATGGGTGTCTTGCATTTTTTAAATTTATATAATTTTTATCATTAACAATAGGCTCAAAAGCATTCATACTAAGCGAAAGTTTTGCTTTTGCAAATATAAAATCTACATATCCAAGCGTTTCAATAGAAGCTTCTATATCATCTAAAATTGGATCAAGCATCTGTGTAAGTAAAGCTAGTATTCTTTCTATTTCTAATTGCTCTTTAATTTTTAATTCTTTAATTTCATTATTTATATTAAAGACTGCTGTTGGCTCAACAAATATAGTGTTTCCTGATGCAGAAGAATCATGTATAAAGCCCTTAATTTCACTCCTATGTTCCTGTTTAACAGGAATAACATACCTATCATTTCTAAAAGTAACAACTTGGTCTTGCAAATATTTAGATAAATCTGATGAGTGAATAATATCATTCAATTTATCTTTAATTTTGCTTTCAGCTTCTGCAATGTGTCTTCTAATGTTATATAGTTCTGAACTTGCCCTATCATCTAAGTCATCTTCTGTTTTTATACATCTGAAAATCTCTTTTTCAACGTTCATATTTGAATAAAGATTCTCAAAATATTCGCCAACTATTTCAGTTTCTTCTCCTAAATTTTCTTTACCATATTCTTTCACTTCACGCATATTTTTAAGTGCAGATGCCGTCTCTAATAAGGCTTTTATTGATAGCACTCCACCAATTCTTACCTTATTCAAAATCTCCTTAAAATCTGCAATAGGTGCTATTGGTGGATTTCCAAACCTTAATATCATAGAAACAGCTTCTGTCGTTTCTTTTTGCTTTTTCTTAACTGTGCTCAAAGTTATAGAAGGCTTCAAAGATGCCACTAGCTCTTTTCCTACATACGTAATTGCATAATTATCTAATTTATCTATGATTTTGTTGTATTCTAACATTCTTAAAGCTTTTTCATTCATACTTAATTCTCTCCTATCAATTTCTAACTTTTACTTTCAAAAAAGCTAGGTACTATGCCTATTATACACAGTATCTAGCTTTTTATCAATTATCTTTAAATTATTTTATTATCTACTCTTTGCTTTTCTCTTAAACAAATTAGCAATCGGTCTAACAAAAGCATCGTACATTTTCTCTTTAAACGTTTTTCTAATAGCAAGAGACATCTCTGCTTCTGGCTCTTGTTCAACAACATTATACTTATCATCATATGCAGTTTGTAATCTTTCAACTGCTGGTGCAAGCTCTGTTTTTATATACTCCAAAGCACTATTTTTACTCGTTGTTCTTTCTAGATCAATTGCAACGTGAACACTATTCTCCAAGTTGCTAATCTTAGACTTAATTATTTTTTCTGCTTTTACATACTCCTCTGATTCTGGAACACAAGTAGAAATTTGAGTTAGATACTCTTTCATTGGAGCTAGCTCTTCTTTTTGTAATTGCTCTTCATACTCAGTTAATGGATTTGCAGCCATAGCTGAAATATACATTGCAGATAAAGTCCTGCTAAGTTCAAGATTAGTCTTAGCTTGCTCTTTTAGGTCAACAATTCTAGTTGTACCATCTACAATTTGCTTAACAGCGTCTGTTTGCAATGCTTTCAATTTATCTAAAAGTTCAACTGGGAATTCTTCTGTGCTACAAGTAAGTGCATAATCTTTTAAATCTGCAATTAACTTTTTAAATGCGTCATCTTCTTCCCAAAGTATCAATGATTTCTTACTATTTGGATTTATCATTTTTTCAAGCTTTTCAAGCTTTTGAATATGTTTTTGTAATTCTACTGAATGTACATTAACTTCATTATTCTCCATAGTCTTTACTAAGCGATTTTCAATTGTCGCTTGTCCTCCTATTCTCTTTTGTAATATTCATCAATACAATTCTACAATTTTCGATTTGTTTTTACAATTACAATATTATTAAATTTATGTTACAAATACATTACAAAGCCATTATTTTTCGCCATTACCCGTTTATCATCTCATTCAAACGTAGTAATTGGTTGTATTTGGCAGTTCTCTCACCTCTAACAGGAGCACCAGTCTTGATATATTTAACATTAAGACCAACACTTAAATCCGCAATAAATGTATCTTCTGTTTCTCCTGAACGGTGAGAAATTATTGGTAAATATCCATTAGCTTTTGCTTCTTTCACCGTTTCAATTGTTTCAGAAACAGTACCTATCTGATTTGGCTTTATTAAAATACTATTTGCAATCTTATTTTCAATTCCATATTTCAAACGTTTTACGTTAGTAACAAACAAATCATCACCAACTAGATAAATCTTCTTTCCAAGTTCGTCAGTCATAAGCTTCCAACCATCCCAGTCTTCTTCTGCAAGACCGTCTTCGATAGAAAAAATCGGATACTTTTCAATCAATTCTTTATAATAAGTTATCATTTCTCTTGCCGTCTTCTTTTCGCCTGTTTTCCAAAATTCATACATTTTTTTCTTTTTGTCATACATTTCACTTGCTGCTACATCTAGGGAAATCCTAACCTTTCCATCATAATCAGCTTTTTTAATTGCATTATTTAAAAACTCCAAAGCCTCTTCATCATTTTTCAAATTAGGTGCAAAACCACCCTCATCTCCAACACCAGAAAGCAATTCTTCATCTTTCAAAATCTTTTTTAGTGCATAATAAATCTCACTACAAGCCCTAACTTTTTCACCAAAACTCTTTATTCCATTTGGAACTATCATAAATTCTTGAATGTTCACATTATTATCTGCGTGCTGACCACCATTCAAAATATTCATCATAGGACACGGAATACTAGAACCAGATATACCGCCAAGATACATAGCAAGAGGAATTTCAAGACTATTAGCAGCCGCGCACGCTGTTGCCATAGATACACCCAAAATAGCATTAGCACCAAGCTTTGATTTATTATCAGTACCATCAAGCTTTATCATAAGCCTATCAATTTCTTTTTGGTCGTAAACATTTACACCAATTAGTTTTTCAGCAATTATCTCATTAACATTATTCACAGCTTTTTTAACACCGTTTCCGTTGTACCTAGTTTCATCTTTATCTCGTAGCTCAATTGCCTCTGCCTCACCAGTTGAAGCACCAGACGGAACAATAGCTCTTCCAATATCTCCAAACTCAGTAACTACTTCAACTTCCACAGTAGGCTTTCCTCTTGAATCTAGCACCTCACGTGCCATAACATCCTCAATAGTAACAATCCTTTTAATAACAAACACCTCCAAAATATTTTTCTATACATATTATTCCATTGGAAGTGTTTATTATTCGTGGCTGAAAATAAAAGCCAACATTATTAAATTTTATTTAAAAGTCTAATTTTCATAATGAGACCATATGCTTAATATTTTTACTTGCTTTTCACCCTCTTCAACTGAATAAACTAACTTATGTTGAATATTTATTCTTCTTTAATAAAATCCATTTAAGTTACCTACTAGTTTTTCGTATGGTGGTGGATTTTAATAAGGATTATTTTTTAATAATTCATACATTTCAATCACCTTGCTTTCAGTTTCTGCAATTGTGTTGACTTTTTCACAAAGTAAAAATAAAATAGTATTGAATTGAGATGATAATAATGATATTTGGAAATAAAATAAAAAAATTGTGACTAGAAAAAGGCTGAAATCAAGATTTTGTTACTCAATAATTAAACATAAACATACCAGCCTTATCAAGAATAAATTGAAAGGAAAGAATTTATGGAAGATAATAAATTAAATGAAAATAAAGAATTAGTATTATTTGAAAATAGCAAAATTAGAAGACAAATGTATAATGATGAGTGGTATTATTCTATTGTAGATATAATAGAGATACTAACTAGCAGTAGTAGACCAAGAAAATATTGGGATGATTTAAAGAAAAAACTTGAAGTAGAAGGTTTTTCCGAACTGTCCGAAAATATCGGACAGTTAAAAATGATAGCCAAAGATGGCAAAAATCGTCTTACTGACTGTGGTAATCGTGAGACCATTTTTAGAATTATTCAGTCAGTTCCTTCTCCTAACGCTGAACCATTCAAACAATGGTTTGCAAGATTAGCAGAAGAAAGAATACAAGAAATAATTGATCCATCACTCGCTATCGAAAGAGCTAGACAAACTTATTTAAAAAAAGGTTACGATGAAGAATGGACTAATACTAGAATTAAAGGGATTGGTGCTAGAAACAACTTGACTAACGAATGGAAAAACAGAGGTGCTACCACTAAAGATTATGGCATTTTAACAGATGAAATAAGTAGAGGTACTTTTGGCATTACAACAGGTCAGCATAAAGCTTTAAAAAGAATTGGTAAACAAAATTTAAGAGATAATATGTCTGCTATGGAACTAGCACTTATGACACTTGCAGAAGTTACCACTACAGAAATACATAAAACAAATGATTCTCGAGGTATTAATGAACTAAAACAAGATGCACACGATGGTGGAGAAATTGCTTCTGCTACTAGAAAAAACATTGAATTAAAACTTGGCAGACCGGTTGTTACAAGTGAAAATGCTAAAGATTTCAAAAAAGACAAAAAAATATTAAAAAAAGATAATCCTAAAAAAAATTAACAAATTCAATCATGTGAAAACAGTAATATAAATGCGTTTGACCATTTTGCCGAAAGCGACAATATGATATTAAAGATATATTAGATACAATTAACATTTTAATGAAAATGCCCACCAAATAATGTGGGCATTTTCGTTTGGTGGGCAAATCGTGGACAGTGGGCAAATTTCACTGCCTTTTTTTTATTCACCCACATTTTATTTATTTTTATAAGTTCTTACAGTATCAACTATTTCATAGCCTCTTCAACAGCGACAGCTACTGCAACTGTGGCACCAACCATTGGGTTGTTACCCATACCGATTAGTCCCATCATCTCAACGTGAGCTGGAACTGATGAAGAACCTGCGAATTGTGCATCTGAGTGCATTCTTCCCATTGTATCTGTCATACCATATGATGCAGGACCAGCAGCCATATTATCTGGATGCAATGTTCTTCCTGTTCCACCACCTGATGCAACTGAGAAATATTTCTTTCCAAGTTCAATACATTCTTTCTTGTATGTTCCTGCAACTGGATGTTGGAATCTTGTTGGGTTTGTTGAGTTACCAGTAATCGATACATCAACGCCCTCTAAGTGCATTATTGCAACACCTTCTCTAACATCGTTTGCACCATAGCATCTAACAGCAGCTCTTTCACCTTTTGAATATGGAATCTCTTCTAATACATTAACTTTGCCTGTGAAGAAATCAAAATCTGTTTTTACATATGTAAAACCGTTTATTCTTGAAATAATTTGTGCTGCATCTTTTCCTAATCCGTTCAAAATAACTCTTAGAGGTTCTTTTCTAACCTTGTTTGCTGATTTTGCTATACCAATAGCACCCTCAGCTGCTGCAAAGCTTTCGTGACCAGCCAAAAATGCAAAGCATTTTGTATCTTCTGAAAGTAACATTGATGCTAGATTTCCGTGACCAAGGCCAACTTTTCTATCATCAGCAACACTTCCAGGAATACAGAATGATTGTAATCCTTCCCCTATTGCTTTTGCAGCATCAGCAGCTTTTGTGCAACCTTTTTTTATTGCAATTGCAGCACCAACTGTGTATGCCCAGCAAGCATTTTCAAAGCATATTGGTTGAATTCCTTTAACTATATCATATGGGCTAAAACCTTTTTCTTCACAAATTGCTCTTGCTTCTTCTAAATCTTTAATACCATATTTATTAAGCACTGGTATTATTTGATCTATTCTTCTTTCATAACTTTCAAATAAACTCATTATATTCATTCCCTTCTATATTTAACTTAAACACCTATATTATTCAGCTCTAGGGTCAATTTTCTTAACAGCTTCGTCAAATCTACCATATTGTCCACTTGCTTTTTCAATTGCTTCTTTTGGCTCAATACCTTTTTTGATGTTTTCCATCATTTTTCCTAAGTTAACATACTTATAACCAATGATTTGATTATCTGCATCTAAGCCTATTTCAGTTATATATCCCTCTGCAAGTTCAAGGTATCTAGGACCTTTCAAGTTTGTGCTATAAATTGTACCAACTTGGCTTCTATGACCTTTTCCTAAATCCTCTAAACCTGCTCCGATTGGAAGACCATCCTCAGAGAAAGCAGATTGTGTTCTACCATAAACGATTTGTAAGAATAATTCTCTCATTGCTGTGTTAATAGCATCACAAACTAAGTCCGTATTTAA
>CAKPAA010000021.1 GCA_934132775.1 uncultured Clostridia bacterium | reverse complement strand
GAATTTAACTATTCACTTAGTTGTAATGTTTCTAGTCTCTAGAATTATGGGATTTATTTAATTTTTAAAAGATATGGTTTTAGAGTGACCATATCTTTTTCTATCTTTTGTACATTTAATTTATTTAATATTTCAGAGCCATAAAAGAAGCAAAACACTTCGTATGGGGTTCCTCCACCTAAGGCTTGTCTAGGTGTAGAGTTAATATGTGAAAACATTAAATTAATATCTTCTTGTGTTAATTTAGATAATTTCTTGCCATTAGGTAATATATCTCTGACGTAATTGTGATTATTTTCAACATGAGGCTTTTGACTAGGTGCTTGAGGGTCACAGTAAAAAATATTAGTTCTAAACTCGCCAGTTTCAAAGTTAACTTCAAATAATTTAGATACTTCAAATTCGGAGCCTCTATCTGTTAATATTAAAGAGAATAATTTATTGTAGTCATCATGAAGTATTTCTTGAAGATAATCGAGTGTGGCAGCCATAGAGGCAGAAGTCTTTTCTTTATGCAAAAAGCCAATCATTAGTCCTGTATTTTGAAACAAGAAAGTCTGTATAAATGGCCCTTCGTTTTGGTTATACACAGTATCCATTTCAGTTGTTTTTAGAGTTGGATTTGCTTGAATAAACTTCAAGTAATCCTCATATTTATGTTTTTCATAATTAGTAGGTTCTTTCCTAACTTTTGTCTTTTTTCTTGGTTTCATTGAAACTTGTCTTCTTAAAGAAAATCTGTCAATGCCATAGTCTTTAAATATGTCTCCTTCAATATATGAATAGAGTGTTTTAGGAACAATGCATATTTCAGGATGGTTGTTTAGTATTGGATATACAGAATGACCTTTTTTAAGCAGTGGTTTGATTATTGTAGCAATTCTTTTCATTTCACTTGTGGTCAAATTAACGCCTTCTCTGGAGTCTTTTAGTGTGTATAGATAAGATTCATGTGCCTGTTTAGCACGATAAAAATACTTGTCTAAATGACATTTGTTGATATTCGGACAAAGATTGCAAACACCAACAGTTCTATCTCTTCTAGCACAGGTGATTTCTTCATATCTTTCACATTCTTTAAAATACTTTTTACACTCTTTTAAGTGTTTACAAATTGACCTATTATTAAAGGTATTTCTAGGTTTTATCTTTCGTCTATTTTTGATTTCTTTTCCTATGGTACTAGGATCTTTACCAATACTTTCAGCTATTTTTCTTTTAGAAAATCCTGATTCTAATCCGATTTGAATTTGCTCTCTTTGTTCTAATGTTAAGTGTGCATTTTTCATAATTACCTCCTAGCCACTTAGAGACTAGAAACACTACATTTACATTATACCATATGGAATTAAATCTTACATTAGTTCTTAGTGTAAGAGTAACTGCCATCTTTATTATGGTTAAATGAAATTTACTTTGTTAAGTTACAATATTTCTAAGTTGTTCGATAAGCACAGTAGAGTTTTGATTTTCTAAATCGATGTGATACCATCTTGTATCGTCCATACGTTCAGAAGTTAAAGGTAAAATGGTACATATTGGGGCATTTTTCTTGGTTTTGACTATTAAAGCAGGTCGTATTTTATTTTGTTCGCTGCCAATATTAATGCCTAGGTCACATCAATAAATATAATTGCTTGTAATCGCAAAATTTGGCATTTCTTTTTGAAATTTGATATGAGCCTTAGTATATTAGTCCAAGTAGCATATTCAAGAGCTGATTCATTGTTTATATTGTTTAGAATATTTTTTATGCAGTTTAATTGTTGTTCAATTTCTTTGTTCATTATTTCACCTCGATAGGTAGTATAACATATAAGCTTGCAAAATGATATAAAGTAGTAATAAATTATTGCTTGCAAAAAATAAATAATATATAATAAATAAAGAACAGAATAAGCAATATAGCAATGTGTTGATGAAGATGTCTATATGATTATAAAAAAAGTATCATATTTTTGATGATAGGGTGTGAAACAAAAGATGACTGATATATTTGGAATAGATAACTTTAATATAATAGCTGATGAAGATAACTATTATTTCTTTAGAGCTTTGAATAATGGAGATAATGAGGACATTAATAATGGTGTCATAACAGAAAATGGAAGAATAACTAGTATAAGAACTGATAGAGCACGTTTTATTGAAAATCCAGAAAATGTTGATACTAGATATTCTGAAGCTGAGCCTGTTTCTTTATTACAAGTATATGACCATATAAAAATGCATAATAGAAAAGATACAAATTGTATTTCATTATCAAGTAATGCTAATGTATCTTTGGTATATGGTAGAGGAAACTATTCGGATCAATATGTTATGATAAGAGTTCCAAAAGCTGAAATGGGTCAACGTGTTTTTAATGCTGGAGAATATATGCTTACAGAAATTGAAAAGCGAATTGAAAGTGTTATATCAAGTCTATCTATTGATGACCCTGTGTTAGAGCAAATAAAAAGAATAGATGATGCAGAGTCAACGCAAGAAATAATTAAAATAATAGAGCAAGAGTGGAAAGCAAAAACACCAATAGATACAACAAAAGCACATTTGAAAAATGGAATAGTGTACAAAGCTCCTAATTTGAGAATTGGTACATTTCAATTATTAAGCGCAGAACAATCTTTAGAAAAAGATAAAATAATGCAAAAGTTAGCTCTGTTAGAAAGAACAGGGAAAATGGAACCTGTAGTTCCAAACGCTTTAACGGATGACAGAAAAGAAAATGCGAGTAGTAGGTTACTTGCTCAAACTATAGGCAGTGCATTCTCATCATGTGAATTGATACATTATGGTGAAGTTGAAAGAAAAAATATTATAAATGTTCCAAAAGAAGTAGTAGATATGTTTTCATTAGTACAACAAATATTAGAACACAAAGAAATTTCGCCAGAATTAGTTGAAGATTTAAAACAGGAAATTATAGCATACATAAAAAATGAGAAAAATGTAAATTTAAGTGGTATAGAAAATATAAATATTGATATTAATCCTAAAGAAGATATAAGTATTGAGGAAATGTTTGAATTAACAGGTGGCAGTGTTAGTTATGGGGTTGCTGAAAATGCTATTAAAAAGACTTTTTATTTAGCAAAATCTCATTTAAGAGCTAATGCTATAGCACATGCTATTGAAAGAATAACAGAAGGTAATCCTAAGTATTCTGAATTAATGGCTGAAATAAAAAGAGCTGGAATGGCAATAGAACCAGAAATAATAACAAGGCAAAGTAGAAAAGGTGCAAGAATAAGTGAATCTGTAAATTTGGATATATATAGTGCAGAAAATAGTGTTATTAAAGAAATATCAGAATGTTCACAAGAAGAATTATTAGAAATAGTAAAAAGTGGTGGAGCTACAACGATTAGAAATATTTTGCAAAAAGCATTTTCAGATAGGGAGTTTGCAGATGATGTTCAAACTTTCGGTAATCAAGAAAATGAAGAAGAAATAATTACTGAGAATTCTAGAGCTGGTGCACTACAAAGTGTAGTTATGTC
Organism: uncultured Clostridia bacterium; assembly: GCA_934132775.1. Lineage (GTDB taxonomy): Bacteria > Bacillota > Clostridia > TANB77 > UBA1234 > UBA1234. The sequence continues at coordinate 17,291 of CAKPAA010000021.1, read as the reverse complement.
AAAACAAGAGTATTATGCTAGAGCAGTCATGGAATTGTATGATTTTAGAAAAATAGGGATTAACAGTTTTAAATATTATGAAAAACAAAATTTCATAGAAAAGCTTATGAAATTAGATTGTGAAAAAATATATAAAGAAATAGAAAAGCTAGATATTCCTAAATCAGAAATATCAAAAATGGTTTTGAATATTGCTTTAAGAAATGATTTATATGAAGAGTACAAGTCTAAAATCGGTGAAAATGTTGTAACCTTTTTAAAAGAAAAGAGTGAAGAACTAAAAAGAGAACTTTCTATATCTGCTATTGAAACTTTCTTGGGATATTATTCAGTAGAAAATACAGGATTAGTATTAAAAGATTATCAAGAAATGGCAGTACAAAAATCAGATGAGATTTTTGAAGGAAAAAGGTTTGCGTCAATTATACTACCAACAGGAGCAGGAAAAACATTTGTCTCTTTAGCAAAAATGCTACAACATAAAGATGAACCAATATTGTATTTAGCTCCCACTAATGAAATTTTAGAACAAGTAAAAAGCTATATTGTAACTTATTGTCATGGAATGAAAGATACTGTTGGAAAGAATGAAGAGGATATTATAAAAGAGATTTTTCCGAATTTAACACTTTCTACATATACTGCATTAGGAAAAACTAAACTTGGTAAAGACATTATAAAAAAAGAATATGGTTTTATCGTCTTGGATGAATTACATAGAACAGGCGCTGAAGAATGGGGGAAAGCATTAGATGAACTATTAAAAAATCAGTTAGAAAAGACAAAAGTTTTAGGAGTTACAGCAACTCCAAGAAGAGATGTTGATGGTAAAGATATGTCTGATGAAATGGCATTAAAATTAGGTTACTCTGAAGAAGAAGTAAAAGAGGATAAACATATAGCCATAAACATAGATTTATTTACAGCAATTGAGCTTGGAATGGTAGTAAATCCTAAATTAGTTTATTGTGAATACAATTTATTGACTGATGGGTCTATTGAAGGTTTATTAAGTAGTATAAATGAAATAGAAGACGAAAATCTTAGAAAAGAAAAACTAGCTCAATTTGAAAAACTAAGAAGGCAGTTGGAAAATGCTGATGGTATTGAAGAGATATTAAAAAGTGGTTTGAAAGCTGGCGGAAAATATATTGTATTTTTACCTATTGTTGGTAATGAAAATATTGAAGATGAGTATGGAAATTCAGTAGGAAATGATAAAAAGCAAAATCCTCAGATTGAAAAATATAAAAAAAGAATAGATGAATACCTAAAAGATAGTGGTTTAAATCCGAAATTTTATTCTATGCTTGGTTCTTATGGAGATCAAAAGAATAAAAAGCAGCTAGAGGCATTTGAGTCTGGAAAAGAAGATGAAACTACATTCATGTTAGTTTTAAATAAGGCAAATGAAGGTTTACATGTAAAAGGTGTAACTGGAATGTTGTGGTTTAGACCACTAGATGAAAATTCATATATTTTATATATGCAACAACTTGGAAGAGTTATTAGAGCAGAAGATATATTAAATCCAACTAAAGCAGAAGATAGACCAATAGTATTTGACTTCTCTAATAATACGTTTCGTGTTAATATGAATAAAAAATTAAAAGAACGAGATGAGGTTTCGGATTTAAATTTATTATCAGTAGTTGTAGATTGGACTAAAAATCATAATGGCGTAATTCCAAATGTAGATAGTAGTAATAAACAAGAAGCAAAATATGCAGCGACATTAAATAGAATTCAAGCAAAGTATATTAATTTTGTAGAAGAAATTGAAAAATATAGTCAACTAGAAGGGGCAGAAAGAGAAAAGGTAGAAAAAATATTAAAAAAAGGAATGGAAATTAATTTATGGGATTTAGAATTACCCAAAAAGACAAGAGAAAAAATTGATAAAATATTAGAAATCGAAGAGTTTAGTGTTACTGGCATAATGCGTGATTTTATAGAACTACAAGATAGTCTTAAAGGAGAAAGTAGAGGTCAAAAATCTTTAAAGATTTTAAAAGTTTTGATTGAGAATGGTGTAGATATAAAAACTATAAAGCAAAGTGAAACTATAGATGGCAAAAACTATTCTTACAAAATTTCTGAATTAGAGCAGGATGGAATCGATTTCCAAAAGATAATACAAGAAAGTGGCATTGATGGTAATATGACTTTGGCAAGAGTTATTTCGTTTACCAAAGATGCTTATCATGGTTCAAATAGCGTTAGAGAATTAAGTGAAGAGGAAAAAAGAGAAGCTGTAGATCTTTTGGGTGAAAAATTTTTTAGAAGAACTAAAAATATAAATTTGGATATATTGAGATGCTTAGTTGAAAATGAAGTTGATATTCAAGCGATTATTGAGAGTGGTCAAAAATCTAAAAGGTTAGTGGATATAAAGCAAGATGGAGTTGATATTGAGAAAATATTTGAAAGAAATGGATTTAATAAGCAAAAGAGTTTAGTGGATTTAGAAAAACCATTAAGAAGAGCTTATGAAGGTAAAAAAGGGCATCTAGAACCAGAGGAAATTGATGAAATATGTGAGATTTTTGGTGAAGATTTTTTTGAAACAAAAGATAATATTAATGTAACTAGATTAAGAGATTTAGTAGAAAGAGGTGTTGATGTATCTAAAATCATAAGAGAACATGCAACTCAAAAGAAAATATCTGAACTAGAACAAGAAAATATAGATTTCAGGAATATTTCTGAAGAATTAGAAATTGGAGACATGAGTTTTGGTTATATTGTTCAAAAAATTAGAGAGGCATATAATGGGAAAAAAGGCAAGTTAGAACCTGAGGAAAGAGAGTTTGTAGAAAGGGTATTCGGAAAGGAATTTTTTAGAAGAAGATTTAGAAGTGATGATATTGGAAAGGCTACACTTGATGCTAATGTAAATCAATGTGATGAAGCTCAAAGAATTTTAGAAAAGGCAGTAGAACAAGCAAGAAATACTAATAAAAGAGAGTGTGAAAGTCATGGTGAATAATAGATATAGGGATTCTTATCAAGAAGTATATGTTATTTTAGAACACTTAGATTATGAAGATTATAAAAAAATACCGCAGGAAATATTAAATGCAATAGATAATAATCGTAATAAAGATTATCAATACGAATTAAAAGATGATTTTGAATTAACAAAGCAACAAATGATGCCAGAAACGAAAGCTACTTTGTTTAATTTATATAGAGATTATTTTGGGACGCCTGAGCAAAAGGAAATTATAATAAAATTTCAAAAAGCAGAACGAAGAGAAATAGAAAAAATAAAGTCAGAAAAATATCATAATAATTTTACTTTTAAAAGTAATAATGAAAAGAATACAGAAATTGAGAATAATAAAAATCAAAGTAGTCTTGCATTAATAAAAATAGAAAAGGATAATTTATTCTTAAAATTTATTAGGAAAATAAAACGATTTTTTGGTAGATAATAATTAGTAAAAGTGTTAGTGAAATATTTTTTATTTAAAATGATAATTAGTGGGAGGTGTTTCTTAATTGACTAAAGAATATAAAAAAGCCTGTCAAGAAGTAAGCCAGATAATAAAGATGTTAGATAAAGAGGATTTTGAAAAATTGCCAAATAGTTTTATTAAAATGGTAGAAAAAGAAAAAGATAGAAACTATAATATACAAATATCTTCTGATATTCCTATATATGAGCAAGATTTATTAAAAGAAACAAAAAATATATTAGCAGTTATTTATAGATTATATCTTTGTAAATAACTTTAAATTAAGAGGTGAAATAGATTATGAAGAATTTAATACTTATAACTGGAGGAAAACATTGTGAATTTGATAATATTGACGAATTAAGAAAATTTATGGTACCTGAAATTGAAAATATTTCAAAAGAAGAACTTAACAATTGTTTTTATGAGAAGGTATTTGGATTTAGTATTCTTAATGATGTTCAAATTGTAAATTCTACAAAAGGAGTATATGGAGATAATTATGAAATTGAAAATCAAAAGATAGATTTTAGAAATGCTATTATAATTGATAATATAGACACATACATATTATCTCTTTGTAAATATAATGTTATTACACTTTTGGAAGAAAAAGAGAACAGATTTTTCACAAAAGATATACAAGTAGAATTGGGAAAGGACAATTATATAGTAGTTAATGCTTATGCAAATGAATTATTATTAGCAATGGTGGGTGATAAAAAATGAAACAAGATTTTGATGAAATTCAAAACGAAGTTAATAAACTTAACGAAATAGAAGATGTGCAGCAAGGAATACAATTAGCTTGTTCAAAATTTTCTAAGGGCGAAATTTCAGCTAAAGTAATAAGATATTTTTTTGAATATTTATCACCTGAAGATAGAGTTGTTCTAATAGATAGATTATATGATAAGAAAGTTAGAAAAGAAAATATGAGAAGATTACCACCCAAAGCTTTAGCACCAAGCCAAGTATTAGTAGATTTCGAAGATGAAATGAGAGTATGGGGAACTTTAGGAAAATATCATTTGATAAATATGTATGATAATTCAAAAATACAAGATAAATTCTATAAATTAAGAAAAGTATTAAGAGAGTATGAAGATAAACCACTATTACATGTAATAACATCTCCATATAGTATATATGGTTCTCCTAAATTTGCGATTAATAGCTTCGCAATGAATGGCTTTTTCGATGAGCTTATGCTTGAGGGAAATTATTTTGATATTTCTCCACTTAATCTTCCTTCTTCTATGACTATGGGAATTGAAATAGAATGTGTGGGACCGAATAAAGATGAGATAATAAACTTAAAAAATATGTTGCAGAAATATGGAATAAACTTTTTAAATGATTTTAGAGTAAAGTCTGATAGTTCAGTACATGAAACAGATAAAAGTGGAAAATTCGGGGCAGAGGTTGTATCCCCAATTTTAGAAGATACTGAAGAGGACTGGAAAAGGTTAAGAAATACATGTATGTTTTTAAAGGTGATAGGTTCAAAAGTAAATAATACTTGTGGAGGACATATACATATAGGTACTAATATTTTGGGAGTAGACAAAAAGGGATGGGAAACCTTTTCTAAGGTATGGGCTGAAGTAGAGCCACTTATTTATATGATTTCTAACCGAAGAGGAGAAAGAACAAGGGCTAGTGTGGGTAGGTATGCCAAAATGTCTGCAAATGATATTAATCAAATAGAATGGAAAAGTGTAAGAATTAGGAATGAAGAAGATATAAGCCGTTTAGCTTATGATATAGATTGTGGTAATAGATATAGAGGGCTGAATTTAACTAATGTGGGTAATCCAGGTAAAAACACTATAGAATTTAGATTGTCTAACGGAGTAGTTGATTATAATATATGGAGAGAAAATATGCTTTTGTATGGCAGAATAATACAAATGGCTAAATTACATTCAATAGATCCGAGTAGAAAGCAAAAAAGTTTAGATGAGTTTTTTGAGCAGGATTTGTCTGAAAAAGAAAAATTAACAAGATTTCTTAATTTAGTTTTTGATAATGATTCCGAAAAAGAGATTTTTTATAAGCGATGGCAATATAGAGCTGGAGAAACACCTGTTTTTGGAGAAAACTCTGTAAACACGTATAAAAGACAAGTGAGAACGGAAGCCAAACCACAGTCGATGGCTCAGCAAATGCGTGTGATTGCAGATGAAGTATCAGATGTAGACCGTATTGAAGCTATGAGAGTTTTAATAGGCGAAAAAGAGCGTACAACGAATTTAACAAATGATGAAATTGGCTAAAAACGTTATAAAAGATGTGCTTTTATGCATAAAACGATTGAAAAATTATGTAAAATGTGATATGATAATATCGTACCAAAATTTTTAAAGTCAACTGAGTGTGAAAATTGTTGGAGTCGAGTCTAGTATAATATAATTACTAGATAGTAGCACAATATGTTGACAGCTTAAATTGGGGAACAAGTGCAAATCTTAACCGATATGTGCTTGGTAAAGCCGGATAGTAATTCGTTAGTAGCTTTTATTAAAAAGCTACTAGGGGTATATTTGGCAACGTGCGATGCACAGAGGCAACTTTTGTTGTCGTCCTCAAACAAAAACCTCCGTGCGGAGGTTTTTTCTTTTCAAAGTAAATAAATTCGAGAGTTGACATGTTCTATTTTTCTGCCATGTTGGCATTTTACATAATATCGATTATAATAGGGTTGGAAGTTTTATATTTTTAAACTCCATAAATAATTTGAAGGAGGTACCAAAAACATGGTAAAGTCTGAACGGGTATATCAGATGAAATCTGAGTTTATGAAGCTTCATTTACTTGGATTCAATATACCAGAAATCACAAGAGCAGATAATTGCTGAATATTCTTCAAAAATGGAGGAGCAACCAGCAGAGGTGTGTTCTGATTTGGAAAGTGAAAGAGAGGAAGTGGCAACTGAGGAAGTTGATGGGCTTGATGAACTTAGAGTGAAGGCACTAAAAATTAGCCAAAGTTTGTGTAATTTGGAATTTTCTCATAAAGAGTTAGTTGCGAAACGTAGACAACTTTGGGGCAAGTTTATTGAGAAGAAGACACGTTTGGAAGAATTGAAAGCTTTAATCGAGAAAGAAGAAATGGAGCTTGAGATTCTTTACAATGAATACAGCGAGTGTGCTTCACAGATGTCTGCTTTAAATGAGGAACAGGCTTCTGAAAAAGATGAACTCGATAGCATCCGGAAACGTATCGAAATTCTTGAAAAAATAGTGTTGTATGTTTATGAAGATGGCACTATTGAAGCGGAGAATGCTGATTTACCAAGCGTATCTGATGATGAAGTGAAGAAGCTGCTTATGGAGCTAGTTTCTAATTCGTCGGTTAATTCAGCTGTATTTGGTATGACCATTTATCAGCTTAATTGTATTGCTAAGCTGATATTAGTCAAACAATTCTTGAATGATGAAGACAAATCATTCGAGATTGAGTTTGAAAACGCATCTATGCGAACACTTTGGCAATCATTTGCTGAATGAATATGTGCCCCATTAAGTATTGATATGCATCCAATTTTGAAAATTCATATCATATAACTTAATAGTTGTGCACATTTAATGGATGTTTTCTTAAATATTTTAGAAAACATCCATTTATTTTTGATTAAATTCTATTTTTATTAAGATAAAAATTTTTATATACATAATTTAGATATTGTAGTAGAATTGTGCTGTGGGCTTCTAAAAATAACGTATCCGAAAAAAGTTAAATTTATTTTTTCTAAGGTAATGAAAAGGATGTTAAAATATGGAGATTATAGTTGGAAAGAATGCTGGCTTTTGTTATGGTGTGAAAAGAGCTGTTGAGTCAGCAGAAAGAGATATTGATGAAACAAAAGAAAAGATATATTGTTTAGGAGAAATTGTACATAATAGTGATGTTGTGAATGAACTCGCACAAAAAGGTATCACATTTGTTGAAAATATAGACGAAGTTCCTGAAAATTCAACTGCTATAATTAGAGCACACGGAGTGCCTAAAAGCGTTTATGAAAAGGCAAAAGAAAGAAATATTAAATTAAGGGATTATACTTGCCCGAATGTTTTAAAGATTCATAAAATTGCAGAAACTTATGCTAAAAATGGATATTTTATAGTATTATTGGGTTCAAGCAAGCATCCAGAGAATATTGGCACTGTTAGCTTTTGTGGTGAGCATTATTTTGTTGCACAAGATGAGGAACAGATACTACTTGCAGTTGAAGAAATAAATAGATGGAGATTTAATAAAGTTCTTGTTATATCTCAAACAACATTTAGTCTAGAAAGTTTTTATATATTAACTGATATTTTGGAAAATGAATTATATGAGAGAGTTGAACTTGTTGTGGAGAATACTATTTGTCAAGCAACTGAGATAAGACAAAAAGAAACAGAAGAACTTTCAAAATCAGTTGACTGTATGATAATTATAGGGGGAAAGAATAGTTCTAACACTCATAAACTATTTGATATTGCTAAATCGAATTGTGATAAAACAATTTGCATTGAGAATGTTAGAGAACTTCAATTTAGTGATCTCGGAATAAAAGAAATGGATAACAAGTCTGACATCAGAATTGGCATAATGGCAGGGGCTTCAACACCTCGAAAAAGCATTGATGAAGTTATAGAGTGGTTAGAAAGTTAGTAATATAATTTTAAAAATTAAATTAGAGCAAATTTGTGTTATAAGATATACGCAGATTTGCTCTTTTGTGATAGAAAAAATAATTATATTTAGATACCATAACAAGTTAAAAAATTTGTTGTTCTTATTATATAAAAAAAGAACATACATTATTTTGATTAGATTTCCTTTTCATTGACTTATAATTTATCATAGTATAATATGATTGTAGTAGTATATGTAAGTAAATATTTAAAGGGGGATTTTTTATGAAAAGAGTATGGGCAATTTTGATTTATGTAGTTGTTGCAGTTTTGGTTATAGCAGGATGTACGTGGACATTTATTCATTTTACATCTAAGCCAGTAGAACTACCAAATGTGGAAAGTGGCGATAAAATTAGTGGTGATGTAAGTGGAGACGTTAACGGTGAAAATGAAGAAATAAGCACAGAACCTATTTTTACAAAAGATAATTATCCAAGAATTGATGCATCTCTTGCAATTCAACCATTGACAGAGGCAATAAAAGAAAATTTTGTTGGCAGTGGAGAAGCTGAAAAGATTGAAACAGAATATTTAAATACACACGATGGCTTTGTTGGAGTTGTTGATGGAACTAGAGACCTATGCTTTATGTCTTATCCATCTGATGAAGAACTTGCTTATGCAAAAGAAAAAGGCGTTGAGCTTGAAATACTTAGAGCTACTAATTCTGCATTTGTATTTATAGTTAATGTAGATAACCCTGTTAATAGTTTAACATTACAACAAGTTAAAGATATCTATTCTGGTAAGATTAAAAACTGGAAAGAAGTTGGTGGAGAAGATGCCGAAATTATTGCATATCAAAGACCAGCAAATTCTGGAAGTCAATCAGGAATGTTACAACTTGTTATGAAAGATACTCCTCTAATGACACCACCAACTATGGAATTAACCGTTGGAATGGGAGACTTAGTCGATGCTGTTGCACAATATGATAATTCAAGATTTGCGATTGGTTATTCATATTATTACTTTGTAAATACAATGTATAAAAGAGATACAATTAAAATGCTTGGAATTAACGGAATTGAAGCAAATGTTGAAAATATAAAGTCTAACAAGTATCCAATAATGACATCTGGCTGGCTTGTATTTAGAAAAGATGAACCTGAAAATAGCTTAACTAGACAATGGATTAAAGCCGTTAAATCAAGCAGAGGTGCTCAAATAATTGAAAATGAGGGATATGTTCCAGCTAACTAAGTGCTGTTTTTGAAGGGGGAAATTTATGAAAAAAGAAGTCGATTTAAAAAAATTTGTAATTGGGATAGTAGCATTTATCGTAATTGCTGTTTTAGTAACAGCAGTTATGATATTTGCTAAGAATAGTTTGGACACTAACTATTATGGTAGAAATAGTGGAGATAATGATATTACTAATTCATCGAATGTGCCTAATACTGGTAATAAAGATAAGGTAATTGGAACTAAAAAAAATCAGAAATATAATCAAAATGACTTGGAGTTTATAAAAACACAAGTCGTTGATGGTGAGCTTGAATATGAGTCTATAAGGATATCTGGCTTGAAAAATAAAGAAATTGAAAACAAAATCAATGCGGACATTATTGCAGTTGAAAATGAATTGAAACAAATAGTTTTGGAAAATCCTAATGAATATGATGCGAAGTATTTAAATGAGTATGTGGATGCTAGTTTTTCTAATGTATTGTCTTTGACTTTTTATGGAAGTAAATACGGTTCAAATAATAGAAACGAAGTTAACGAACGAAGAGTTTTAAATTTTGATTTGACTACGGGTAATAAATTAAAGCTTGAGGATTTGTTTTTACCAGGTGCCGATATAGATTTGTATGTACAAAATAGTATGTATGGTTCATTTTTGTATAATAACTTCTCGGAAAGTGGAGTGTTTTTTGATCCTACTTATTGGGAGAGTGGGGAATGTACATATGTTATGAATGAAATCGATGAGCTTGAGTTTATAAAGGAATTTAATGAATATAAGAACTCAAAGAAAGATTTTTGCTTTACTTGTTTTGCACTTCAAATATCTTATGGAGATACATTTGACAAAACTGCGTACATAGAGTATGAAAAATGTTTAGACGATTTAGTAATTTTTAATAAGTATGCCACAAATGAAAGCATATTTGAAAGGGACGATATAGGAGTTAAAAATTTGTATGTTTGTTCGGATGCGACAAATTTTGATTATGTTTTGGTTGACGATGTTACTTCTAATTTCAGAATTGATGCTAGGGTTTTATCTACTATTAGTGTTGGCTTGAAAGAAATGAAAAAGTATAATGAAACTTTCGAAAATATTAAGTCAGATATGGAAAATAGAAAAAATGAAATTGAAAAGATGGCTAAAAGTAATAAAGATAAGTTTTATTATTTGTGTATAAATGTGAATATAGATAGTTTTATGCCAAAATATTATTGTACATATTCTGAGCAGGACATAACGTATGATACTTTTATAGTTTGTACGAAAGAGGCACTTTACGAAGTTAATAAGCAAGATTATGATAACTGGTTTGAAGACAAAATAATTTCCGCTGTTTGTGCTAACAACTATTTTGAGGGAAACGATGGCTATATGAATATTACTCTTTCGGAGAGTGAAAAAGAAAAGGTTAAAGTTACGGAAAATGCTTCGAATATTGCATATAATGCACCAACAGAAAAAGAAATCAAGAATATTGAAGACTTGTTTAAAGAAGATTCAGATTATTTAAGTGTTATAGATAACACTTTACAAAAAGATTATGGTATTTCAACAGACGAGGCTGCTAATATGATTCAAAATCACAAATATTTGTTAACAGGTTACGGAATTAGTTTCAATTCTAGCGACGATGTACGTGCTTTTGTCGATTATAATAAATTTTCTGCTGATAGTTTTAACACGAGTACGGGTAATTAGGAGTAATGATATGATTGAGATAAAAAAACGTTACTAAAATTTATAATGGAACTAAAAAGCAGTGGATAACATTTCAGTATATAAATAGTATTTTTGATTGACATTTACATAAAATCATAGTAAAATCTTTACGAAAAATAACTTTTATAAGGAGGATTGATTCTATGTCAATCGCAGTTACCCGGCAATACGATGATAAGAGTCCAATGATAGTTGTAACAGCCAAAGATGGTAGATTTTCGTTGGATGATGTTGTAAGTCTTGTCATATTTCTTCTGACAAGTCCTAAGGACAAAGTGATTCTTAGGAATCCTGATTCTCTTCCCGAGTATTGTTATTTTGTCGATTTTGATAAATTAACAAAAGAGGCACACGAAGAGTTTGAAGGAGAAACTGATTCCGAAGTTATTTGGAAGAAGTACGGAATAAAAGTACTTCAGAGGCTTTTAAGAGAACGTTTGCCTAATTTGGAAGAAATTTCATTGTATGACAACGATTTGAACGAAATTTTCCAAGACTTTAAAGAAAAGTATATTAGACCCGTTGAATACAATAAGAAAAATGAGTCTCTTTATTCTAGAGAGTATGAATACATTAAGGCTTTGATTTTTCTTTTAGAAAACACTAATTTTGAAAAAGGGGATAGTATGTTTGAAAGGGTACTTGAGGCAACTGAACGCAAATTTGAAGTGTGGCTGAAAGCTTCGGTATCTATGCTTGGTGACGAGTAAAATTTGAAGCACATTTATTAGTGTGTGCGATGCACCTTGAATATTGGGTAAAACTAATATTTGAGGTGTATTTTTTATGCAATAGGAAACTTAATTTGAATAATCAAATTTCTATACTTATATAGTACCAAAACAATGAATGAAATAATTTTTATGTATATTTTTCTCTTTCCATTGTATAGAAGACTTTAATTTAGTTATAAAATAATTTCGGCTTTCTAATTTAATATAGTGGAAATATGCTATTTTTTTGATATAATGTGTATAAACTATAAGAAAAAGAATAGAGAGGATATAATTATGAAAAAATTGGTTGCAATAGATGGTAACAGTATAATGAATAGAGCCTTTTATGGAATTATGAATTCAAAAATGCTTATGACATCAGATGGAATATATACAAATGCTATATATGGCTTTTTGTCAATATTGTTAAAACTATTAAATGATGAAAATCCTGATTATGTTTGTGTGGCATTTGATTTGAAAGCTCCAACGTTTAGACATAAAAAATATGATGGATATAAGGCTACTAGAAAAGGAATGCCTGATGAACTTCGTATGCAGATGCCTATAATTAAAGAGGTTCTAAAAGCTATGAATATAAAAATATTGGAAATAGAGGGATACGAAGCTGACGATATTTTAGGAACTTTGGCTAAATATGGAGAGGATAACGATATTGAAGTGTTGCTTTTAACAGGAGATAGAGATGCACTTCAACTTGTTTCTGATAAAGTAACAGTTAGAATTCCAACAACAAAAATGGGTAAAACAGAAAGCACAGATTATACACCAGAGGTTGTTAATGAAAAGTTTGGTATTATTCCAAAAGAATTTATTCAAACAAAGGCCCTTATGGGAGATACATCAGATAATATTCCAGGTGTGCCTGGAGTTGGTGAAAAGACTGCTTTTTCACTTATTACAAAATACCATAACATAGATACAATTTATGAAGCCTTAGAAGAGGGAGAAGAGCTGGATGGTATAAAGGGCAAGCTAAAGGATAAAATAATAGCTAACAAAGATTTGGCATATCTTTCAAAAGAACTAGGAACAATTTATAGAGAAGTTCCAATTGATATAAATATTGATGAAATTTCTAAGAAGAACTTTAATAACGATGAACTATATAATTTGTTTTTAAAACTTCAATTAAAGTCGTTTATAGAAAAACTTGATTTAAAAGAAAGCAATGCCACTGAAAATGTAAAGGTGTCTGACACACCATTAGAAATAGTTGATATTTCGTCACTTAATTTAGATGGCGTAGAAGAAATTGCATATTATTGGAGTGATAACAAAATTGCGGTTTATCTAGGAAACGATAAGGCGTATTACAAACAAAATCCGACCGATGATGAACTTAAAAATATATTTAGTAACAATGTATTAAAAATAGGCTATGACGAAAAAAATGATTATCTAAAATTAAAAAAGAAAGACATAGTTCCACTGAATATGATGTTTGATTTAACAATTGCTGCGTATTTATTAAATCCAGCGAAGGCAACTTATAAGCTAAACGATTTAATATTGGAAACTTTAAATGTTATGATAGAGGAGGAAAAAGAAAATACTCAAATTACATTTGATGGCTTTGATGAAGCGCAGCAAGAAGATGATCAAAAAGAGAAGGTATGTAATTATGCTAGATATATTTTTGAAAGTAAACAGAAGTATGAAGAACAACTAAAAGAGAGAGAAGAATATAAATTATTTAACGAAATAGAAATGCCTTTAATGAAAGTCTTGGCAGATATGGAATACACAGGTGTACTTGTAGATAGCGAAATATTAAAAGAATATTCTATAGATTTAAATAAAAAGGTAGAGGGCTTGTCAAAGGAGATTTGGGAGCTTGCAGGAACTGAATTTAACGTGAATTCGCCAAAACAATTAGGAGAAGTGCTTTTTGAGAAACTAAATTTACCAGTGATAAAGAAAACAAAAAGTGGCTATTCGACAGATAGTGAAGTTTTAGAAAAATTAGCATCAGAACATCCAATAATTGATAAGATTTTGGAATACAGGTTAATGAGCAAGCTTAAAGCAACTTACGTTGATGGAATGATAGGACTTATAAATCCAGAAACGCATAGAATACATGCTAAATTTAATCAAACGGTAACTGCAACAGGCAGAATAAGTTGTACAGAACCTAATTTGCAGAACATACCTATAAGAACAGAATTAGGTCGTGAGCTACGAAAAGTATTTATAGCAAGAGAGGGCTTTGTATTACTAGATGCGGACTACTCGCAGGTTGAGCTTAGAGTGCTTGCTCATATGTCTGACGATAAAACAATGATAGATGCTTTCAAATCAGGCGTGGATATACATTCGGTTACAGCTTCGCAAGTTTTTAACGTTCCAATAGAAGAAGTTACAAAGCAGATGAGGACAGAAGCGAAAGCAGTAAATTTTGGAATAGTATATGGAATAAGCGATTATGGACTAGCAACGAATATAAAAACATCTCGCAAAAAAGCTAAGGAGTATATAGAAAAATATTTTGAAAAATATCCTAAAATAAAAGAATATATGGAAAACAGTGTGAAAAGCTGCAAAGAATTAGGCTTCGTAGAAACACTTTGGGGCAGAAGAAGATATGTGACAGAAATAAAGTCTAATAACTTTAATGTCAGACAGTTTGGCGAGAGAGTTGCAATGAATGCACCAATACAGGGAACAGCAGCAGACATTATAAAAATAGCAATGATAAATATAGAAAATGAGCTAGATAGAAGAAAACTAGAATCGAAGTTAATTTTACAGGTTCATGATGAGCTTGTTATAGAAACAAAAGAGGAAGAATTAGAAACTGTAAAAGAATTACTAATAAGAAATATGCAAGATGTAGTTAAGTTAAAAGTTCCTTTGCAAGTTGATGCAAACTATGGAAAAACGTGGTACGATGCACACTAAATATAGAAATGATTTTTGTATTTTAAACAATTAAAATATGTACACTTTTTCAGATAATGCAAGTTGGAAAAGGCGCAAGTGTATATGATTGAAGAAAAAATGAAGATATCTCAACATAAATTAAAGTTTTTTACACAACGGGAAAGTGATGAATTTAGTAGACTTTTATGTATAGAGTTTTCTTTTCTTATTGTATAAAAACAGATTTATAATTAAGCTGGCTGCCTGAGTTAAAATCAGATAGCCAGTTTTTGTATTTAGAATAAAGTGACTATAAAAAGCTCCATAATTATATTTGTGTCTAGTGCAAGAAAAAATGAAATATTAAATACTATATTTTCATTACTTGATTTGCTATTTAACAAGTTTGCCGCAATGCTTGATATAAATAGCTTTAAGATTTTTAGAAGTAATGGTAGTTTTTATTCCATATTTTGCAACTTGTTCAAAGGCCTCATCGAGTACAGCTTTTATCTCAGGAGCCAAGATGGCATTAACACCTTCACGTTCTTTCCAATATTTAAGCTGAGAATCATTTGTCCAGTCTTTGCCAAGGTAAACAATACCTGCGGCGAGATTGTCACAAATCATTTCAGCCACATATTTGTAAGGAATTATTGGAGTAGAAATTTTAGTCTGATAGTCGTACCAGTATTGATAATGATGTTTATTTCTTCCTTTATGATGAAGCCAAGCTCTTGAATATCCATTTTCATCTTTGCAAGCTTTAATGGGACTTCTATATCCCTGATAATACTTAACGCCCTCACTAAATTCAGTGTATGAAAATTTAGAAATGTCGTGAATAATTCCTTGCCAAACAAGTCCAACTCTGCAACATAACTTAAAAACGTGCCATTTATGTTGTAAAACAGTAGTCAAATGACCAAAAAAATTTCTTAATAACATTTTAATAATCTCCCTAAAAATTTTATTTAATGAAACATATATTATCAACTTTTTAATTTAAGTCAATAAGTCTTTTTTATTTATAGTAATTTTAAATCAGATAACACTTTTTTCAATAATGCTTTGGCATTATCGAAACTTATTGTTTCCAAAGCTTCTTTAAAAGAAAACCATTTAATATCACTAATTTCACTTTCTTGAGCAATTACATTATTGGTTGTTTCCTTTGCAATGAAATAAACCACTTCTTTATGAATATCTTCATCAATAACATATTCCATTGTATATCTAGCATTACTAACTATCTCAACAGAAAGATTAGTTTCTTCTTTTGTCTCTCTAATAGCAGTTTCAATTTCAGTTTCATTTGTTTCAACGTGTCCCTTAGGAAATCCCCAATGTCCAGCAGTTTGTTTAACAAGTAAGACCTTCCCATTATCGATGATTATGCAGCCACAAGATTTTTCATTTTTCATATAATAATTCGTCCTTTCAATATAAAAATTATTTGCTTATAGTTACAATAAAAAGTATATCATAAGAAAAGTGAAGTTGTAAAAAAATATAGAAATAAAATGTTATTATTTAATTGCCGTTATTATGGCTTTATAAAATTCCGTAATGCGTTGACATAATGTTGAATATGAGGTATAATAAAAACGGTCTCAAAAATAATTTATTAGACGTTTACCCATTATTTGGGTAAATAAAAGGAGGACGAATTATGTGCATCATTAAGGTTATGACGGAAGAAGAGGCAAAGTCTAAGGGTTGGGATTCCGATATCGTGTCGCTTAAGTCGTTCGAGCGCTTCTCGAACGATGTGGATGGGTTTGAAACCTATCTTTCGCGCGAGAGTGATCGGAAGTGTTTCTCTCTTCGTTCCATCAGGAGTCTGGATTTTATCGCCAAGCGCGATGAAATGGACGAGGAGCAGGAATTTGATGTGCCTGTGCGGAATGGCGAACGTTTGACGTTCTGCAAATACCAGCGACGTAAGTCGCGTTCTCAAAAGCGTAAGTGCGACAGGCGTCATCTTGAGCGCGATCATAGAATCGCACTCAAGATGTTGGGTTACGCAGAGCTCACTACTACCGATCCTCTGCTTGACCGGAAGTTTGTGCCTCCTGATTCTCGGTACTACAAGCAGAAAATGTGGCGCCTGCTGAATCGCACTGTGCGGCAGCAGGGAAATACTCTTTGCAAAATGGTGCGGAGAGTTTCGGAAAGTGAGGAATACGACGATTTGTCGTACCTCTCGCCCAAAGAGGTTGCTCGCTTGAGGGCGTTGCCTAATGAGGTGAGGCTTGATAGAAACGATCCTTTCCACTACTAATAGTGGATAAAAATCTCCATTTTAGCTTCCTAGAAATAGGGGGCTTTTTCTGTATAATTTTCTATATAATGAGGAAATAACAAAATTCTTAGTTTTGTTATGTATGAATTTTTTTCTATCTTTCAATTGTGCAAAAACTTTAAAATTTATGCGAGAGATTTTTTCTTTTTAGTCTTTCTTTTGTAAAAAAAGTAGTAGATTTTATGTATATCACTGTTTTTTATAGTAGTGATAGCACAGAATGAAGTGTTTCATAAATAAAAAACAATCGAGTAGGAGGAACTTTGCTTTTTATTCTCAAAGTTCCGACCTCTCACACCACAATTCCGGCATACCGTTCG
>CAKPAA010000020.1 GCA_934132775.1 uncultured Clostridia bacterium | reverse complement strand
AATCAGCATAAGACATGCTTGGTACTCAAAATATATATTTTTAAATATTTTGTGACAAATGATTGATTAACCTACAACATTGATTCGAATCCTATTTTTTATATTATTGTATTTAGGCAGATTTTAATATATAATTAAGAAATTGATAAAGAATAAGGATTGGAATGATACAATGATTTATAAATATGCATATAAAACTCCAGAAAAGTTTTCAGATGTGATTATGAACAGTGACGGAGAATATTTAACTGGATTATGGTTTGAAAATTCAAGAGATACTTCAAAGCAAGTAGTAAATTGTGAAGAAAAAGAATTAGAAATTTTTAAAGAGACAAAGAAATGGCTAGATATTTATTTTAGTGGTCAAATACCTAATTTTATACCCCAATATAAGATAAATAACTCAACTCCATTTAGACAAGAAGTAATTGATATAATGAACTCTATAAAATATGGTAAAACTTTAACTTACAATGATATAGCCCAAATGATTGCTAATAAGCGAGGAATTGAAAAGATGTCAGCTCAGGCAGTTGGCGGTGCTGTGGGCTGGAACCCAATTTGTATTATTGTTCCTTGCCACAGAGTTGTTGGCACAAATGGAAGTTTAACAGGATATAGCGGTGGAATAAAAAATAAAGTGGCATTGTTGAAACTCGAAAAAAATGATATGAGTAAATTCTTTATTCCAAAGAAAGGTACGGCTTTATGAATAGATGTAAATGGTGCAATTTGAATAATCCTAAATATATAGATTATCACGATAATGAATGGTGCAAGCCGAATTTTGATGATGAGTATTTATTTGAAATGTTGTTACTTGAAAGCTTTCAAGCAGGTTTATCTTGGGAGTGTGTATTAAATAAAAGGGACGATTTTAGAATTGCTTTTGATAACTTTGATATAGAAAAAATATGCAACTACAAAGAGGAGAAAATTCAAGAGCTTTTAAGTAATGAAAAGATTATTAGAAATAAACTTAAAATAAATGCAGCAGTGAATAATAGTCGAATTTTCAAGTTGATACAAAACGAATACGGGACATTTCATAATTATTTAAAGAAGTTTACAAACGATGAAATTATTTATGAAATAGATAAAACAACAAACGAATTATCTGATGATATATCTAAAAATTTGAAAAAACGAGGAATGAAATTTGTTGGAAGCACTATTATATATTCATATTTACAAGCAATAGGAATTATATATTCTCATGATAAAGAATGCTTTTTGTATAAAGCTAAATAGTAATAACTCCAATTCGGTTTTATAGTTTTTTATTAAACGCTTTATAAGTTATTTAAAAAGTTGTGCATTGAAAATGTGTAAAAATCAGTACTTTTATACAAGTATGAATAGAAAATAGATGTCTTATCTAATATAATTTTTAATAAAAAAACTTACATAAAAAAATATTTTGTGCTACAATTGGTTAGCAAAAGTCAAAAGATGTTTTAAAGTATATGAAATCGATACTATTTCATTGCTTTAAAACTATTTTTATGTCTTAAATTTATAAAAAAGAGGGGTAATATGAAAGAATTAGATTTAGGTAAAGAAAAAATTAGCAAATTGTTATTAGCTTTTGCAGTACCTTGTGTTATAAGTATGCTTATAAACTCAATCTATAATATTGTTGATCAAATATTCATTGGCAAAGGTGTTGGAACACTTGGAAACGCAGCTACAAATGTTATTTTCCCATTAGTAATAATTTTTAATGCTATTGCAGGTTTGATCGGAAATGGTGCAGCAGCAAATTTATCACTTAAACTTGGAGAAAATGACAAAAAATCCGCAGCTAAGAGTATTGGACAAGCCGTTAGTTTGTCAATGGTTATTTCAGTTGTAGTAAGTGTAATTGCATACATATTTCTACCACAGTTAGTATACTTATTTGGCTGTACAGAAAGTGTTTATCAATATGCAATTGATTATGGAAGAATTATTATAATAGGAGCACCATTTATGCTTATTTATTCATCACTTTCTAACATCATTAGAGCAGATGGATCTCCTAAATATTCTATGGTTATGCTTGTTATAGGAGCAATTATAAATATAATATTAGACCCAATATTTATTTTTACATTTAATATGGGCGTAAAAGGTGGAGCTATTGCAACTGTTATAGGTCAAGTGATTTCATTTATAATTGCTGTCGCATATCTTGGAAAAGTTAAGTCAGTTAAATTAACGAAGGAAGATTTTAAATTAGATAAAAACACATTCAGAATATTGTCACTTGGTTTGTCGTCATTTATAACACAAGCTACAATACTAGTATTATTCATTTTTATGAATAATATAATGACAAAGCTTGGAGCTTCTACAAAATTTGGAGCAGACATACCGTTATCTGTTTATGGCGTTATATCTAAGATAAACAGTTTATATATTTCAACAGTTTTAGGAATATCAATAGGAGCACAGCCTATAATTGGATTTAACTATGGTGCCGGAAATGAAATTAGAGTTAAGGAAACAATAAAGAAAGTTTTAATCATAAACTTTATTGTAGGAATAATTTTTAATATTATATTTGTGCTATTTCCAAGACAATTAGCAGGAATATTTATTTCAAATACGGATGCATCATATGAGCTATTTATGGAGTTCGCAACTTTAATGTGTAGAAGTTTCTTATTAGTTATAGCACTAAATGCGCTAGAAATGACAACAAGTATAGTAATTCAGTCATTAGGTAATGTTGTAAAATCTACTGCGGTTACTTTCATAAGACAAATAATATTGTTGATACCAATAGCTTTAATATTGGCATTTGCTTTTGGAAAAGGAATTTATGGCGTTTTGTATGCAGGATGTATAGCAGATATTTTATGCTTTATAATAACGATATTTATATTAAAATCTGAGTACAAGAAATTAGGCGTTAAAGAGACCAATATAGGTGAAAAAGATGAAGAGCCACTGATGAAATATAACGGAAAACATATAGTTATTACAATATCTAGGGAGTATGGTTCTGGTGGAAGATTTGTTGGAAAATTAGTTGCACAAAAATTAGGTGTACCATTCTATGACAAAGAAATTATTTCTTTATCAGCTAAGCAATCGGGTCTTTCAGAGATGTACATAGAGAAAATAGACCAAAGAAAGAAATCAGCAAGTTATGTCAATAATAATGATGATAGATTATTTATTGCAGAGCAAAAAGTAATTGAAGAATTAGCAAAGAAATCATCTTGCGTGGTGGTTGGAAGATGTGCAGATTATATTTTAAAAAATAATAATAATACATTAAAAGTATTTTTGTATAGTGATACAGAATCAAAAAAGGATAGAGCAGTTAAGTATTATGACTTGAAAGAAGAAGACGCTTTGAAAGAAATAAATAAAATAAACAAAGATAGATCAAAACACTATAAATTCTATACTGGCAGAGAGTGGCGAGATTTTAAAAATTATGACTTATTACTTAATGTGGACAAATATGGTGTTGAAAAAACAGCTGAAAACATATTGAAAATAGCTAATGTAAAATAATTGTGTTTTTCTAGTAAAATTTTATTATTGTGATATAATATACCCGTAGATAATGAGTTGAAAAACTAACTAGAAAAAAATAATTGAAGGGAACGATGAAAGTGGAAAAAGCAAAAGTATATTTTATAAAAGAAATAACACCTGAAAACATAGTTAGAATGTATGAGAAACTAGGTGTTGAATTGCCAGGAAAAGTAGCTGTAAAGTTGCATTCAGGTGAAAGAGGAAATCAAAATTATTTAAGACCGGAGTTCGTTAAACCAATAATAGATAGAGTAAATGGAACAGTTGTTGAGTGTAACACGGCATATGGCGGAGCTAGAAATACAACAGAGAAGCACGTTGAGCTTATGAAAGAGCACGGTTGGAGCAAATATTTCGATGTAGACATTATGGATGCAGCAGAAGACATTGAAATAGATATTCCAAACGGAAAAGTAATTAAGAAAAATTATTTAGGAAAAGATATTGAAAAATATGATTCAATGCTTGTTTTATCACACTTTAAAGGTCATCCAATGGGTGGATATGGTGGAGCCTTAAAACAACTTTCAATTGGTTGTGCTTCATCAGCAGGAAAGTCTTGGATACATTCAGCAGGTGTTATAAAAGAACAAGAAAAATTATGGGACAACATAGCAGAACAAAATAAATTCTTAGAGTCAATGGCAGATGCAGCTTCATCAGTTCACAATATGTTTAAAGGAAGAATTGCTTATATAAATGTAATGTGTAATATGTCTGTTGACTGTGACTGCTGTGCTGTTGCAGAAGATCCTTGTATGAAAGATATTGGAATACTAGCAAGTTTAGATCCAATAGCAATAGACCAAGCTTGCATAGATTTAGTATATAATTCAAATGATCCAGGTAAAGACCACTTTATTGAAAGAGTTGAAAGACAAAATGGTGTACACACAATTGAAACAGCAAGCAAACTTGGATTTGGAACAAGAGAATACGAATTGATAAATGTAGAATAATCAAGCTCCTAACTTTATAGTACCAAGATATAGAAATTTATTAAAGTAGCATTATTAAGATAAAAGGTACAATAAAATTTTATTCTTATAATGCTATTTTACTTGATATAAGTGATACGAAAGGAAACAAATGTATGAACAAAACCAAGAGAAGAATTTTTAATACAGCAATAAAATTATTTTCAGAAAGAGGATACGATAACGCAAGTGTAGAAGATATAACGGCAATTGCAGGTGTAGCAAAAGGCTCACTGTATTACCACTTTCCTAAAAAAGAAGATATATTTGATATGCTTCTTAACGATGGAATGGAACTTTTGAGAAAAAGTATTGAAATAAAAACAAAAGACTGTGAAACAGCATTAGAAAAAATAAAAGCCGTTATTTTAATTGAAATAAAAGTTATTGTTAAATATGAAGATTTTTTAAATGTAGTTTTGTCACAGATATGGGGAGAAGACGATAAAAATAAAAAATGCAAGCAAGCCGTGTTTGAATATATTGAAATTGTAAAAAAAATTGTGCAAGAGGGAATAGACAACGGGGAATTTTATGATGGAGATGTTGAGGCGATTGCATCAGGCATTTTTGGCGTTACTTGTTCAAGTCTTATATATCGCTTGAAGTTAAACCGAGAAGTTGATATGGACAGGGTGTATCAAGGATTTGCAGATATGGTAACGAAGTCTATTAGCAAGAAGTATTGATAGTTAAGAATGAGTTTTGAAGTAAATTGATAGTTGAAATTTTTAGGCGGTATGGTAAAATAAATACATAAAAACTAAGGAAGAGGAGAAAATGTAAAATGAACAAAGCACTTGAAACCGTTGAGGCTGTACACACACACACACACACACAAGCCAATTTTTAAATAAAAGAAATACGGTAGCATTTTCTTATGAAAGTGCGTTTTGTGTGAATGATGTTTGCGTTGGAATAGTTGCAAGTGTTTGTTGCTTTGTTTTGGATTTTATAAATTATAGTGAAGATAGTTAGGAGACTAACTGAAACTTTGCTGCTTAATTTGAGTCTGATATAAGACTTGAATTAGGTGGCTGGGTTTTGGTTAGTCTTTTTGGCGACTCAAACTATATTTATATTTTCGTGGGTTTAGTATGTGGTTTAACTGTAAAAAGTAGCAGTTTAAGTTTAGTTGGGCATAGTAGCGTCGTAAAAGTAATAGAAAAATTTTTTCTCCTACCTACCCATACCGAGCCGAAAAAATTTATTCTATGTACTCTTACTCCTTTGGACATAGTGACTAGGTTTAAGTAAGTTTTGTTTAAGTTAGTGCTAAGTGTATAAAAATTAAAATGAAGAGAGGTTGATTTACGTATGAAAAGTTTTGAAGTGAGAAATGGTGAGCGAGGCATTTCGCTTATTGCGTTGGTTATTACAATTATAGTTATAGTTATTTTAGCAGCTATTGCATTTAATAGTTCTACAAGTACTATCGGAAAGGCGAATTATTCTAAGTTTGTTTCTAATATTAGTGAAGTTGAACAAGCTATAAATGAAAAGATGATAGAGGTTAAAGGCACAATGCTTGCGAAAGGTTCTCAAATTACCGATGGTCAAGCATTTAATTATGTGGCTAAGGGTGGCAAAACAGATGAAGATTTTGTTGTTGAAAGTAGAACTCCTGATTATACAATAATTGAGAAAACAGCAAATATTGGTATTAAGTTACCAGTTATGAGAGTAAATACTCCAAATGAAACTAATGTTGAGGTTAAGTATGCTGTAACTAAGAATGGCAAGGTATTTATCTGGCCACCATTTCCAAGCGAGAATGCATATAACATAAGAGATAAAGAGTTTGTAGATAGTTCGCTTGTTTCTAGTTCAGGAGATATTGATATAACAGTTGCTAGCACAACGTTTAAGTTACAAATAGATGGAAATAGTAAACTTGAAAATAGAGAACTTTTAGATGATGGTTTGTCTAAGAAAGAGTTTGAAGAGATAACAAGTAAAATAAAAGTTGGTGACTATGTTAATTATGTACCAACAGCAGTACAGAATATTGAAACTGATCCAAGCAAAACCGGTTATACGAAAGAAGTCTTGTCAACCGATACAACGGCAAAATGGAGAATTTTGAGTATTGATAGTGAAACAGGAAAAGTAACGCTAACGACAGATGGATATGTGAATAAGTTGACTTTGAAAGGTGCAAGGGCTTATTTTTATGGAGTGGATGAATTAAATAAGCTATGTGAAAAGTTGTATTCGAATGAAAAAATAGGGACAATAGCAAGAAGCATGACAGTAGAGGATTTGAATAAAGCTTGTGGATATATCCCACCAAAAGAAAATGAACTTTTAAGATATGCTTTGTATTCTGCTAACACAACAAATGACAATTTAAAAGATGTTATTATTGGAGAGCACAGATACATAGCTATGAGGCACACGTCATATTGTTCACCATCAACAGAATATCCAAGATTTTATAACTGGGATGACAAAAACGGTGTAACACATCAATCAACAAGTGAGGCAGATTATATAGAATTGACGTCAAAAAATGAGCCAATATTAATTAAAAGGACATATTATAAATATGATCCAAGCGAATTTAATGCAATTGTAGGAAATATAATTGGCGGAAATGATAAAAATGGAAGCTGGTTGGCAACAATGTATGTTCAGCCTTCGCCGGGAAGTGAACGTGTTTATTATGGGATTTTTGCAGCAAATACAACAAATATATGTTCTATTAGTTCTTATCACTCAACTGGAGCTTTTGATGTGCCAACCTTTGGTTTTCATCCAATAATAATACTATCTGCTAGACGATTAAATGTGAATAACAGTTCAACTGATGGTTCTTCTGCATCAACAGCTTGGAATATTAAATAATAAAAGTTATATTATACCAATTATACCAAGCTCGGAATAAAAATGTTGACAAATACTACCGAATTTGGTATAATCTAATCAGAAGTGAGTTTATGACTTTTACTGAATTGAGAAAAACGAAAAGTTAGAGCTGTATAAGAAAATTGTAATATTAAAATTTTTAGAAAAGTATGGCAGAGAAATGTTTAACAATTTGGTAAAAGAATTCGGATTGGTGGTGTGATTATGGAATATATGACTACTAAGGAGGCTGAAAAGAAATGGAATATCAGCGAGAGAAGAATAAGACAATTATTGCAAGATGATAGAATTGAGGGTGCTGTTAAAGTGGGAAATAGTTGGAATATTCCAATTGATGCTGATAAACCCGTTGATAAGAGAGTTATTAAGCCCGATGAGGATAATTTTATTGTTAATTTAGATGATAATTATTTTGATGAAGTAGATGGTTTGAAAAGGAAATTAGATAGTAAAAGACCTATACCTAAAAAGACTTTGAAGTCTTTAAAGGAATCTATAAATTTAGAGTGGACCTATAATAGTAATGGTATTGAAGGTAATACTTTAACTTTAAGAGAAACGCAAGTAGTTTTGGAAGGAATTACAGTTGGTGGAAAATCAATTAAAGAGCATTTTGAAGCTATAAATCATGAGCAAGCAATTTTGTTTTTGGATGACTTGGTTAAAGATAAAAATCCGATTACTGAATGGAATATAAAAAGTATTCATAAATTGGTTTTAAAAGGTATTGATGATGAAAATGCAGGTAGATATAGGAGAGAAAATGTTACTATTAAAGGAGCAACTCATATACCACCAGATTATTTGAAACTACCGGAACTAATGGAAAAACTTATTGTTAATTACAATACATGGGATAGATATCATCCAATAATTAAAGCTGCTTTATTGCATGGAGAACTTGTTAAAATACATCCTTT
Organism: uncultured Clostridia bacterium; assembly: GCA_934132775.1. Taxonomy (GTDB): domain Bacteria; phylum Bacillota; class Clostridia; order TANB77; family UBA1234; genus UBA1234. Next base: position 17,450 of record CAKPAA010000020.1, on the reverse strand, counting down.
CGTAGATGGAAATGGTAGAACATCTAGGTTGCTTATGAATTTGGATTTAATGAATAGTGGATATTTGCCTGTGATTATTAAGAAAGAGTCCAGATTAAAGTATTATGAAGCGTTAGACAAGGCTCATACAAGTGGTAATTACAGTGATTTTGTTAAGTTAGTTACTGCGTTAGAAATTGAAATGTTAAATAAATATTTGGAGTTGTTGCGTTAGTAAAAATGTGGTAAGTTTTGAGTTAGGTTTAATATCAAAGTCCATATTATTTTTAAGAATGAATTCTTGTGTTAGGAGTTCGTTCTTTTTTTTATTTTTTCAAATATGCAATATTACATTATACTGACCTCTCAGTATAAAGACTTATTATTTGAAATGTGATATAAGTCTAAGTTGAAATTTGACATGGAAAGGATGAACTGATGAGTAAGAAACTTTTTGATACAATTGAAATTAAAAATTTGAAAGATATGTTGAATAAAACTAAGGATATTTATTCAGATAAGATTGCATATAAGATTAGAAACAAAGATGATGGATATAGTGAAAATGATATAGATAATAGAAGTTACGTGACGATAACTCATAGACAAGTTAGAGATAATGTGAATTATCTTGGTACTGCTCTTATAGATGAATTAGGTCTTAAAGATAAGCGTATTGCTGTTATTGGTGAGAACAGATATGAATGGGAATTAGCATATTTGGCTGTTGTTTGTGGCACTGGTGTTGTTGTTCCTCTGGATAAGGCTTTGCCTGAAAATGAGCTTGAGTCTTTGATTAAGAGGTCTGAGGTTGAGGCGATTTTTTATTCTGAAAAGTATGAGAATGTTTTGAAACAGATAAGTAAGAAGTCGGATAATAAGTTGAAGTTTTTGATTTCTATGGATGCTGTTCAAAATAGTAAGGATGTTTTTTCTCAGCTTAGCCTTGTTGAACGTGGTAAAGCACTTGTTGAGAATGGCGACAGAAGTTTTATTGATGCTAACATAGATAATGAGAAAATGAGTATTATGCTTTTTACTTCGGGCACTACTTCAAGTTCGAAAGTTGTTGCTCTTTCTCATAGGAATATAGCTTCTAATTTGATGGATATTGGTAGTATATTGGATGTTAATTCTGATGATGTGTTTCTTTCTATTTTACCTGTGCATCATGTTTTTGAGTGTACAGTTGGATTTTTGTTTTCTTTATATAAAGGCGCATCGACTGTTTTTTGTGATGGCATAAGGCATTTGGTGGATAATTTGAAAGAATATCACGTTTCTATTATGGCTTGTGTTCCTGGAATTTATGAGAGAATTTTTGGAATGATTAGAAAGCAGTTGGAGAAGCAAGGTAAGTTAGATTTGATATTAGAGAATGAAGAGAAACTAAGAGATGCTTCTATGGAAGATAGAAAGAAAGTGTTTAGTGAAATTCATAATATGCTTGGTGGAAATATTAAGTTATTTATTTCTGGTGCTGCTGCATTAGATGCTAAGATTGAAGAAAAGTATAGATTACTTGGTTTGAATTTGGTTCAAGGTTATGGTCTTACAGAGACTTCACCAGTTGTTGCTGTTGGAACGAATTTAGAGCATAAAGTTGGTTCTATTGGTAAGGCTGTTCCTAGTGATGTTGTTAAACTGGATAATGTGAATGCTGATGGAATTGGTGAGTTAGTTGTGAAAGGCCCTAATGTTGCGTTGGGATATTATGGAGATGAAGAGGCAACGAGTGCGGCTTTCAGAGGTGAATGGTTTTACACTGGTGACTTGGCACGAATTGATGAAGAAGGGTATATATTTATTTGTGGTAGGAAGAAGAGTGTAATAGTGTTGAAGAATGGTAAGAATATTTTTCCTGAAGAGATGGAAGCTCTAGTTAATAAAATTGATGGTGTTAGTGAGTCTTTTGTTTTTGGAAAACAGCAAACAGATGATAAGGAAAATATTAAGATTTTTGTGAAAGTTGTTTATGATGAAGATGCTGTAAACAAGCTTTATAACACTGTTAATGAGAAAGAACTTTTTAAAATTTTTAGTGAAAAGATAAAAGAAATAAATAAAATTATGCCGAAGTATAAGTCAATTAGGGGACTAATTGTAACTAAGAAACCGTTATTAAAAACTACAACAAATAAGATTAAAAGGCAGGCTAATTTAGATGAAATTAATAAGTTTGAAAACTAATGTGTTGGGCAGAAATTTTGTATATTATGAAATTATTGATTCCACTCAAAAAGAAGTTTGGAGACTAATTGAAAATAATACTATTAGAAATGGAACTTTGGTAATGGCAGATATTCAAACATCAGCTGTTGGAACTCATGGTAGAGTCTGGCATACAGATGAGAAAGATAACATTGCATTTTCGTTTTATTTAGAAATGAATTGTAATTTGAATAAGATTAGTGGACTAACTATGGATGTTGCGGAATGTTTAACTAATATTATATTAAATAAATATAATTTGCGTATTGATATCAAGTCTCCTAATGATCTGATGATAAATGGCAAAAAAATTGGTGGAATTTTGACGGAGAGCAGAACTAGTTTAAATAAGGTAAAGTATCTAGTTATTGGTATTGGAATAAACACTTCTAAAATGTGCTTTACAAAGGATATTGAGGGTATCGCAACTTCTATAAAAAAAGAGACTGGAATTGCTATTGATAGAGAATATGTAGTATCAAATTTTTGCAATAGTTTTGAACAAATTATTAAGGAGAGAGTTGAAATATGAAAATAGGTTTTTTATTTCCTGGTCAAGGTGCACAAGTGGTTGGAATGGGTGCAGATTTGTATAATGAATATGAAGAAGTAAGACGTGTGTATGATGAAGTTGAAAAGATTACTGGTATTGATATAAAGAAAATTTCTTTTGAGGGACCTGAAAATATTTTGAATGAAACTCAAAACACACAACTTGCTGTTCTTACAGAGAGCTTGGCCGTTTTAAGTTTGTTACATAAAAATAAAATAAAAGCTGATGCTATGGCAGGTTTGAGCCTTGGAGAATATACAGCTTTAATTGAAGATGGCGTTTTTGATTTTGAAACTGGAATTAAAATAGTTAAGGAGAGAGGAAAAATAATGCATACTTTTGTTCCAGATGGCGATTGGAAGATGGCTGCAATTCTTGGACTTGATGACGATACGGTAAAAAAGGTTTGTGAGAGTGTAACAGAGGGGTTTGTTGTTCCAGTTAATTTTAATACGGTTGGGCAAGTTGTGATTTCTGGGTACGAGGAAAGTGTTGATAAAGCAAGTGCACTTGCAAAAGAGTTTGGAGCTAAAAAGGTAAGTGTTCTAAAAACAGAAGGACCTTTTCACACCAGTAAGATGGAACTTTGCTCTGTTATCTTTAGAAAAGTTTTAGAGAATAGTAAGATAAACATAAAAAATAGTGGAGTTGTAAAAAATCTTGATGGAAGTTTTTATTCTAAAAACGATGATGTTGTAGATGTTTTATCTAAGCATATTATGAGCCCTGTACATTTTTCTGATTGTTTAAAAACTATGTATAGAAGTGGGATAGATACTTTTATAGAGATAGGTGCTGGCAAGGCTTTGAGTGGTTTTGTTAAGAGAATGAAGTTTGAAACCGAGATTAAGATTATGAATATAAACAACGTTGAAACATTGAAAAGTGTTGTTAAGGAGGTAAATAAAAATGAGTAAAGTTGCTCTTATAACTGGTGGCACACGAGGTATTGGCAGACAGATTGCAGTAACACTTGCAAAAGAGGGGTATGATATTGCCGTAAATTATATAACATTGAACGATGAAGTAGAAAATACTAAAAAAGAAGTAGAAAAAGCTGGTGTTAAGTGCATTACCGTATGTGGAGATGTTTCTAAATTTGATGATTCTGAAAATATGGTGAAAGAAGTTGTAAATGAATTTGGTAGGATAGATGTTTTAGTTAACAATGCTGGAATAACTAAGGATATGTTAATTATGAGAATGAAGAGAGAGGATTTTGAAAGTGTTATAGATGTGAATTTAGTTGGAACATTTAATGTTACTAAGAATGTAGTTCCATATATGATGAAACAAAGAGATGGCAGAATAATTAACTTATCTTCTGTTGTTGGAATAAGTGGAAATGCAGGTCAAACAAATTATTCGGCTTCAAAGGCTGGAATTATTGGCTTTACAAAAAGTTTAGCAAAAGAAGTTGGAAGCAGAAATATATTAGTGAATGCTGTTGCACCTGGTTTTATAGCCACAAGAATGACAGATGTTTTAAAAGATGAAGTGAAAGAAGAAATTAGTAAAACAATACCATTGAAAAGAATGGGAACACCACAAGATGTTGCAAATGTTGTTAAGTTTTTGGCCTCAGAAGATAGTTCATATATAACAGGACAGGTTATAAATATTGATGGTGGAATGTTAATGTAAAGAGGTGTTTGATTTGGATAGAAGAGTTGTTATTACTGGCTTAGGAGCAATTACTCCTATTGGAAAAAATGTTGACGAAACTTGGAAAGGCATAGAAAATAAAGTGTGTGGAATTGATGAGATTACACTTTTTGATGCTACTAATTTTAGAACAAAGTTAGATGCAGAAATAAAAAATTACAACGCAGAAGATTATTTTGATGCTAAGCAGGCAAAAAGATTAGATAGGTCTTCTCAATTTGCTTTAATTGCTGCGAGGGAAGCTGTTAATTCTGCAAACATAACGAAAGAAAACACAGATTTTGATAGAGTTGGAATTTTTATAAGTTCTGGAATAGCTGGACTAGGAACAATACAAGAACAGTGTGAAATAAATTTGACAAAAGGCAATAGAAGGGTTTCACCGCTTTTTATTCCTATGGGAATAGCGAATATGCCAGCTGGTAATGTCGCAATTGAATTTGGATTTAAGGGAGAGTCGATTAGTATCCTAACTGCTTGTGCTTCTGCCACCCACGCAATTGGCGAAGCATACAAAACTATTAAGTTAGGCGAAGAAGATGTTATTTTAGCAGGCGGAACAGAAAGTGCAATTTGTTCAGTTGGTATGGCGGGATTTGAAAATATGAAAGCACTATCTAGTAGCACAGATAAAAATAGAGCAAGCATACCTTTTGATAAAGAAAGAAATGGTTTTGTAATGGGCGAGGGAGCAGGTATTTTAGTTCTGGAAGAGCTTGAACATGCTAAAAAAAGAGGTGCAAAAATATTTGCAGAACTTATTGGCTTTGGTGCAACTACTGATGCTTATCATATTACATCTCCTTGCCCTGACGGTGAGTGTGGTGCAAAGGCAATGATTAGGGCACTAACTAGTGCTGGCATAAAGCCTAGTGATGTTGATTACATAAATGCACACGGAACTTCTACACATTTAAATGATTTAACTGAAACGTTAGCTATAAAAACAGCTTTTGGAGAACATTCAAAAAAAGTTATGGTTAGTTCAACAAAGGGAAACACAGGTCATTTATTAGGAGCTGCTGGCGGTGTGGAAGCTATAATCTGCGTAAAGGCATTAGAAAGTCAATTAGTTCCACCTACGATAAATTATAAAGAAAAAGATGAAGAGTGTGATTTGGATGTCGTTCCAAACGAGCCAAGAAAGGCAAAACTAAATATTGTAATGTCAAATTCATTAGGTTTTGGAGGACACAATGGAAGTATTTTAATGAAAAAATGGGAGGAGGCTTAATATATGGAATATGAACAAATAAAGAAAATAATGGACGATATGGGCGAGTCAAAACTTTCTAGTTTAGAAATAGCTTTTCCTGACGGAACTAAAATTAGTTTGAAGAAAGAAGAAAAAGTTATTGTTAAGAAAGATGATGTAGATGTTGAAACATTAAAGAAAGTTGAGAGAAAAGAAGAAAATATATCTAAAAATGAAGATAAGAAAAGTGGAAATATCGTAAAATCTCCAATGGTTGGAACTTTTTATATTAAGCCATCCCCAACGTCTGTGCCATATGTTGAAGTTGGAAAGAATATAAAAAAAGGTGATGTGCTTTGCATAGTTGAAGCTATGAAATTGATGAATGAAATTGAATCAGATTTTGACGGAAAGATAGTTGAAATTTTAGTAAAAGACGGAACACCAGTAGAATATGGAACAGAGTTATTTATTATTCAATAATAACGGTGCTAATTTATAAAGTATGTATAAATTTGTAACATAAAAATTAGAAGAAAGGAGCTTGTATAATGGTATATACTGCCATTGCATAAAGAAAAAATGTTAAATAAAGAAGAGATTAAAAATATAATTCCACAAAGAGAACCCTTTTTGATGATAGATGAAGTTGAAAGTTACGTGCCTGGTGAAGAAGCAGTTGCATATAAAAATGTTGACGAAAGTGAATGGTATTTTAAAGGCCATTTTCCAGGTAATCCAATAATGCCAGGTGTTTTAATTGCTGAGTCACTAGCACAAACGGGTGCAGTTGCAATATTGTCAATGGATGAAAACAAAGGGAAAAATGCTTTGTTTGGTGGAATTGATAAAATGAAATTTAAAAAAATGGTTGTGCCGGGAGATAGAATAAAATTAGAAGTTAAGATAATAAAAAGAAAAGGACCAATTGGAGTCGGAGAAGGAATTGCGACTGTTGATGGAAAAGTTGCAGCAAGAGGAGAATTTACATTTGCAGTAGTTTAACTTAGAAAGGTGTGAATTGTATTGAATAAAATATTGATTGCAAACCGTGGAGAAATAGCTGTCAGAATAATTAGAGCATGTAAGGAAATGAATATTAAAACTGTTGCTGTTTATTCAGAAGTAGATAGGGATGCGTTGCACACAAAACTTGCTGATGAGGCAATTTGCATAGGCCCAGCAAATTCAAAGCAAAGTTATTTGAATGTAAAAAATATAATAGAAGCAGCTAATATAACAAAAGCAGATAGCGTACATCCAGGCTTTGGCTTTTTATCTGAAAATTCACAGTTTGCAAAAATATGTGAGGAGTCTAATATAAAATTTATAGGTCCTAAATCAGAAGTTATAGATATGCTTGGCAACAAATCAAACAGTAAAGAAATGATGAGAAAAGAGGGAATACCAGTAATTCCAGGTTCTAATGGCAGTGTTAAAGATTTAAAAGAAGCAATTTTAATTTGCGAGAAAATAGGCTATCCAGTAATGTTAAAGGCATCTGCTGGTGGTGGCGGAAAAGGTATAAGAGTTGTAAATTCTTTTGAAGAATTAGAAATGAATTATAATTTGGTAAAGCAAGAATCGAAAAATGCTTTCAGTGATGATGACATATATATTGAAAAATATATAAAAGAGCCTAGACATATAGAAATACAAATATTAGCTGATGAACACGGAAATGTTGTTCATTTAGGCGAAAGAGACTGCACAATTCAAAGAAATCATCAAAAAGTTATTGAAGAAACGCCGTCGCCTGTTATAGATGAAAAGCTTAGAAATAAGATGGGAAATATAGCTGTTAAGATAGCAAAGCTTGCTGGATATACAAGTTGTGGAACTGTTGAATTTTTGGTGGATAGTGATAAGAATTTTTACTTTATGGAGATGAACACACGAATTCAGGTGGAACATCCTATAACTGAAATGAGAACTGGCATTGATTTAGTTAAGGAGCAAATAAGAATTGCAGCAGGAGAAGAATTAAAATTTAAGCAAAAAGATATTGAATTTAAAGGGCACGCAATAGAATGTAGAATAAATGCAGAAAATCCTAACAAAAATTTTATGCCATCACCAGGAAGGATAAACGAAGTAAATTTTCCAGGTGGCAACGGAATAAGAATTGACACGGCAATATATAACGGCTACACTGTGCCAAGCAATTATGACTCAATGCTTGCAAAGATAATTTCATATGGCACGAATAGAAACGAGGCAATAAGTAAGATGAAAAGAGCTCTTGAAGAGCTTGTTATAGACGGCATTGACACAAATAGAAATTTTCTTTTTGATATTATTAAAAATCCAAACTTTATTAGAGGAAACTACGATACTTCATTTATAAGTAAGGAGATTTTGAAATGATAGTTGATAAAATAATGAAAAGAGAGAGTAAAAATATTATCAATAAAAAAAGTAGTATAGATATACCGATTGGAAAATGGATAAAGTGTGACAATTGCAAAGAGATATTATACAAAGAAACAGTAAAAGAAAATTTAAGCATTTGTCCTAATTGTGGACATTATTTTAGAATGCATATAGATAGAAGATTAAAACTTATAATAGATGATGGGACGTATAAAAGATTTGAGCTTAATATAGAAACTTCAAATCCACTCGGCTTAGAAGAATATGAAAAAAAGCTAAATACATTAAAAGAAAAAACTGGACTTGAAGAAGCAGTTGCCTGTGGAACACGGCAAAATAAATGGCGAAGATGCTGTAATATGTGTTATGGATAGTGGCTTTTTAATGGGAAGTATGGGAGCTGTTGTTGGAGAAAAAATAACGTATAGCATTGAACAAGCAATAAAACTTAGATATCCACTTATAATATTTTCGACATCAGGTGGAGCAAGAATGCAAGAGGGTATAATTTCTTTAATGCAAATGGCAAAGACTACATCAGCATTAACAAAATTAGATGATGCAGGAATTTTATACATATCAGTTTTAACAGATCCAACATATGGTGGTGTTACTGCTTCATTTGCAAGTCTCGGAGACATTATACTAGCTGAACCACACAGTATGATAGGCTTTGCAGGAAAGAGAGTTATTGAACAAACGATAGGAGAAAATTTGCCAGATGGTTTTCAAACGGCAGAATTTTTACTTGAACACGGTTTTATAGATAAGATAGTTGAAAGAAAAGATATGAAAACAACAATTAGCACCCTAATTAAATATCATAAGGCGGTGAAATAAATGGATAATAACAAAAAAATAACTGCGTGGGAAAGAGTCGAAATTGCCAGAAATCCCAAAAGAAAAACATCATTGGAATATGTAGAAAAAATATTCGATGAGTTTATAGAATTACACGGAGACAGAAATTTTAAAGATGATAAATCAATTGTATGTGGTCTTGCAAAAATAGAAGATATATATTTTACAGTAATTGCAGAACAAAAAGGAAGAAATACAAAGGAAAATATAGAAAGAAATTTTGGAATGCCAAATCCTGAAAGTTATAGAAAAGCTGTAAGATTTATGAAACAAGCAGATAAATTTAAAAGACCAATTATCACATTTATAGACACCAAAGGTGCATATCCAGGCGTAGGTGCAGAAGAACGAGGGCAAGGAGAAGCAATAGCCAAGTCTATGTTTGAAATGGCAAGATTAAAAGTTCCAGTAATATCGATAGTAATAGGTGAGGGCTCTTCGGGAGGAGCGTTAGCAATAGGCGTGGCAAACAAAGTGTTTATGCTAGAAAATGCAATATATTCAATATTATCGCCAGAGGGATATAGTTCGATTTTGTGGAAAGATTCGAGCAGATATAAAGAAGCAGCCGAGAAGATGAAACTTACTGCAAAAGATTTATACGAAATGAATATAGTAGACAAGATAATAAAAGAGCCAATTGAAATGCAAGAAGAAGACTTTATGAAAGTCGTAAAAAATATTAGAAAAGAGATAAAAAGTGAAATACTAACACTAAGCAAGATGAGTTCAGAAGAGATTATCGAAGATAGATATCAAAAGTTTAGAAACATAAAAGGATTTAAAAATGTTTAGAAAGAGGTGAAATAACAATGTTATTAGAAAATAAAAGAATACTAATAATGGGTATAAGAAATAAGTGGAGCATAGCATATGGAATTGCAAAAAGTGCATACGAAAACGGAGCAAAACTAATATTTACATATATGGGAGAAGAGAACAAAGAAAAGATAGAAGAGTTAACATCGGAATTTGTTGGAAGCAAATCATATGTTTTAGATGATGCTTCAAATGACGAATTAGTAAAAAATGTTTTTGAAAAAATAAAAAGCGAAAATGGAAAAATAGATGGACTAGTCCACGCAATAGCACATGCAAATGTAGAAGATTTGCACAATGATTTTATATACACTAGTAAGACTGGATATAGCCACGCTGTTGAGGTAAGTAGCTATTCATTCGTGTTATGTGCAAGAATTGCAAAAGAGATAGATATGCTAAATGAAAATGCTAGCTTAGTAACACTAACTTATTACGGTTCAACAAAAGTCGTATCAGGGTATAATGTTATGGGAGTAGCAAAAGCAGCATTAGAAGCAAGTGTGAGATATTTAGCAAGCGATTTAGGAAAAGAAAAAATAAGAGTAAACGCAATATCTGCTGGACCAATAAAAACCTTGTCAGCAAAAGGAATAAAAGATTTTTCAAGTATGTTGACAGTTGTAGAAGAAAAAGCACCATTACATCAAAACGTCACTGCAAAACAAGTTGGTGACGTAGCAACCTTTATGCTAAGCCAAATGGCCGAGGCAATAACGGGACAAATAATATACGCAGATAATGGTTATAACATAATGGGCGTATAAAAATGAATAATATAAATTAAGGAGGATTTTTAAAATGAAAAAAGAAGAAATATTAGAAAAGTTAAAAGGAATAATAGTAGATCAATTAGGAGTAAATGCTGAGGATGTCACAATGGAAGCAACATTCGTAGATGACCTATCAGCAGACTCACTAGATATAGTTGAATTGGTTATGAACATCGAAGAAACTTTTGAAATAGAAATACCAGACAGCGCAGCCGAAAAGATAGTAACAGTAGGAGATGTAGTAGACTATATACAAGAAAAATGTGCGTAGATATAGCAGTTGTAAAAGTGCTTATCATTGACAATACACCCTTATAGGGTGTATATTTTTTATGCAAAAGATAAGATATGTAATACTACATAAAGAGAAAGGGATATATAAAATACAGAAAGAGTGATAATAATGCCTAACAGTTATATTTATTTAGACTATGCAGCAAATACACCTGTTGATAAAGAAGTGTTAAAAACATTTGATGAAACTACATTGAAGTATTTTGCAAATCCAAATTCAACGCATAGTCTGGGAGTTGAAGTAAATAAGAAAATAGAAGAATCAACAAAAAATATATTGGAAATATTAAAGAAAAATACTAATATATCAGATGAAACTGAAATAATATATACATCTGGTTCAAGTGAATCAAATAACCTTGCGATAAAAGGTATTGCAAAGAGTTACAAGGAAAACGGAAAGCATATTATTTCTACATTTTTGGAACATTCGTCAGTAAGCAGTCCACTTACATATTTAAAAGAAAATGGATACGAAATAGATATTGTAAATATTAAAAGTGATGGAAAAGTGGATTTAGAACATTTAAAAAGTTTACTTAGAAGTGATACGATATTAGTTTCGATTTGTTATGTGGATAGTGAAGTTGGCACAGTTCAACCAATACAAGAAATAGTAAATATATTAAAAGATTACTCAAATTGCTTTTTGCACGTTGATGCAACACAAGCTATTGGAAAGATAAAAACAGATTTTAACGGAGTGGATTTAGTTTCATTTGCACCTCACAAATTTAATGGACTAAATGGTTTTGGATGTTTATTAAAGCAAAAGGATATCGTTTTAGAGCCAATTATAAATGGTGGTGCAAGCACAACAATATATAGAAGTGGCACACCAGTTGTGGGACAAATATGTGCACTTGAAAAAGCTTTGGAACTTACTTTTAATAATTTTAACGACAGACAAAATTACGTTAAAGAATTGAATAGAAAGTTGAGAGAAACTTTTTTGAAATATAAAGATGTTGAAATAAACACAGTGTTAGAAGAAAATCCATACATTTTAAATGTTAGTGTTGACGGAGTGAAAGCAGTTGAGTTTAAGAAAAAATTAGAAGAATATGGAGTTTGTGTTTCAATAAAATCTGCTTGCACAGTTACAATAACACCTTCAAGAATAGTAATGTCAATGACACATAATAGAAAACGAGCACTAGCGTCTTTTAGAATAAGTTTAAGCCACTTAGTCACAGCGGAAGAATTAGAGGATTTTCAAAAAATATTTGATGAAAGTTATAGATTTTTTAAAGAGGTAAAGTAATGGAAAGATATGAAGAGATAGAAAAAAGTATAGTAACAACATATCGTAAAAAAATATGGAATCAATTTATAAAAGGTATAAAAGAATTTGAGATGATACAAGAGGGAGACAAAATTGCAGTTTGTATATCTGGTGGAAAAGATTCAATGCTACTTGCCAAGTGTATGCAAGAATTGCAGAGACACAGAAAAATGCACTTTGAATTGGTGTTTTTAGTAATGGACCCAGGGTATAATCCAATAAACAGACAAAAAGTAATAAATAACGCAAAGCTTTTAAACATACCAATAACAATATTTGAAAGCAATATATTTGAGGTCGTTGAAAAGATAGACGACCATCCTTGCTATGTTTGTGCAAGAATGAGAAGAGGATATTTGTATAGAAAAGCACAAGAACTAGGATGCAATAAAATAGCCTTAGGTCATCATTTTGACGATGTTATAGAAACTATACTAATGGGAATGTTATATGGGGCTCAAATGCAAACTATGATGCCAAAGTTGCACAGTACATTTCACGAGGGTATGCAACTAATAAGACCTATGTATTACGTAAAAGAAGAAGATATTTTAAGATGGAAAGAAAGAAACGATTTACATTTTATTCAATGTGCTTGCAGATTTACAGAACATTGTACTATGTGTGATAATGGTGGTGGCGGCTCAAAAAGAGAGGAAATGAAAAAGCTTATAAAGCAATTAAGAGCCATTTACGATAAGGTTGACATGAATATCTATAATAGTACGAAGAATGTCAATTTGAATACAATAATTTCGTATGTAAAAGATGGTGAAAAGCATAGTTTTATGGATGATTATGATACGAAAGAAGTGGAATATAAGAAGTTTGAGCAAGATTATACTTTTCCAAATGGATTGCCAGATAGTCAAAAATAGATAATTGAAGATGGTAAAATCAAGTGAATTAATTCACAAATTTAAAATATAAATTAATAAATGACTGAAAAATTAACTTGAATGGAATATACTCCAAATATCAGATAAAATGATGTCTGGGGTGTATTTTTTATATAACTGGAAAGTAACAAATTTACAACCTTCCATATATTAATTTTCCTTCACATTGTATAAAAACTTTAATTTATGTAAGAAATTTTCTCTATTTTAGTTGGAAACTCTCGAGAGTTGAAAGACTGAAAAACGAAGATCTCCAGCTTTATTGTGTACTTGAGAATTAATATGTGGCTCAGTTAATATAGATTTATTGAAAAATAACGTAAAATATGATAAGTTAACTCTTGAAATGAGAAAGAGCAAAAATGAAAATTTTCTATTTTTTAAGGAGGAAATACTAAAATGGCAAAAACAATGAAACCTATTTTAAAGGATATTTCAAGCAATTCAAAAAGTGTAGCTACGCAATTGACGAAAGGAGAAAGGTGTAAATTATTACAAAAACGTAATTTGAATTTGGATTTAATAAGATGTGTTGCAATATTTTTTGTTATTTCTGTACATTTTTTACTTAATACTTCTTTTTATTCAACTGTAGTATATGGTGAAAAGATGTATTTATTGGTATTGTTTAGAGTAATACTTATGTCCTGTGTACCACTTTTTATAATGTTAACTGGATATCTGATGAATAAAAAAGAACCAACTAAAGAGTATTATAAAAAAGTTAGCAGAGTTGTTGTAACGTATGTTATATGTAGCTTGTTATGTGTTTTATTTAGGATATTATATAAAGGTGAGAGCTTTTCTTTTACCGAGATAGTGTTATCTGTTTTAAATTTTTCTGGATGTGGTTATGCGTGGTATATAGAAATGTATTTGGGATTGTATATAATAATTCCGTTTTTAAATAAAGCATATAGTGGTTGCAAAAGCAAAAAAGAAAAACGGAATATTAGTAGGAGCATTTATTTTTTTAACTATTATTCCAATTACTTTGAATCTTTATTTTAAGATAATTCCTTCGTTTTGGAAAGAAATATATCCAATTACATATTACTTTGTTGGATCATATTTGAGTGAATATAAACCTAAATTAAAAAACAAGTTTGCAATACCATTACTTATAGTGCTTACATTTGTTTTTGGCACATTTAATTATCTTTATTTTTATAAGTCACATTTTGATTTTTCATCATTTGTTGGACACGTTGGAGGAGAAACTTTTATTATTACAATATTAATATTTGGTATTTTATTGAATCTTGATTTAACAAAACTATCAAAAAATACAGTTTCATTAATAACTAAAGTTTCGGAACTTTCACTTGGTATGTATTTGCTTTCTTATATTTTTGATAACATTTTTTATCATTGTGACCTTATGAAAAATTCACCGACAATGATAGAACAATTTAAGTATTATTTTGTGATTGTACCAGTTGTTTTTGTATGTTCAGCATACACATCACAAATAGTTGAATGGATTAGGTTAGGTCTTTCGTGGAGTTGGAAGCAAAATTGCAATAAATTTAATACATTTAATTTGTGATATAATAAATTTTCGAAGAATTAAATAAAAGGGAATTACTAAAATAAAGCCAGAAAAAATAGGAGAGAAACATTAGAAGTATTAGTTTCAAAAAGGAATATGGGTACTAATAATCATATAAAATTCATTACCATTAGAAAGGGGGAATAGATAATGGATCAGGCACAAGAAACAACAATCGCACTAGCTGTTTTTACCATTTGGATAACATTTTTATACATAAGAGTATTTGATAAAACAGTTAAAAAATACATATTAAGTATTGGCATATTGCTAATATTTTGGATGACTATAAAAATTATCAGATGTGATAGTAATGGGTTAGTGAGCGATATTTTATGGTATTTATATTATTTGCCGCTAATATTTATTCCTACATTATATTACGAATGTAGTAGACAGATAATGAACTTAAAGAGTAAGAAAAATCTTATAATAATACCAACAATATCAACACTACTTTTTTTATTAGTATTAACTAACAACCTCCATAATTTAGTATTTAAAATACCAGTTCAGGAAAATAAAAATTATACATATAATATGGGATATTATGCCATATATGCGTGGATAATTTTATTACTTGTAGTAGCACTAAAAAATCTATTAAAATATAACAAAGAAAAAAGAACAAGAAATTTATTAATTATTTCTACAATTATACTTGGAGGAGTTTTATATACAATACTTTACAACATGGGTGTATTTGCAAATAGTGGAAGTAATATGCCTTTAATAATGGGAGTTTTATTTTGCGTAGCATTGGAGTTGTTTTTTGATTTCGATTTGATTCCTAATAATTATAGATACAAAAAATATTTTAAAGACTCAAGTTTGCCACTTGAAATTATATCAAACGATGGTGAAAAAATAATAAAAACAAATTACTATATAGAAACAGAAAAAAGTATAATAGATGATATAAAATGCAAAAAATGCAAAGAAGAATACAAAAACGAAAATAGAATTCAAAGTGTAAAAAAAATATATGGAGGATATGCTGTAGAAGAAAAAGATTTGGCAAAAATAAAAAAACTCAAAGAAACATTGCAAAAAACTAACAAAGAGCTATTAAAACAAGAGCAAGTTTTAAAAGCTCAAAAAAAATTAAAACAAAAAACATACGAATTAAAAATAAAAAATGAAGTAGTAGAAACATTAGATAATGCAATATTTGAAAAGAAAAAACAAATAAATCAAATACTAGGTGAAATGCAAACATTTGATAAAGAAAAGATGTATTATATAAAATTACTCATAGACTATTGTAAACGCATGAGTTGTTTAATAATATCAAATTACAACGGAGAAAAATACAATTCAAAAAGATTAAAAATAATACTATCAGAACTATTAGAAGATGCTAAAGCACTAGAAGTAAACGGAAGTGTACAAAATAGTGAATTTGAATTAGAAAGTGAAACAACAATTAGAATATATAATGCAATATTTGAAACAATAACAAACATAAAAAAAACATATTTTGTATTAAATATAACAGAAAAAGAAGACTATATAGAATTAAAATATGTGTTTGATAAAAAGATAACAAACTTAAAAGAGAAAATAAAACAGGAATTAGAGGCAAAAGAAGAACTATTAGAAGATGAGACAATCTTAATAATAAACATAAATAAAAACTAATTTATGAAAAAATAAAATATACTGCCAACAATGTAGCTTAAGCTTAGGTGTGCTCCATAAAAATCAATTGATAGCAGTACACTAAAATAAAGTAAAAAATATTATAATTAGTGAACAAAATCAAACTAAAAGAAGGAGGATAAAAATGTCATTAGCTTTGTTAATACTATGTTTAGTGATAGTGATACAAATTTTAAAAATAATAATTAAGACAAACATAATTGACAAAAAGTTAATAGATTATAATTGTGAATACATAGTATTAACAATTGCCTTTTTTGCAACATTTTTTAGAAAAGAAATAGATGAACATCTTTTGATAACAATTTCAATAATTTGCGTAATATATGAAATTTTTTCTGTAATATATGCATATTATAACTACATAAAAAAAGAAAAGCTAAACAATCTTTCAATAAAAAACATAGTAGATTCATCAAATATAGGAATACTAGTACTAAGAAACAATAAAAAAGTGCTTACCAATAGTGCAATGAATAAAATATTAGAAAGAATCAATATAAAAGATAATTACATAAAAAACATAAATAAAAAAAACATTGAGAAAATAGGCGAAGATTATATACTAAAAGTAGATGAAAATTTTTATTTGTTTAATATAAACCAAAACGAAATAATTGCATTTGATGTGACAGAAGAATACGGGCTTCAATGTGAGCTAAATAAACAAAATGAAAAAATAATGCAAAATAATAAAGAACTTATAGATAGCATAGAAAATATAGAAAAATACGAAAAAGAAAAAAATTTGCTAGAACTAAAAAACAAATATCACGATTTATTAGGTCAAAACCTTTCAATATTACAACAATACTTAAACAGACCAAACATAGCAAAAGATAATTTAGAAGAAATAAAATACATGATAAAAGAAATGTTCATAGACATAAAAGAGATAAAAAGCTCAAAAGATAGACTAAACGAATTGATAGAAATTCATAATAAAAGTGGAACGAAAATATTATTGGAAGGAAAATTACCTCAAAATGAAGAAAAAGCCATTGCTTTTTTTGAAATAATAAGAGAAGCAGTAACAAATGCGATAAGGCACGCCAATAGCACAGAAGTGTATATAAAAATTAAAGGTGACACAGAACATACAAAAATGACAATAAGAAACAATGGTAAAAAGCCAAAAGCAGAAATAGTAGAAAACGAAGGCATAAAAGGTATGAGAAGAAAAATAGCACAAATAGGTGGAAAAATAGAGATTATAACAAAACCGGAATTTTTAATAAATCTAGAAATATAAAGAGTATGTAGAAAAAACTGTGTAAACTAATGAAAATAAGATCCTTTCTATGTTAGAATAAATATAAACATAGGAGG
>CAKPAA010000019.1 GCA_934132775.1 uncultured Clostridia bacterium | reverse complement strand
AACTAAATTTCTCATGCTTTTGTACACTTCTAATTTTTCTTTTCTCATTCGTTTATCAACTCCGTTTTCATTTGACTCTACCTAAATTTTACACTATTAAAATATGTATAGCAAGGAATTAAAAAATGTTATTACATCTATTTCTTATACAATTTAAAAGCTTTTATTTTATAAAAAAAGTAAGACTTGCACTAAACAAATAATGCAAATCTTACTTTTTACGTATTTACCCTATATTTCAAGCTCTTGCCCAACAGTATTAAGTAAAAATCAATTTTCAAACTTTTTATTTAACAACTATTGTAAATATTCTCTCTGGCACGTAAATTTTCTTAACAATTTCTTTGCCATCAATAAATTTTTTAACTTCTTCGTCATTAAATGCAATATTTTCAACTTCTTCATTTGAAGCTCCCTTATTTACTTTAATAACACCACGAAGTTTTCCATTTACTTGTACAGGAACTTCAACAACTGCATCAACAGTCTTGTTTTCTTCAAAAGTAGGCCAAGTTGTTTGATATAATCTTCCTTCAAATCCTGCTCTTTCCCACATTTCCTCAGTTATATGAGGCGCAACTGGATTTAATAAAGTAATAAACGTCTTTAACTCAGCTTTATTTATTCTGCCTAATTTATTAACTTCGTTTATAAGTTCCATCATACTTGCAATAGCAGTATTAAATTTCATTTTTTCATAATCATTAGAAACTTTTTTAATTGTTTTGTGAATTGAAGCTTCAAGTTCCTTAGAATACTCATCACCGTCAACTAAAATGTCTAAAAGATTATATACTTTTTCAAGAAATCTGTAACAGCCTTTAACACTCTTTTCAGACCAAGGCGCTGCTTGATCAAAGGCTCCCATAAACATCTCATACATTCTTAAAGTATCTGCGCCATACTCAGCGATCATATCGTCAGGATTTATAACATTTCCTCTTGACTTAGACATTTTTTCACCATTTGCGCCTAAAATCATACCATGAGAAGTTCTCTTTTGATATGGTTCATTTGTTGGAACAACTCCAATATCATATAAAAACTTATGCCAAAATCTTGAATATAGCAAATGTAGTGTAGTGTGCTCCATACCGCCATTGTACCAATCAACAGGAAGCCAGTATTTCAATAACTCTTTATCCGCAAGCTCTTTATCATTGTGTGGGTCAATATATCTAAGGAAATACCAAGATGAACCAGCCCAGTTAGGCATTGTGTCAGTTTCTCTTGTAGCTTTTCCACCACAATGTGGACAAGTTGTGTTAACCCAATCAGTTAAATTTGCAAGTGGAGACTCTCCATTATCAGTTGGCTCATAGCTATCTGTGTATGGAAGTTCTAGTGGCAATGATTCTTCTGGAAGTGGCACCCAACCACACTTTTCACAATGAACCATTGGTATTGGCTCTCCCCAGTATCTTTGTCTAGAAAATACCCAGTCACGAAGTTTGAAATTAGTCTTAGATTTTCCAATTCCATTCTCTTCAAGATACTTAATCATAACGTCAATAGCTTTCTTAACTTCGATGCCATCTAAGAAACCTGAATTTATCATAACACCCGTATCTGTATTTGTGTTAGGAGCCTCATTAACGTCTCCCTCGCCACTAATAACTTGAATAATAGGCATATCAAACTTCTTAGCAAATGCCCAGTCTCTGTCATCGTGTGCTGGAACAGCCATAATAGCACCAGTACCATAAGAAGCAAGAACATAGTCAGAAATCCATATAGGAATTTCTTTTCCGTTTACAGGATTTATTGCTTTAACTCCTTTTAGCATAACACCTGTTTTATCTTTATTCATTTCTGTTCTTTCAAATTCACTCTTCTTAGCAGCCTCTTTTTGATATGCTTTTACTTCATCTATATTTTCAATGTTTAATTTTTCAAGAATTTTGTGTTCTGGTGAAACAACCATATAAGTTGCACCAAACAAAGTATCTGGACGTGTTGTGAAAACAACAAGTTCTTCATCAGTTCCGGCAACTTTAAATTTAACTTCTGCTCCCTTTGATTTTCCAATCCAATTTCTTTGCTGAATTTTAACTTTCTCTATAAAGTCTGTTTCATCAAGATCATCATACAATCTTTCAGCATATTCAGTAATTTTAAGCATCCACTGGCTCTTAACCTTTTGAACAACTTCTCCACCACATCTCTCACAAACTCCGTTAACAACTTCTTCATTTGCAAGACCAACTTTACAACTCGTGCAGAAGTTTATTGGTATTTCAGCTTTATAAGCAAGCCCGTGTTTATAAAGTTGTAAGAAAATCCATTGTGTCCACTTATAATAGCTTGGATCCGTAGTGTTAATTTCTCTGTCCCAGTCAAAAGAAAAGCCAATCTTTTTAAGTTGCTCCCTAAAATGATCAACATTTTGTTTTGTAACAATTGCTGGATGAATTTTATTTTTTATAGCATAGTTTTCAGTTGGAAGACCAAAAGCGTCCCAACCAATTGGATAAAGGACATTATAGCCCTCCATTCTTCTTTTTCTACAAATTATATCAATAGCAGTATTGCTCTTTGGATGACCTACGTGAAGTCCATTTCCAGACGGATAAGGAAACTCTATAAGTCCATAAAACTTAGGCTTGCTAAAATCATTTTTTGCCTTAAAAGCTTCTTCTTTCTCCCATATATCCTGCCATTTCTTTTCAATTTCAGAAAATTTATATTCCATATAAACCCTTCTTTCGTCGTCTTAATGCCTATTTATAGGCAAGTTCATTTAGAAATTATACTACACATTATATGAAAAATCAACAAAAAACCACGTCCTATTTCTAGGATGTGGCTTTATACTATCTAATAATTTGCACCAATTATGATAGTGAATTTAACATTAACCATTTCATCACTATCTTCAACTTTTTTAATTCCTGTCAACTCCTTAACCTTAGCAAGTTCTTCATCTGTATGTTTTCCATAAGTAATAATCCTTGAAGTTTCAACTTTACTTGTTGAATAATTTCCTATTTTAACAACATTACATTCATCAGCATTCAGTTTTTCAACTAAGCTATTTAGTTTTGAAGTTTTTGCATTTGCATTTAAAACTTCAATTCTTATCTTAGAATCGTTATCATCTACATTCTCTGTTTCCAAGCTTTTTGAAATAACTTCTTGTGCTTTCTGTTCATCAGAATTTACTTTTTGGACACTATCCCCAGAGCCATCACCTGAACCAGCATCGTCAATTGATGTAAAGAACAATTCTTTTACAACTTCTTTTGTCTTTTTAGCATCGTGGTAGAAGAATGAACGTGTATATCCATCTGGACCTTTTCCGTATTTTCCAACACCTGGCAATGTTTCAATTCTCACTCTATCCTTTTTAAATGTAACAACATCATCTAAATATTGTTGCACTATATCTAATGTCAAATCTGTATCTGTGCCATCAAGCGCTATCTTTACCAGATTACCTATTTTTCCGATATTTTCTACTTTCAACACTTCCGAAATCATTGCTTTAATAAATTTTTGCTGAGTAGCAATTCTGCCAATATCTCCATTAGCATAACCACCACCATTATTATTCTTTCTAAATCTAACAAACTGTTCAGCCTGTGCACCTGTAAGTCTTTGTGTTCCTTTTTTCAAGTGTATATATAAGTTTTGGTCAGGATCATCGTAGTTCATATTAAATGGGACATCAACAGTTACTCCACCAAGCTCATTTACAATATTTCTTAATATCTTTGCATTAAATATTAAGTAATGTTGTATATCTACGCCAGTAATGTTTTCAACTGCTTTTACAACTTTTTCAGGATACTTATACATATATATAGAATTTATTTTTCCATCCACAGATGATGTGCCAACGTATGTGTCTCTTGGAATAGACATTAACGAAATCTCTCTTGTGTTGGGATTGTATTGTGCAAGCATCATAAAATCTGTAAGATGTGCATTTCTTCCCATAAAAAGACACGTAAACAATGGCTCTTCTTCTTTTTGATTCTTACCACCAGATATTAAAATCTGATTTAGCACTGAGTCTCCGCTATTTTCTTTTACATCTTTTTCTAAATTTTCATAATATATTGCCGCAGTGGCACCAGCCACAACAACACAAATAAGTATCAAAACGACAGCAAGTCCTTTTAAAAAACTTTTAAATGCATTCATTTAATTAGTCCTTTCTTTTTTAGTTATTATTTTTAGTGTAAATCTTTTCTTCCAACTTAAAAGCAGACCTTTTTCTGCTTTCCATAGTATTATATTAACACATTTCAAACTTATCTAATATTATAATTAACATATTTCAGTCATTTTATCAAACTTTTAGACTTATTACAACATCATTTTGTTTCAAATAGCGACATTTTTTTACAAATTTATTAGATTTTTATTTTAAATCAAATATGATTTTCAACACTTATACTACGTAAAATTTAAAAAATCAACTTTATAAGTAAATTATTGTTGTACATTTGTGACACAAACGTAGACATCCCAATTGCATTCACAATTCCACTGACATTCACAATACTAGAAATAAAATAAACAACTGCTAATATAAAATAAACTCTAAATAGCCCCATTATGGCTCCGAGTGCGAGACCTGCCAAATTATTTACAGTTTTTAAAAGAGGTAGGCTCATAATTCCGTCACAAACTAAGGTTACAATAGCCAATACAATTCTTACAACAGCATAAATAATAATCCAACTCATAATATTTATTGCAATATCTGCAATTTTATTTACCAAATTAGTTGTGGCTTCTTCTTTAATTTTATCTAGTCCAATCATATTATTCAAAGTGTTTGGAAGAGAATCAATAATATTGGTTAATGAATCTCCACTCTCTTTTACAACATTTGTGTCTGCTTCTTGTAAATCTCCACTTTCTTGACCATTTATAGAAATAATACTATTTATAATAAATTCATCCACACCCGTATTCTCTTTTATGTATGGTGCAAGCGTTCCACAAAATACACAAGCAAGAATAACAGCTAAAATTGTAGAGACAAAGCCAAAAAAAGTTTTTACAAAACCTTTATAATATGCAAATCCAGCAGCCACAATAACAATTAAAAGTGCAACAATATCAATAATCGTTCCCATATCCATAACTCGTAGCACTACTAAAAATTATGCTACCTCTCCCTTCTTTAAAATCTAATAAATTCAATCTTGTCCCTAAACACAAGTGCAGCAGAGTTTCCATTATCAAAAGGCACAATAGATTTAACATTTCCAACAGATTCAAATCTCTTAACTAGTTTGCCATTTGTGTTTACAACAAGCAGTTCATTTTCAACAAGCAAAATTATATTTTTTTTCAAAACTGAAACAATTGCAGGTAAACTTTTAAGCTCATATGACTTGTTATCAACATTTCCATCATTGTATTCATAAATATTTAGCATATAACTTGAATCAAATAGCCCATTTTCAACTCTCGAAACAAGCACAGCCTCATCTCCGCCTTTTATATTTACGACACTAACATTCATATTTTTAGTAGAGACAAAATCTTTAAGTTCATCATTAACAACAATTTTAACATCCGAATCAGTCTGCACCACAAGCTGATTTTTATCATTAAATTTAATATCAACAATAAGTACATCATCACTAAAATCGATTTTCTTAACATTCTCTTGTTTAATATTATTTATATCAACTAATTTAATATCTGACTGAACCTTTATTCCCTCAGCGTTTATCTCTGCAATTGCCAAAGTCTTGTTGTCATTAGAAATCTCAACATCAACAGCGTATGTAGAAGCTAAATAACTCGTAAAAAGTTCATCTCCATTAGCATCTAAAAGTTTTACCAAAGATTTATAACCAGTCTGCTTAAAAATTATTGCAGAATATCCATTTTTATTAACTGAAACGCCAAGAATAGTTCCCTGAATTTCTGTGCTCCAAATCTTTTTTTGACCATTTATCATATATACCTTCGTGCCACCATTCTCACCGACTATGCAATAATCTCCATTCGAAGCAGTTATAGCACCTTTAATAGAAACAGCCTCATCAAAAACCTGCTTAGCACTATTTGAATATCCTGTAATATAATTATTTCCAATAACTAGCAAACTAGAACTCGTACCATCAACGGTATAAAAATTGTTAAGATTAACAGTTCCAACCGATTCAGAAAGTTGCCAGTCCTTATTAGAAATGTATGCAGATATACTATCATAATTAGTATACACAGCAACTCCCAAAATAACTAAAACTAACACTATAACAACAAAAAAAACTTTTTTCATACATATCCCTTTCAAATAAATTTTTTCGTTTGTATAAGCACTATTTATTAAGCTTACTTCTTTCTTTAACAGAATAAAATAAAACTATAAAAATCTGAAAAACACCAATATATCCAAAGAGCGGAAACAAAGTATTTATCAAATTAGAAAAGCCAATTCCCGAAAATAAAAAGGCAAACACACAAATAATCACAACATTTTTATTATAATTTTTCAAATTCTTCATACATAAAAAACTATAACCAGTAGAAAAAGCCGTTGTAAGTATAGAAGCAAGAATAACAACGCTATAAAAAATCTGTATAAATCCACCACTTAGCTTAGCAAGTTTCAATGTAGGAATTTCCAAATTCATTATTTGCGGATAATAAATATTGCATAAATTAAATAATATAAAAGCCATCAAGAACAAAAAAGCCGAAACCAAAATACCAATGAGTAAAATTTGAGCTTTACGCAAGTTATATCTTCTAAAATTAGTAAGCACCGGTAACAAGATGAGTGAATTATAACTAGCATACAAAACACTAGAAACAAACCAATTAGTAATAAATCCTTTTGAAGCGACAACCTCATCACTTGCAATAAAAACATTCACATCATAGCTTTTTGTTCCTAATAAAACTATACCAATAACAATAAGTGGCACCAGAGATGAATTTATTTTTTCCATTCCGCTAAACCTCATAAGTAACATTGCTAAGCATAATAGCGACGAAATCAACGCACATATAACATATGGAATTTCAAAAAGTTCTTGTAAAAAAGCTGCTATTCCAGAAACCATAATACAAAAACAGACAAAAGAAAAAATCTCCATAATGATCACCAGGGCTTTATTACAATGGACAAGCATTTTGTAATCAGATATATTATTCTTATTAACAACATTTATAATAACTATTGAAATAACGCCAAAGAAAGCACACGCAAGCAAAATACCCCAGAGTCCATTATCTCCAAATCTATTGAAAAAGCTTATAATCTCTTGTCCCGAAGCAAAACCGGCACCAATAACAGTTCCAATGATTATACAAACACACACCAAAATATCTCGCATACTTTCCTCCTAAAAAAGTAAGTATCTTCGTCTAATTCATTTTGTAACAAAGACATTATACCATAATATATTCAAGCAATGCAATTATATACAAAATTCATTGATTTTTAAGTAAAAATCTGCTATTATAAGAACACGAAAGTTCTACTGGCATTGTTTTTCTTATACAACTTTTAACAATGCAACACGTATATAAAATAATGTTTTTAATCAAAGCTTTAAAATATTAAGAATAAAAAAATTACTAAAAATCTTATAAAAACTGTTTATACGTAGAAAGTCAAAAGTTTGTAAATACGTTAATATGAGGTAAATAAATATGATAACATCAAAACAAAGAGCGTATCTAAGAAGCATAGCCCAAAACCTACAACCAATATTCCAAATAGGAAAGAATGGTGTAAATGACAATCAAATAGAACAATTAAAAAATGCATTAGAGGTACGTGAAATAATAAAAATTACAATGTTAGATACAACTCCTGCCGACAAGCACAGTATCGCAAACGAAATAGCAGAAAAAACAGGTGCAGAAGTTGTACAAATTATAGGAAAAAAACTAACAATATACAAAAGATCAGAAGAAAATCCACAAATAGAATTGCCAAACTAATAAACTTAGTAAATTTTCCTATATTTGTAATATTGTTTTATTTCAATTTTTTTATTTAAAAAAACACATTAAAAAAGCTGTCTAGCACCACTTTTAGTGACAGACAGCTTTTAATATAAAAATCTTTTGTATTTTCAAAATTCATTTGTACATCAAAAATCTTACGTACTTTTCAAATGCTTTTGTTTCTAAATAATTTAGCTCTTCTTTATTAGAATAAATTCTTCGTTTCTTAGTACCTCATTTGTAACTAACTTGTCAAAGTCTTTTACAAAAACTTCAACAAATTCATTTGTTTTTTTATAACAACATTCTTTTGTACCTATAACAACATCTAAGTGTTTCATTCGTACATCAAAATTATCTCATTTGTATCTTAAAAATTCTCGAGTACCTAAAAATTTCTTCCGTACATTAGTAGATTCTCATAAGAGCCGCAGCAGCTTCACCTCTTGTAAGGTTTTTATGAGGTTCCAGCAAAGTTATCGAACCATCCTTCATTCCCTCTAATAAATCATATTGTGCTGCGTGTAATACTAAATCTTTTTCATCTTGTGTAAGATCTCCTATATCTGTGTAAACTAGTTTGCCTAGCTGACTTTGCGGAATACCTTTCATCTTAATTTGCGTTTTAGCAAGCATAAGAATCATTTCAAGTCTTGTTATCGGCTCATCAAGTTCTTTTTCAGTATACTGGTTTTTGCCTATAATTTCTTGCATTTCTGCAACTGTAACATAAGGTCCATACCAAGTATTATAAGTAGAATTAACACTACCAAAGTCAAAAGTTCTGTTAGTAGCAAGACCAATCAACATTTTAATAAATTCACATCTCTTAACAGGGTCATCAGGTCTAAAAGTGCCATCTGGATAGCCTTCCATAACGTTAATATCTGTTGCCTGAGTAATCTCTCTTGCAGCAAAGTGCACATTCACTATAACATTTCCTTTACTGTCCTTAGACTTCCAAGTTAAGTCTGGATACTTATACTGTTTTGTTGTATCACTCGCCGCATAGCAAGTCGCAAACACAGCGGCACCAACTAACAAGCCACCAAGTAAACCTTTAAAGCACTTTTTCATAAGTCACCTCTTCAATCAAAATCAATAATACCCATAAGAGTAACTAACATCTTACATATTATGCCCTTATTCTATACAGAAATTATAAACATTTCAACAATTGTAATCATATTGTAATATTTATTTAATAGTTGTGTAATATCATTAAAATTGCTTTCATACATATTGGGTAAGAATAAAAATAGCTATAAAATCACTAAATAACAAATGCCAAAATATCAAGTCACTATTATGAATAAAATAAACACAAATGGCACAGAAACAGCAAAATAGATAATAGTTCACAATATATCTAAGCAAAAACTACAGCTAGATTTAATAATCGAGAAAACAGTTAACAATAAATGGTGATTGAAATTTCTACGAATTTTTTTAAAATCATTGACATATTATTTAATATAAATTATAATTAAGAAGCTGACGGCGCCATAGCCAAGTGGTAAGGCACGGCTCTGCAAAAGCCTGATCATCAGTTCAAATCTGATTGGCGCCTCCATTGTACTTACAATGGAAATAAAAAGTAAAAAAAGTATTGACTACATTATAAAAATAGTGTATTATAATGCTTGTCTTAAAAATATGCGGGAGTAGCTCAGTTGATAGAGCGTCGCCTTGCCAAGGCGAAGGTCGCGGGTTTGAGCCCCGTTTCCCGCTCCACAAAAAAGATAGAAAATCCTAGTAGTTTAGATAGTTACTAGGATTTCTTTTTAATTATTTCTACTCTTTGCTAATAGTTGGTGGAGTAATCTGAAAATTGCTTTTCATCAGCTTTTTGGCTTTCAAATTATATAAAACAATTGTCTTTGAGTTTACTTTATAATCCAGCTCCTCAACCAACTTAAATTTATGAAATCTTTTTATTACATTTTTCTTTATTATTCCAATTATGAATGTTATACTAATTACAAAAGAATATATTGAGGAGAAAGGCATACAATTCGCTTAAAACAAGTATAATATAAGTCTTTATAGTAGACTTAAAATACTATAACTACATAAATACGAGGAGCGTTTACATTGAACGAAAAGATTAAAGCAAAAATTAAAGAATCTTTATCAGCAATTCTCCCTGTTTCACTTATAATATTGCTATTAGCATTCACAATAACTCCACTGCCTGTTGACAAAATTTCACTGTTCTTCATAGGTGCTGTTTTGCTAATAGTTGGAATGGGTCTATTCACTCTTGGAGCAGAAATATCTATGTCTGTTATTGGTGAAAGAATTGGCGCTGATATTGCAAAAAAGAAAAATATTTTTTTGATTTTCATAATTCTATTCATTTTAGGGACCATAATTACATTGGCAGAACCAGACTTGAAAATTTTAGCAAGTCAAATTTCAGCAATTCCAGAAAATATAACGGTTCTAGCAGTATCAATTGGAGTTGGAATATTTTTAGTTATAGCATTCCTGAGAATAATATTTAAAGTAAATATATCTCTACTATTGTTCATATCCTATCTTATAACTTTTGTACTTGCTAGCTTTGTTCCAAAAGACTTTTGGGCAATAGCCTTTGACTCTGGTGGTGTAACAACGGGACCAATAACAGTGCCATTCATAATAGCACTCGGAATTGGTGCAGCATCAATAAGAGAAAGCAAAGATTCAGAAAACGATAGTTTTGGTTTAGTTGCACTCTGCTCAATTGGACCAATAATAACAGTTTTAATACTAGGCTTAATATTCAATGTTAGCGGTGTAACATACACAAATTACACTTTTGAAACACTAAATACATCAAAAGAAATAGCAAACACGTTTATTAGTTCGTTTCCTAACTATATAAAAGAAGTATTTATCGCACTTGTACCAATATTAGTTTTCTTTATGATATACAACATCGTTAAACTAAAACTTCCAAAGAAAGAACTAATAAAAATATTTGTAGGTTCATTTTACACATTTGTGGGTCTTGTGCTATTTTTAGTTGGAGTTAATGCCGGTTTCTTACCTGCTGGATATATGATAGGCACAGAACTTGCATTACTAGAATATAAATGGATTGCAATTCCAATAGGTATGTTAATTGGCTACTTCATTGTAATTGCCGAGCCAGCAGTAATAATTTTAGTAAAACAAATAAGTGATATAACAGATGGAGCAATTCCAGAAAAAGCAATGAAATTTAACTTATCAATAAGTATAGCACTTGCAGTTGGACTAGCAATGCTTAGGGCGCTAACTGGTATATCAATAATGTATTTTTTACTTCCAGGTTACCTAATAGCTTTGATACTATCACTATTCACTCCGAAAATATTTACCTCAATAGCCTTTGACTCTGGTGGCGTTGCAACAGGACCTGTAACCACAACATTTTTAATACCATTTTCAATTGGAATTTGCACATCACTGGGAGGAAACATATTAACGGATGCTTTCGGAGTCGTTGCACTAATAGCAATGACACCACTTATATCAATACAAATAAGTGGTTTGATTTACAGCATTAAATTAAATAAACAAAATAAAAAGTTGCAAACAACTACAAGTCAAGAAATAATAGACATAGATTGGGAGTGGGGAAATTGCTTAAATTAGTTATGATGACAAATATTATAAACAGAAAATATAGTGAAGAAATAATTTCATTTTTAAATGCAAATAACATTCCAATAACACTTGGAAGATATGGTAAAGGTACGGCAACAGATGAGATGCTAAACTATTTAGGAGTAGATGAAAAAGAAAGATGCATTACTTTTAGCTTAACAGATATTTTCGTGGCAGAAAAAATAAGTCAAGCAATTAAAAATAAATTCAATGATGTCTTTTCATTTGCAATTCCAATAACAAGTGTAGGAGGTAAAAATATAATGGAACATTTAGAAAATAACATTCCAAAGCAAACAGAAAATAGTGAAAAAAGCTATAAATTTAAAAATGAATTAGTGCTAATAATTACAAACCGTGGCTACACAGACGTTGTTATGAAAGTAGCAAGAGAAGCAGGCGCACCAGGTGGCACGGTCGTACACGCAAGAGGTACAGGTATAAATGATTCAGAAACATTCTTCGGTGTAACAATAGGTGCAGAAAAAGAAATGATATTTATAGTTACAGAGCGAGAAAAAAGAGATACAATAATGGAAGCCGTGATGAAAAATGCCGGAAACGAAACTCCTGCGGGAAGCATAGTTTTTTCATTGCCAGTAACCCTATTCGGCAATGAAAAATAGTGGTTTATAGGTAAATCCTCAAAACCTAAATACTTACACAAGGAGAAATATGATAAATATCAATATCATATAAAAATATATTTATGGATAATAATAAAAAATTAGCGATAATAATAGGCTCTGTGGCCGTATTTGCAGCACTATGGGTAGTAACCAAAGGTGCAATAGTCACAGTAGCAATAATTGGCGGAATAATATATTTGATATATAAAAATAATTAAAAGCAGGCATTTCAAATGAAGTCGTAATGTCAAAGTAGGCACTTTTTGTGCCTACTTTTTGTTGATAGCTTCACATTTTAAACCCGCTTTTATTATTTGCTATTTGCTAAAAACTATTAAATTTCTTTAAGTAAAACAATTAGTTCTTGATTACTAAAAAGCTTGGTATTAGTAATTAAAATAATTCAACTCTCTTCCCTCAAATTGCTTGATAGTCCTTAAAAGTCTTGGCTTATCATCATCTTCAAGCTGCAACATTGCAGTATCTAATGAAATTTTATCTTTTAGCACCGCATAAGCTAGTGCATTTATAAGGCTCAAACTTCCCTTTGATAATCTTGTCTGGATTGCGTCTTCAATATCAGATTTATTAAACTTTTCCTTTCTCAAAAATGCTGATACAATATCGTCAACAATCATAATTTCAGGAATCATAACCAAGTCATCTCTTGTTCCTTTTAAAAGTCTTTGAGAAACAACAACTTTAAGAACAGACGAAACCATATATCTAATAGACATTTGCTCTGATGGTTCATAAAAACTGTTTATTCTATCAATTGTTTCTGCACAAGATCTTGTATGCATTGTTCCTATAACTAAGTGGCCAGATTCAACCATTTCCATTGCAGCATCCATTGTTTCTCTATCTCTAATTTCTCCTAAGACTAGAATGTCGCAGTCTTCTCTTAAAGCATTTGTAGCACCAATTCCAAAAGTTGGGCAATCTCTTCCCTTTCCAATTTCCTTTTGAACGATAAGTGACCTATCTGGCACGTGCATATACTCAACAGGATTTTCAAGCATCAATATTTTCTTATTAGCCGTATGATTTATTTCATTAACAAGTGCATTTAAAGTCGTGCTTTTACCAGTGTTAGATTTACCTGTTACCAAAATCATACCTTGAGGCGAAAGTGCGATTTGCCTAACCACATCAGGAATGTTTAACCTACTAAATACAGGTAACTCCTTCTTTATTATTCTAATTGTAAACACTGGGAAACCACTTGAAACAGATATATTAACACGAAGTCTCATATCAAATATCTCATAGTTTATATCTAGTCGCTTTTCTTTTTTGAAAGTTTCATTTACTTCTTCATCTCTAACAAAATGATTATATATTTCGTAAGTATCTTCATTTGAAAGCTCATTATACTCTTCTAATTTTATAAGTTCCCTATTTATCCTTAGTATTGGCTTAGATTTTCTTATTAGGTGCACATCAGAAGCCTCTCTATATATTGCCGTTCTAAGTATTTCATCAACATCTACCATATAACATTCCTCCACTAATATAAAACGCAATCACTTGCTTTTTTAAAAATTATATAACAAACTTTTTATCATTGCTATTATTTTTACACTTTTTACAAACAATTAACAAAACTTTTACTTGTTTTTGTTGTTTCGCAAATTATAACAGTATATAATTCATTACAGTAAGTACTCCTAGTAGAAGAAAAAGAGGGTGTATAATAATGAATAACGAATTTAAAATTTTAAGTAAAAATGATATAAATGAAATACGTAATAAATTGGGGCTAGCACCAAAAAAGTATTTATATACGATAATAAAAAACGAACTAATCATACATAAAAATCAAAATATATTAAACAAGAAGATATTGACGTAGCACAGGAGTGCTTACTTTGCAATCCATTTTCTTAATGAAACTGAAATGTTAGATTTCAGTATTTCAACCTTATGAAAACTACAAATATAAATTTATAGTTTTCACCTTAGTGAATTTTAACAAATTCACATTTTAAAAGACACACTTGACCAGCCATTAAGTGTGTCTTTTTAATTTTATACAAGAGTTTTCTTAATCTAAAACTCTTGATAGTCA
Organism: uncultured Clostridia bacterium; assembly: GCA_934132775.1. GTDB lineage: Bacteria > Bacillota > Clostridia > TANB77 > UBA1234 > UBA1234. The sequence goes on along the minus strand of CAKPAA010000019.1, from coordinate 14,361 downwards.
CAAGCTTGAATGCTTTTAATTTTCAACTTTCTCATTTTTATATCTTAATCTTATTTTGTTTTTTGCCCTTACACTTCTTCGTTGGCACAGGATCGTATCCAGGTTTACTAAATGGATTGCACCTTAATAATCTTCCAATCGTAAGCCATAGTCCCTTAAATAATCCGTGCACCTCTAAGGTTTCAATTGCATATGACGAACATGTCGGATAAAACTTGCAAGAATTATGCCAAGGTCCAGGAATTTTTTTATAAATTTTAATAAGCCAAATAATAAATTTTTTTACCATTTTAAAACTCTTTTCATACTTTTTGACTAGATTATCATTTTTTTATAATAAATTCAATTTATTTTTTACAATTTAATGTTATAATAAATTTACATGATATTCGTGTTTATAAATTTAATTAAAATCTAACCAAATCAAAGGAGTGTAAAATATGGAAATTATTATTCTTATCGCATTTATTGTCGTTGTTATCAATATAATAATAGGCAACTTTAATGGCTATCCGAAAATTGTTCCACCAAATTCAATATACATAATAGACCGTGATACCCACTATTATAAAACTTTAACAGCAGGTCAACGCATACATTTAACTAAAAGAGATAAAATAACAACTCGTATATCAGCTACTCCAATTAATAGAGTGATTTCCGATTACTACGAAACAGAAGATGGTGGCACTATCTATGCTGAAATCTCTTGTACATACGCATCAAATGATATTCTAAATACACAAGATTTATTAAAAAGTGTTAGAAGAAGTATTGATGATATTATACAAAGTTCAGTATATTTTGCTGCTGGTTCATTAAAATCAAAATATACTTCTACATCGCTTCACACAGCTGTTAAAGTAAATTTAGAAAAAGAATTAAATTCATTAGATGTAAAACTAATAGATGGTGGTGTTTCTTTTAGGTTTGTTCCAAATGAGAATGGCAATATAGAATGTTTTAAGCCACACATTAGTGGCTGCTATCATACCAGTGTAGAAACAAAAGACAGTTTCAGTGACGGCCCAATCAAATATTATTAATTATTTTTATAACATTTTAAACAAGCAGTGTATCCATTCTTTATTGCTTTTGACAATTCTATTTGATTATTAGCAGATTTGGTACACTGCTTTGTTTTGTGATATTTCACACCAGTTTTAGACACATAAACAACTGTACCATCCTCTTTTACATCTTCCTCTTGCCCTAAAATAGTATTCATATCGTTATCAGTTTCTAAATTTTTATTATCTAACTTCTCTTCCTCATCATACTCCTCGGTATCAATATAAATTTCACCATTTTTAAAATCTATATCAACACCAACCATTTCCGAAAACTCCCTAAGTGGAACATACGTCTTATTTTGATATGTCAATATCGGATTTTCAGAAGAATAATTTTCTCCGTCGATATGTATTGGAAAGCTAGAAAAATACACTTTTTTAACTAAATTTCCTGCATAAGATATTGCATAAGTTGTCAAAATAAAAGTCATACATAAAATTAAAATTCTTTTTAAAGATAACTTCATAAAACCTCCTTGTATAATAAATATTTTAAGTACACTTAAATCAAATCTCTGGAAATATTATAGCAGACCTGCTAATGATAAAATTTTTCTGAGATAATTACAGTTTAAATTTTAAAAATAAAAAAGTCAATTAAAACCGTTCGACATATTTCGACAAACAGCCGAAATATGCATATATTGTGCGAATGCGCCACACATTTTTTTGTTTTTCATTGATATTACTTAAAAACGTGATATAATATCTGCGAAGAAATACTTTTGTGACCTTGAAATAATTGAAGAGAGGTGAATTATATTATGAAGTCTGCAAGACGTATTCGGTGCCTTGTCTGTAAAAAACTTGTATTGCCAAAAGAAGACCAACAAAGTAATGCTTACAAGCCTTTCTTAATAATTCCAATAACACACAAAGGGATTCGTGGTTGTATTTGTTCCGACTGCTTTGATAATTTTTGCGATGAAGACTTTATGTCATTTGACGAAGATTCAAATGGCCAAAAGAAATACACCAAAAAACAATCAAAGATCGCAACCGAGGACGTTGTTGCGGAATTCAAAGAAAAATATTCTTGTGCTGAAACCTCAATCGATACATACGTAAGTCTCGTCCAAAAAGACGTATTTGGGCAAGACGAAGCACTTGAAAGACTAGTCTACACCATTTATCTTAATCAGATGATAAACTTCTTTGAAGGATATCGTGACGAAATACCTGCTGAATGGAGAAAATGTTTCGGTGGCAAAGATACCTTGCTTAGGCGTAAACACGTGCTCTTAATTGGCAACACTGGTGTGGGTAAAACGTTTTTGGCGACAACTGTTGCTAATACCTTTGGTATTGTCTATTCTGCATCGAATGCAACGCCACTTACGTCTGCTGGTTACATCGGAGAAAAAGTTGAAAATGTTCTTGAACGACTCTATGAAGCATCTGGAAATATGCTAGATGTTGCTCAAAACGGTATTGTCATCATAGATGAGTTTGACAAAAAAGCTGTTTCAAAAAATGAATCAGAAAAAGACGTAGCAGGAAAATCTGTTCAGCAAGAGCTATTAAAAATTCTCGAACCAAGTGATGTATGGATTTGTGACAATTCGGTGAAGTTCAATACTAGTAACCTTACTGTAGTACTTATGGGTGCCTTTGTCGGCCTTGAAAAAATCGTAGCAGACCGTTTAAAAGTCAAAAAAATAGGCTTTGAAAACAAAGAGAAAAAAGTGTCACTAAATGATGTCACACCTGACGACATTATCAAGTACGGCTTCATTCCTGAAATCGTCGGCAGAATACCTGTTATCTTGAAACTCAATGATTTAACGCAAGACGTGCTTGAAAAAATAGCAAAACAACTACTTTCCAGATACGCTATTTTCTTCAAAGCCAAAGGCTTCGACTTGCACGTAAGTAATATTCTTGTTACAAAAATTGCGGAAAAATCCGTTAAATCCAAAACTGGTGCGCGAGATTTGGATTCTGCAATTGATGAACTTCTGCATCCCGTACTGTGCCAAGTGCTACAAAGCAACAATGGTGGCATTTGTGAAATTTCGGGAGATGGTTCTTTTACAATTCTTCCACATTCGGCAGATAATTTTGAAGATTCAAGGCAGCCTAAGGCTAAAATCACTCAGCAGCAATGTTCTATCGAAAGCCAGGCATAGATGTATCCGTCAAAAAATGTACTGTCTAACTTTTATTAAAGTAAGCTAAAACCATATACCTAAAAGGAGTCGAATAATCGGCTCCTTTTCCTTTGCTTTCCGTACTTAAGCCTTAATAATTTCACCCCAATTACAAAAAATTTGAAAATTGTGTAACTTTATTGTATAATATGTCTAAACTTAGGTTAAACGTAAATTACAAAGGAGATTGTATATGAAAAAAAGATTTGGAGATAGGTACGATGGTAGAAGAATAAGACATTCCGACCCAACAAATATAGTAGAACCATTTTTGATGAAAACCAGAAATGACGCACAAGTTGCTTTCGATACGGAACTTGACGTTAGCAATGTCGAAGAAATAATTCATAAAAGAAGAGCAAATGGAGAGCAAATAAGTTTCTTAGATTATTTCTTTACAGCCTTTATTAGAACCATTTCTCAATATCCTAGACTAAATAGATTTATTGCTGGAAGGAGACTATATGCAAGAGACGATATAGAATTTTCGATGGTCGTAAAAAGAGAATTAAATATAACCTCTGATAGTACCCCTATCAAGCTAAAATTTGAACCTGATAGCACTGTTGACGATGTCTCGGCAAAATTAAAAGAAGCTATATTAGCAAATAAAGGTGATAATGCAGGTAGTGGCGATGTGAATAAATTTATGGGAGTTTTGAACCATCTTCCTCGTTTTTTGTTTTCGTTTGTAATTAACGGAATTAGAATTATGGACTTTTATGGAATAATGCCAAAATTTATTCATAAACTTAGTCCTTTTCACACTAGCGTATTCATAACAAATATGGGTTCAATAGGCTCAGAACCAATATACCATCACATATATAACTTTGGAACAACCTCTATATTCATTGCTATGGGGACGAAAAAAACTCAAAGAGTTATAAATAGAGAAGGAAAAATTGTTCAAAGAAAAGTAATGAGATTAAGATTTGTTGCAGACGAAAGAATTGGCGATGGATACTATCTATCTTCTGCATTAAAATACTTTAACGGTATATTCTTACATCCAGAAGTATTGCACGAAAAGCCTGAAAAAGTGTTAATAGACGACCAAATTTAGCCATAAACCTTTGATTTACAATGAGATTTATCAATATTAAAGGCTTCCAAGCCAATCTTGGAAGCCCTTTAATTATTTTCTATAAAATCTTAAACACATTATTCTAATTCAAAAGCACCTGTGTAAAGTTGATAATACGTACCTTTTTGCTCAATTAAATAATCGTGTTCTCCTCTTTCAATAATTTGTCCGTGATCTAAAACAATAATTGCTTTTGAGTTTCTAACAGTAGATAATCTATGAGCAATTACAAAAACTGTTCTACCATTCATTAACTTATCCATACCGTCCTGAACAATAGCCTCTGTTCTAGTATCAATGCTTGAAGTAGCCTCATCTAATATCATTACTGGTGGATCAGCAACAGCAGCTCTTGCAATTGATAGAAGCTGTCTTTGACCTTGCGACAAACTCTCTCCGTTGCCAGAAATAACAGTATTATATCCATCTGGAAGTCTTGTTATAAATCCATCCGCATTAGCGAGTTTAGCAGCTTCAATAACTTCCTCATCAGTAGCATCAAGTCTACCATATCTTATATTTTCCATTATAGTTCCAGTAAACAAGTTAGTATCTTGTAAAACGATACCCAAAGAACGTCTCAAATCATCTTTGTTCATATCCTTAATATTTATACCATCATAAATAATTTCACCATCTTGAATTTCATAAAAACGATTCAACAAGTTTGTAATAGTAGTTTTACCAGCACCAGTCGCACCTACAAAAGCAATTTTTTGACCAGGTTTTGCATAAAGAGAAATATTTTTCAAGACAATTTTATCCTCTTTATATCCAAATGTAACATTTTTAAATTCAACGTAGCCTTTAAGTTCGACATATGTCGTTGAGCCATCGCTTTCTTGCTTCTTCCAAGCCCAGTTTTCAGTGTGTTTATCAGTCTCGATAATATCATCATCAACATATTCAACATTAACAAGAGTTACTTTTCCATCATTGCTTTCTGGAATTTCATCCATTAGTTCAAAAATTCTCTCTGCACCTGCAAGTGCAAGTGCAATTGAATTTATTTGTTGTGAAACTCTTGAAACAGGCATATTAAAACTTCTACTCAAATTTAAAAATCCAACAATTTCACCGATAAGTAATCCATTAACTCCATTCAATGCAAGTATTCCACCGACAATTGCAATAACAACATATTGAATATTTGAAATATTACCCATAATAGGCATCAAACTAATAGCTGTCTTATTAGCAATTGTAGAATTCTCACGCCATTCTTCATTTAATTTGTCAAAATCAGCTTTTGAAATATCCTCGTGGCAGAAAACCTTAATAACCTTTTGACCATTTATCATCTCTTCAATAAAACCATTAAGTTTTCCCAAAGATTCTTGTTGTTTTACGAAATATTTAGCACTCTTTCCACCAACTTTTTTAGTTATCTGCAACATCAAAATCAGTGTTGCAACAACAATCAAAGTCAAGAAAATATCAATATAAATCATAGCACAAAATACTGCAACAATAGTCATAAGAGAACTTATAATCTCAGGAATACCATCAGCAATCATCTCTCTTAAAGAGTCAATATCATTTGTGTATCTACTCATAATCTCACCGTGAGTATGTGAATCAAAATAACCAACAGGAAGATTTTGCATCTTTGCAAACATCTCATCCCTAACTTGTTTCAAAATTCCTTGCGACACAACAACCATTATCCTAGCATAAAGATAATTACTAATAGTACCAAGTGCAAAAATTCCAGCCATAACTGTTAGCAAACTAACAATACCAGAAAAATCTGGATTTACAGTGCCCATAAGTGGTGTTATATAATCATCTATCAATTTTTCAATAAATATAGAACTTGCAACACCAGTCAAAGAAGAAAGAATGATGAAAACAATAACCAACACCATAGCTATCTTATATTTCTTAAAGTAAGACAAAAGCCTTTTGGTAGTTTTCTTAACATCCTTAATTTCAGCAATACCACCACGTCTACTATTTGGCCCCATTCTCATCTCCTCCTTTCTTTTGAGAAGTATACACTTCTTTATATATTTCACTATTTTTCATCAAATACTCGTGATTACCAACTGCTTCAACCTTACCCTCATTCAAAACAATTATTTTATCCGCATCTTCAACAGAAGCAATTCTCTGTGCAATAATAATCTTAGTAGTATTTGGAATCTCTTCTTTAAAAGCCTTTCTAATCAAAGCATCAGTTTTAGTATCAACAGCACTTGTAGAGTCATCCAAAATTAAAATCTTAGGCTTTTTAAGCAAAGCACGTGCGATACAAAGTCTTTGCTTTTGACCACCAGAAACGTTAGTACCACCTTGCTCAATATGAGTATCATATTTATCTGGGAAACTACTAACAAAATCATCAGCCTGAGCAAGTTTACAAACCCTTATAACTTCCTCATCAGAAGCATTCTCATTTCCCCAACGAATATTGTCTTTAATAGTTCCAGAAAACAACTCATTCTTTTGAAGAACCATAGCCACTTGATTTCTCAAAACTTCAATATCATAATCCTTAACATTAACGCCACCAACAAGCACTTCACCATAAGTAGCATCATAAAGTCTAGGAATCATTTGAACCAAAGTGGTTTTTGAACTACCAGTACCACCAATAATACCAATAGTTTCACCAGACTTAATCTTCAAATTAACATTTTTAAGTGCGAGCTTTTGCTCATCCTTAACATAGCTAAAATCAACATTCTTAAACTCAATAGAACCATCTTTAACTTCCATAATAGGATTCTCTGGATTAGTTAAATCAACCTCTTCATTTAAAATCTCAACAACCCTTTCAGCAGAAGCCCTAGACATAATCATCATAATAAAAATCATAGAAAGCATCATAAGGCTACTTAAAATCTGCATTGCATAAGAAATAACAGTAGAAAGAGCACCAGTAGTCATATTTCCAGCAACAATAGTCTTAGCGCTGACCCACGAAATCAAAATCATACTAACATACATTGCAATCTGCATCAAAGGTCTGCCAAGAGTTGTAAGCTTATCAGCCTTTGTAGACAAATCATAAATCTTTTTAGAAACCTTATTAAACTTTTGCTTTTCAAAATCTTCATTTACAAAAGCCTTAACAACTCTAACACCCCTAACATTCTCTTGAACAACATTATTCATTTCATCATAAGTCTTAAACATCTTCTCGTATGTAGGAAACGCAAAATACATAATAACAAAAAATCCAATAGCCAAGAAAGGAATAACACAAAGAATAATATTAGCAAGCTCTGCATTTATCCTATAAGTCATAATCATTGAAAAAATAAGCATAAGTGGTGCTCTAAAAGTAATACGTATCATCATCTGAAAAGCCCTTTGAATATTAGAAACATCCGTCGTCAGCCTAGTAACAATACTAGAAGTAGAAAACTTATCAATATTAGCAAAAGAAAAGTTCTGAATCTTATAATACAAATCGTGTCTTAAATTTCTGGCAAAGCCACCAGAAGCCTCACACGCAACCTTTCCACCAAGCACACCAAAAAGCAAAGCAAGTAGTGCAATAAAAATAACTAAAGCGCCAACACTTATAATCGTCTCCATACTTCCGCTCTCAACCGCATCAATTAAATCCTTAACCAAATAAGTTGTAATAACTTCAAACACTACTTCCAAGGTTATTAGTATAGGCGAAAGAATTGCTTTCTTCTTGTACTCTCTAACACTCTTAGCAAGTTGTTTTATCATTTTTATACTCCTCCTTCATTCTAATTATATTTTTAAACATCTTATCCAAAACATCCTCAAAAACTTCCTGCTCCTCAGCAGAAATCCCCTCTAAAACTCCAGCTTCAATAACTTCAATGTTATTAAGAATCTCATCGTTAAACTTTTTTGCCTCCTTAGTAGGTTTAAGCACATTACATCTGTTATCATCTTCACTAACAGTTCTTGTAATATAACCAGCTTTTTCAAGTTTTTCAATAAGACTTGTAACAGTTGAAGCCGTAAGATGAAATTGCTTTTCAATATCCTTTTGATTAACAGCACAATTCCTATTATTCTTCATAACAATATAGCCAAGAGTCATAGCCTGCTTTGCAGTTATGTTTTGCGAATTAAGCTTACTATCCTGCATAATCCTAACAGACTTAGCCATCATACCAAGCTTAGGGATTAGCAGATTTTTATATTCCTCCATCGCAGTTCCTCCATTTAGTTCGAAATCTAACTAATAATAGCACTATAAAAAATTATTGTCAATAAATTCACAAAAAATACACTTTTGTGTGTGGAAATAAAATTTACTTTCAAAGAATTTGCGCAATAAAAAACATTTGCGACTTTAAAATCACAAATGTTTTTTATTTTTAATAAATATCAAAGAAATTAGATTAAGTTTTTAGCATAAAATCCTTTTTCTAATTATGTTGTAATATACAATTAAAGCATAAGCTATACCTATCTCGACTCATCCATCTCACTGTTTTTTGTCATTCTTATATTCTTTCTTCTTGTTTCTTCAAGTTCTCTATACACCTTTTCCAACGCTTCTTTTGTTTTTTCTTCATCAATATTAAATCTTAAATCTGTACGACCCTCATTATTTGAAATTTCCCCATCTGATATTTCTAGTAATCCACCTTCTGCCATTTTCTCTAAAAATTCTGTAAATTGTTTATCATCTGTTTTAACATGTATCATTTTCTCTTCCATAGTAGCTCTTAAGAATAATTCATACATTTCAGTCATTGCTTCTAATCTATGGAATTCCTCTTTTTCAAGATTATTGCCTTCTTCTTTTTTCATTGCCATTTCTGTAATATATAACTCTTCTTCACCATCAAATTCCGAATTAGAATATAGCATATACCAAGTAGAATCTCTATTTATTGAAAGGTGCATCATGTCCACAGCAAAATCATATCTTGCTGCCATTTGTTCTAAGTTATTATCTCCATTATTTTCTGTAAATTCATTTGCATATCCATTTTTATCATTTCTTATCTCACTTATTCTATCAATAGCTCTGCCTATATATCTGCCCGAAATATTTTCCACTTCATCAACTTTGTCATACCCATACGGAATTGATGAAGATCTATTTCTATCATCAACAATTTTTTCTTGAAAAATATAAACCTTATCTAAGTTGTCTTCTTTCAATTCTTGCAAGTGCTTTTCAATATCTTTTTCCTCTACTTTTGCTATTGTATATACATAATCTCTTGCATCTGAATATACATTCTTGCCATCTGGTGGTTCAACTATAGAGCCTTGCTCATTCTCAGCTAATTTTACACTTAATGTCTCAGCTTCTATCCAGTTTGCACCAACAGTAACATCTTTCAATGCAAATTTTTTGTATTGCTCAACTGTTATTTTCCCATCTAGAAGTAACTTGTCCATCATTTCTCTATCTATCTGTAATGCTTGCTCAGCAGCCTTTTTATAAACATCATACATTGACAAAATCTTTTCACGTTCTGCATTGTTATTTTCTAAACTTTCATCCACTTCTATATTGTCAAAACAAAGTCTACTTCTATTCCTCCACGTCCATGATTGTGCTATCAAATTTCCTTTCTCATCAAATACACCGAAAAGTCCACCATTCTTAGAAGTAACCGAATGTTTCATCGAACTTACACCTACATTTCCAAATTCTTGACAACAATCTGTTAATGTTCCTGCTGCTATTGCTAATGGATCATCAGCCCTTAATAATTTACCTCTGCATTGTTCAAAAAAGCTCTCTCCTACTTTCATTGGTGGAATGCTTAAGGTTTCTCTTTGTATAGATTTATTAAATATTTGCTGATACTCCTCATAATAATCAATGTCTGGTTCTTTTTGCTTAGCTTTCATATATACTTGTGCAACTTCACTACTTCCTAACTTTTCATCATATGTATCCGTTACAGACATTTCTTTTATTATTTGAGATGGACTAAGCTTACAGTTTCTCTCACTCCTTGTAGCAGAATATAACCAATTCGTACGCTTATATATTTCTGGATCACTTAATATTTCTTCTCTGTATTTTCTAAAATAATCTTTAAATCTAGGATTCTCTTCTTCTATATTTATTCCGCCAAACATTCTTTCAATCTGCTCATAGCTGACTATACCTTTTATCTGTTTTGATGACAGTTCATCGTACACTTCATCTCTTGATACACCTGCTTTTAAATAAAGTTTGCTATCTCCTCGTTCCTCTATTTTTCTAATTACTTCTTCCTTGCCATTACCTGAAATAAACCTTTCTAAATCTTCTTTCGTAAATTCCAAGTCACTAGGTACATTTATACATTTTCTAATCCAACCTTGTCCAATTACTTTACTGCTATTACCTAGTCCATTTAAAATATCTATAATTGCGTCTTTATTTATTTCCTCTAAATGCGTTTCCACTATTTCTTTCGCCAACTTCTTTATTGTCTCTTTTTTATCTATAATCCAGTGTGCTGAATATCTTTCGCCTTCCCCTATATTCTTATCAAACCTGTCTAATAAGCTATTTACTTCAATTTTTCCATTTTCTTTTACTTCCTCTCTTATAAATGTCTCAAACATTATTTGGATATTTTTCAACTGTGCTACTGGTATCCCGTTATCATCATCCAATTTAGCATTTTCAAGTGGAAGCGTTGAAACAATACTCTCAATTCTTTCTCTAACAATTTTATTCTTCTGTTGTGTTAGTAATTCTTCTCCCAAATTTCTTTTCAGCAATTCTTCAAAAATTTTAATATCTCCACTTTGTATACTTCTATTTATTTCTTTGTACACTTCAAATTTTTCTTTTGTTTTTAACTGACTTAATACTTTATCTAATCCGCTTTATAAGCTGAATTGAGTCTTCCATCTCCTTATCCAACTTATATTTTCTTTCAAAATATTTCTGATATATTTCATTTTGTGCATCATAATATTGAGCTAGGTCACTTTCAGAAACTTCTGATATATCCAAAAGCTTTCTCATTTCTTCAATACCAATTGATTTGTACATTTTGTATACTAATGTCTGCATTGTATCGCAATCATAATTTCTTGATCTTCTAAGACTAGAATTAAATACTATGTCATCCATTGCATACAAATCTTCTGTAGATACATTTTCCATGCCTGGTAATCTTAACTGTATTTTATTAGGAATATACCCTTTTTCTATCCATTTATCTAATTTATCAGGTGTTTTTGATGAAAAAGCCCATCTAAGTGCTGAAAAATTATCAATAGCCGACATTCTAATATTAAAATGTCCTTCTTCATTTTTTTCAGCATCAGTAAGAACTATGTAACCATTATCTGATGGAAAAAAATATCTAAAATCAATACCAAGTTTTGTATAAAATGCAAGCTTATATTTCAAAGTAAGTTTACCTCTTGCTAAATTGCTACAATCTTTAAACACATTGTTTGCCATACACGATACATTCCCCAGTATATTTACCGTTGTCAAACTGCTACAATCTCCAAATGCTTCTTCCTCAATCCTTGTTACTCCCTCTGGAATGCTTATACTTGTTAAACTGCTACAACCTGAAAATGCTCTAGTTTGTATACTTGTTACACTATCAGGGATACTTACACTTGTTAAACTGCTACAACCTGAAAATGCACAAACTCCTATACTTGTTACACCATCGGGAATACTTACACTTGTTAAACTACTACAATCTTTAAATGCACCACCTCCTATATGTGTTACACTATCCGGGATGCTTACACTTGTTAAACTACTACAACCTGAAAATGCACAAACTTCTATACTTATTACACCATCAGGAATACTTACACTTGTTAAACTGCTACAACCCTCAAATGCTCTTTCTCCTATACTTGTTACACTATCCGGGATGCTTACACTTGTTAAACTGCTACAATCTCTAAATACTCCTTCTCCTATCCACGTCACTCCATCTGGGATACTTATGCTTGTTAAACTGCCACAACCCTCAAATGCTCTTTCTCCTATACTTGTTACACTATCTGGAATATTTACACTTGTTAAATTGCTACAACCTTTAAATACTCCTTTTCCTATACTTGTTACTCCCTCTGGAATGCTTATACTTGTTAAACCACTGCAGTCTTCAAATGCACTATCTCCTATACTCGTCACACCATTCGGAACATCTATACTCGTTAAACTGCTACAACCATCAAATGCTCCTTTTCCTATACTTGTTACGCTATCTGGAATTTTTATGTTTACTAAACGATTCCAGCCTTTGAAAGCTTCTTCCTCAATCCTTGTTACTCCATATGGAATGCTTATACTTGTTAAACTTCTGCAACCTTCAAATGCTCCTTCTCCTATATCCGTTACACTCTCTGGAATGTCTATACTCAAATTACTACAATACCAAAATGCATACTCTCCTATACTTGTTACACTCTCCGGGATACTTATGCTTGTTAAACTGCCACAACACTCAAATGCTCTTTCTCCTATACTTGTTACACTATCTGGAATATTTACACTTGTTAAATTGCTACAACCATAAAATGTACTTCCTCCTATACTCGTTACACTATCTGGAATATTTACACTTGTTAAATTGCTACAATTATAAAATGCACTTTTTCCTATACTCGTTACACTATCTGGAATATTTACACTCGTTAAACTGCTACAATTCAAAAATGCACTATCTCCTATACTTGTTACACTATCTGGAATATTTACACTCATTAAACTGCTACAACCATCAAATGCTCTTTCTCCTATACTTGTTACTCCATTTGCGATATTTGCACTCATTAAACTGCTACAACCATCAAATGCTCTTTCTCCTATACTTGTTACACTATCTGGAATATTCACACTTGTTAAACTGCTACAATTCAAAAATGCACTATCTCCTATACTTGTTACACTATCTGGAATATTTACACTTGTTAAACTGCTACAATCTTCAAATGCACTATCTCCTATACTCGTTACACTATCGGGGATACTTACACTTGTTAAACTGCTACAATCTTCAAATGCACTATCTCCTATACTCGTTACACTATCGGGGATACTTACGCTTGTTAAACTGCTACAACCATAAAATGCTCTACGTTCTATACTTGTTACACTATCGGGGATGCTTACACTTGTTAAATTTCTACAACCTTCAAATGCTCTATAACCTATACTTGTCACACTATCGTGGGCATCTGCACTTGTTAAACTGCTACGACTTTCAAATACTCTTTCTCCTATACTCGTTACACTATCGGGGATACTTACACTTGTTAAACTGCTACAACCTGAAAATGCTCTTTCTCCTATACTTGTTACACTATCTGGAATATTCACACTTGTTAAACTGCTACAATCTTCAAATGCACCTTTTCCTATACTTTTTACTCCATCTGAGATGCTTATACTTGTTAAACTGCTACAACCATCAAATGCTCTTTCTCCTATACTTGTTACACTATCTGGAATATTCACACTTGTTAAACTGCTACAATCTTCAAATGCACCTTTTCCTATACTTTTTACTCCATCTGAGATGCTTATACTTGTTAAACTGCTACAACCATCAAATGCTCTTTCTCCTATACTTGTTACCCCTTCTGGAATATTTACACTTGTTAAACTGCTACAACCTGCAAATGCTCTACCTCCTATACTTGTTACACTATCCGGAATATTCACACTTGTTAAACTTCTACAACCTGCAAATACTCTTTCTCCTATACTTGTTACCCCTTCTGGAATATTTACGCTTGTTAAACTGCTACACTCCGAAAATGCACCTTCTCCTATACTCGTTACACTATCGGGGATACTTACACTTGTGATGTCATAAGTATAATCAAATATTCCCCCGTGTACAGAATGTACATATCTTATTCTTGTCACTCCATCCGGTATAACAACGCTTCCATCTGGACCTATATCACTTCTCACAATCTCCATCAAAACTCCATTTTCAATTTTCATTTATCTCACCTCTCTTCCTTATCTCTTTTTAAATATATTTTTTAATGCAGTTTTTATCTTTTCTAATATATTCATACTTGTATCGTATTTTACCAATGCTTTTTCTTTCACACCTGTTTTTCTTTTTTCGTTTTTATTACTTTCTCTTTCTGCTGTCAC
>CAKPAA010000018.1 GCA_934132775.1 uncultured Clostridia bacterium | reverse complement strand
CCAATAGCAGTGCAGAATGTTGAGACAGACCCAACTAAGACAGGCTATACTAAACAAGTATTATCAACAGATGCAACAGCAAAGTGGAGGATTCTGAGTATTGATGAAAAAACAGGAAAGGTAATGATAACGACTGATGGATATGTGAATAAAGTAACTATTAAGGGTGCAGCAGGATATTTATATGGTGCAAATGAACTGAATAGACTATGTGAAAGTTTATATTCAAATGCAGATAAGGCAATAACAGCAAGAAGTATGACAATAGAAGACTTGGATAAGGCGTGTGGATATATACCATCAACAGATTTATTAAGATACGCATGGTATCCAGTAGATACAGCAGATAGTGATTTGAAAGACGTAGTAGCAGGAGGACATACTTACACAGCTAAGAAACATACTGCAAGTTTAGCAAGTGGAGTAGAGTACCCAAGATTCTATAACTGGGATGACAAGAATGGAGTAACACATAAATCAACAAGTGAAACTGATTATATTGAATTAAAGTCAAAGGATGAACCAGTTTTAATAACAAGAACAATGTACTGGTATAATCCGAGCGGCGTCAATGCGACAATTGGTGATATACTAAAAGGAGATGTAGACAATAGAGGTTGGCTCGCTTCGCCGTATGTCAGCTTGAGCTCTGAGAATGCCTATGCCAGCTATGGCTTACGCACGCCTTATACTACCCGTGTCAGTGCTAACAGCTCAGTCTCTTCGACTGGCAACGTGTACGCGCCTTCGTGGGGTCTTCGTCCTATAATTTCTATATCAGCCAATTTATTAGATATTTCAAACATTTCAACTGATGGTTCTGCATCAGCAGCTTGGAATATTAAGTAATACCTTTATTAAATACAGAGAAGGGAGAATTTCAAAATGAGGGGTTTGAAATTAAGAAAAAATGAGAGAGGAATTTCGCTAATAGCTCTGGTTATTACTATTATTGTAATAATTATTTTGGCAGCGATTGCTTTTAACAGTTCGACAAGTACTATTGGAAAGGCTAATTATTCTAAGTTTGTGTCTAATATTGGTGAGGTTGAACAGGCTATAAATGAGAAGATGATAGAAGTTAAAGGTGCAATGCTTGCAAAGGGTTCGCAAATTACTGATGGACAGGCGTTTAATTATGTAGCTAAAGGTGGAAAAACAGATGAAGATTTTGTTGTTGAGAGTAGAACTCCTGATTATACAATAATTGATAAAAGTGCAGATATTGGTATTAAATTACCAGTAATGAGAGTGAATACTCCAAGTGAGACCAATGTTGAGGTTAAGTATGCTGTAACTAAGAATGGTAAGGTGTTTATTTGGCCACCATACCCAAGTGAGAATGCATATAATATAAGGGATAAAGAGTTTGTGGATAGTTCGCTTGTTTCAAGTTCAGGAGATATTGATATAACAGTTGCTAGCACAACGTTTAAGTTACAAATAGATGGAAATAGTAAACTTGAAAATAGAGAGCTATTAGACGGTGGTTTATCTAAGAAAGAGTTTGAAGAAATAACGAGTAAAATAAAAGTTGGTGACTATGTTAATTATGAGCCAATAGCAGTGCAGAATGTTGAGACAGACCCAACTAAGACAGGCTATACTAAACAAGTATTATCAACAGATGCAACAGCAAAGTGGAGGATTCTGAGTATTGATGAAAAAACAGGAAAGGTAATGATAACGACTGATGGATATGTGAATAAAGTAACTATTAAGGGTGCAGCAGGATATTTATATGGTGCAAATGAACTGAATAGACTATGTGAAAGTTTATATTCAAATGCAGATAAGGCAATAACAGCAAGAAGTATGACAATAGAAGACTTGGATAAGGCGTGTGGATATATACCATCAACAGATTTATTAAGATACGCATGGTATCCAGTAGATACAGCAGATAGTGATTTGAAAGACGTAGTAGCAGGAGGACATACTTACACAGCTAAGAAACATACTGCAAGTTTAGCAAGTGGAGTAGAGTACCCAAGATTCTATAATTGGGATGACAAGAATGGAGTAACACATAAATCAACAAGTGAAATTGATTATATTGAATTAAAGCCAAAAGATGAACCAGTTTTAATAACAAAAACAATGTACTGGTATAATCCAAGTGGCGTTAATGCGACAGTTGGTGATATACTAAAAGGAGATGTAGA
The DNA here is from genome assembly GCA_934132775.1 of uncultured Clostridia bacterium. Lineage (GTDB taxonomy): Bacteria > Bacillota > Clostridia > TANB77 > UBA1234 > UBA1234. The sequence continues at coordinate 26,687 of CAKPAA010000018.1, read as the reverse complement.
CAATAGAGGCTGGCTCGCTTCGCCGTATGTCAACTTTTACTCTGAGTATGCCGATGCCCGCTATGGCTTACGCGCGGCTTATACTACCAATGTCTACGTCTACAGCTCAGTCCATTCGACTGGCTACGTGAATTCGCCTTCGTGGGGGCTTCGTCCCGTAGTTTCTATATCAGCTAAATTGATAGATGTGGGCAACACTTCAACTGATGGCACTTCTGCTTTAAAGGCTTGGAATATTAAATAATGTTACTTGCCTGAATAAATACAGTGCATAAATAAAAATATTATTTAAATTTGAAAAATAAAAGTATAGTTAAATAGTTTTAATTAGGGTAGCCTTAACGAGTTGAAATCAATTTTTGGATTAGTTTTTTATCTCAAAGGCTACTTTTTTATTTTGCCATTTTTAAAATTTTAATTGTGTTTAGAATTGCAAGTGAATATTAAATTAGAGTTATTAAATTTTACTTTTTAATGAAATTTTTTCTTTATATTTTTCGCTATTTAGTAAGTGTTTCTCTTTTACATTTTTATCTCTTTTTTCCTCATTTCTCAGCCTTTTGGCGACTATTTTTTATATTGCCATTTTCTATATTTTTTCCCAACATTTTTCACGTCGAATTTACTCAAAATATGTTGAATTTGTTTTTTTAATATGTTAAGATTTAATCGATAAAAAAATATCGAGGAGGTATGTATGGAAGAAAATGTTCATATTTCGCAAGCGAGTTTGAGAAGGCTTCCGAATTATCTTAGGGTATTGAATGATTTTAAAGATGCTGATGTTAAGTCCGTGTCGTCGACTGCAATTGCAAATGTTTTGAATCTTAATTCTGTTCAAGTTAGAAAGGATTTGGCTCTTATTAGTAAGTGCGACGGAAAGCCAGGTGTTGGGTTTGATGTTGATGAGTTAATATTGGACTTGAAGGATTTCTTGAATTTAAATAATGTCACAGATGCGGTTGTGGTTGGGGCTGGTAAGCTTGGCAAGGCACTTATGAATTATAATGGCTTTTCTAGTAGTATAAATATTTTAATGGCTTTTGATAATGATAAGACTATTTGTGATAATAAGAAAATATTTTATATTGACAAGATGAAAGATTTGATTAAAAGTATGAATATACATATTGGAATAATAGCTGTTCCTAAAGATGCTGCACAGGAAGTTTGTGATGCTTTAGTTTCTTCTGACGTTAAGGCTATCTGGAATTTTGCACCTATAAATTTAAAGGCTAGCAAAGATGTTGTTGTGAAGAATGAAGATTTATCTGCATCATTACTTGTTTTATTAAAATTATTAAATGAAAGAGGAGTGTAATGGTTATGGTTATAAATGTTTGTGTTGGAAGTTCATGTCATTTGAAAGGTTCTTATGATGTTATTCAGAAGCTTAAAACGATTATTGCTGAAAGAAATCTTGAGGATAAAATTGAACTTAAAGCTGGTTTTTGTTTAGGTCATTGTTCTAATGGCGTTTCTATGAATGTTGATGGCGAGCCTTTACAAAATGTTAATGCGGATAATATAGAACAGATTTTTAATGAGCAGATTGTTACTAGAGTTTAAAAGGGGTTTTGGTATGCTAAGGTATTTAGAGTTTAAAGAAGCTAAGTGTAAGAATTGTTACAAGTGCCTTAAAAATTGCCCTGTTAAAGCTATTAAAATTGAAGATAATCAAGCTAAAATAATTGAAGATAGATGTATTCTTTGTGGTAAATGTACTCTTATTTGTCCGCAAAATGCCAAAAAAGTGCATAGTGAGCTTGATGAAGTTAAGGAGCTTTTGAAGAATTATAAAGTTGTTGCAAGTGTCGCTCCGTCTTTTATTTCTAGTTTTGAGTGTGATGATTTTGAAAGTTTTGAAGATGCACTTAAACAACTTGGATTTGAATATGGCGAGGAGACTGCCAGAGGTGCTGAGGCTGTTGTTGCTGAGTATGAAAAATTGCTTAGTGAGAGAAAGTTTAAGAATTTTATTACTTCGTGTTGCCCTGCTGTTAATGATATGATTAGTCTGTATTATCCTAATGCACTTAAATATTTAGCCCCTGTAGATTCTCCTGCAATTGCACATGCTAAGTTGCTTAAACAAGATCAGCCTGATTATAAGATTGTTTTTATTGGTCCTTGTATTGCAAAGAAGAAAGAACTTAAAAAATCTGGTCTTGTCGATGGTGTTCTTACTTTTGAAGATTTGGCTGAGTTGCTTAAAGAGAAGAGTGTTACTTTCAAAAAATGTGATATGAACAAAGAAGTCAGCTGGAATCAGGAGAGATTTTTCCCAATAAGTAGGGGAATTATAAAATCTTTTAAGACGCTTACTAATGGTTATGAGTATATTGCTGTTGATGGCGTTGAAAGATGTAAAGAAGCACTTGCAGAAATTGATAATTTAGAAAATATATTTATTGAGATGAATGCTTGTCAGTCTTCTTGTATAAATGGACCTTGTAGCTTGAATAGAAGTAGCAGCGCTATTGTTGCTAATTCAAAAGTTCGTAGATTTGTTAAAAACAATTTGCATACTAATAGTGAGGCTACTAATTTTACAGTTGATGTGAATATTAGCCATAAATATAAAGCTCAAAAACTTAATTCTGTAAAACCTACTGAAGAACAAATTAAAGATATACTTGCTAAGACAGGAAAGTTTAGTGAAGATGATGAATTAAATTGTGGTGCTTGTGGTTACCCTACTTGTAGGGAAAAGGCTTGGGCTGTCGCAAATGGTTATGCTGATGCTGAGATGTGTTTACCATATATGAGGGAGAGAGCCGAAAGCATGTCTTATGAGATAATTCAAAATAGTCCTAATGGAATTGTTGTTATAGATAAGGATTTTAATGTTGTTGATATAAATAGTAAGGCGAAAGAATTATTGGGAGTTGAAAATTTCAAGCCTAAAATAATTTCTATTTTTGATTTGATAAATAGTGGCAGTGATTTTGCTCTGGCTTTTGAAAAACGAAAAAATGCATATTTTGAAAAGGTTAAGATTGAAAAAACTAATTCTTTTATTGAGATTTCTATAAATTATATAAAAGATAATAATATGTTTTTTGCAACTATGAAAGATATTACTGAGAAAGTAAATTATGATGAAAAATTGAAAGAGTTTAAGCTTGAAACTATTGCGACTACAGATGATGTCATAAAAAAGCAGATGCGTGTTGCACAAAAAATTGCTTCACTTTTAGGCGAGACGACAGCCGAGGCCAAAGTTGCTCTTGTTAATTTGAAAAAAGCTTTGAACTATGATAAAGGAGAGGAATAATGGGACTTTTTCTTGAGTATGGATATACTTCGTTTAATAAATTTGGCGAAGAATTATGTGGAGATAGAGTTTCTATTGTTAAGAAAAATGGCTATACCACAATTGTTTTAGCTGACGGCTTAGGAAATGGTGTTAAAGCAAATATTTTGTCTACACTTACTACTGAAATTTTGAGCACATTAGTTTCAAATGATATTTCTATGGAAGAATGTATAGAAACGATTGCACAAACTTTACCTGTTTGTAAAGATAGAGGCGTTGCTTATTCTACTTTTTCTGTTATTCACGTTAATGATAATGGAAATGGATATATGTTTGAATTTGATAATCCGGAATGCATTTGCTTTAGCAATGGAGTTTATAAAAAGCTCGAAAGACAAGAACTTAATATTTTGAACAAGAAGATTTTTAAAACAGAATTGAATTTGAAAAATCAAGATGTTATCTTGCTTATGTCGGATGGTGTGTCGCATGCAGGTATTGGAAAAACGTTAAATTTTGGTTGGCAACGTGATGACATAATTAAGTATCTTAGCGACAATATAAGGCCCGAAATGTCAGCAAGACGTATTGCTAATATTTTGGCAAGTGCAAGTGAGGCTCTTTATATGGGGGAACTTGGTGATGATACAACTGTTGTTGCAATTAAAATTAGAGAAGAAAGTTGTGTTAATATCATGATTGGACCACCTGTAAGACATGAGGATTGTGATAAATATGTTAAAGATTTTTTAAGCAGAAAAGGATTTAGAATAGTTTGTGGTGGGACTACTTCACAAATTGTAGCAAAATACTTGAATGAAAAGGTTGAGACTAGTCTTGAATATGTGGAAAGTGATGTTCCACCTATTGGATATATAAAGGGCATTGATTTAACCACAGAAGGTGTGCTTACTTTGAAAAAGCTAATTGAACTTTCAGAAGAGTATTTACGAGTGAATAGTGATCTGCCGAAAAGCTTTTTGAAAAAAGATGGGGCTTCTAAACTTGCAGATCTTTTGTTTGAAGAGGCCACAAATGTCAACTTTTTTGTTGGACAGGCTGTCAATGAAGCACACAGGGGGTTAACGATAGACAGCACGTTAAAATTTAAATTAGTGGGAAAACTTTCTCATAACTTGAAACTTATGGGAAAGAAAGTTACAATAAAATATTATTAAAGGAAGGATTGCAATGAATAATAAGTTTGATACGTATGTACAGCAATTAAAATATGAGGTTTTGAAAGAAGTTATTAAAAAAGCGTATGCTGATGATTTAGCTTCTTGTTACAGGGATATTCCTAAAAAGATTTCTCCTGGACCAAAGCCAATTGCTCGTTGCTGTGTTTATAAAGATAGAGCAATTATAGAGGAGAGAATAGCCTTGGCTATGGGTGGCGACAAAGAAAATCCTAATTCAGTGGAAGTTATAGATATCGCTTGTGATGAATGTCCTGCTGAGGGAATGTATGTTACGCCTGCTTGCAGAGGCTGCTTAGTGCATAGATGCGTTGAAGTTTGTCCAAGAGGTGCTATTTCAATTGTTAATCACAAGTCTTATATTGATAAAGAAAAATGTATTGAGTGTGGAAAATGCACAACTGTGTGTCCATATTCAGCAATTATTAAACAAGAAAGACCTTGTATAAAGGCTTGTAAAGCCGATGCAATTTCAATTGGTGAAAATAAAAAAGCAAAAATTGATAATAATAAATGTATATCATGTGGTGCATGTGTTTATCAATGTCCATTTGGTGCAATTTCAGATAAATCATACATTTTGGAAACGATAGATATTTTAAGAAAATCTGATAATAATAAGAATTACAATGTGTATGCAGTTATCGCACCATCAATTGCTGGGCAGTTTGATGGCGTGAAGCCAGAACAGGTTGTTACAGGCATAATGAAACTTGGTTTCCATCAAGTGGTTGAGGCTGCGCTTGGAGCAGATATTGCTTTATATAATGAGGCAAAAGAACTTAAAGAAAAGAAAATTCTTACAACTTCTTGTTGTCCATCATTCGTTATGTATGTTGAAAAGAATTTTCCCGAACTTACAAAGTACATTTCAAGTTCTGTTTCACCAATGGTTTATGCAGCACAACTTATAAAAAAATCTGATCCAACTGCAAAAGTTGTATTTATAGGACCTTGCACAAGCAAAAAAGTAGAATATAAACTAGAAAAGACCAAAGGAGCAATTGATTCAGTTATATCTTTTGAAGAATTACAAGCATTTTTGGATGCAAAAGAGATTGATATGACTAAGCTTGAAGAAACTGTTTTGAATAATGCATCTTTCTATGGAAGAATTTTTGCAAAATCAGGTGGAATAACACAAGGTATAGAACAAGTTGCAAAAGAATATTTTGATATGGACGATGTTAAACCTGTTGCAATGAGTGGAATTGCTCAATGCAAGGTTAACTTACTAAAATTAAAAATGGGTAAAGCATTAGAAAATTTCTTTGAAGGAATGGCGTGTGATGGTGGTTGCTTAAATGGTGCATTGTGCATACATCACGGACCTAAGAATGTTGTTGAAATTGACAAATTTGGAAAACAAGCAAAAGAACAGAGCATAGAAAACTCAGTAAATTTATATAAATTGAGTGAGAAAGAAACAAGGGAGGAAAAGTAATGAGTAAGGAATACGAAATTGTTGATAGTGTTGAAAAATTAAAAGATGCTATAACAAGAGTAAGAAAAGCACAAGAAGAATTTGCAAAATATTCACAAGAGCAGGTGGATGAAATTTTTAAAGCAGCAGCGATTGCTGCAAACCAAGCAAGGATACCACTTGCTAAGATGGCAGTTGAAGAAACAGGAATGGGAGTTGTTGAAGATAAAGTAATCAAAAACCATTATGCTTCTGAATATATTTATAACAAATATAAAAACGAGAAAACTTGTGGAGTTGTTGAAGAAGACACAGCTTATGGAGTGAAAAAAGTGTTAGAACCAATAGGTGTCATAGCAGCTGTTATACCAACAACAAACCCAACATCTACGGCTATTTTTAAAACATTGATTTGCTTAAAAACAAGAAATGGAATTATTATAAGCCCGCACCCAAGAGCTAAAAAATCAACAATTGCTGCTGCAAAAGTTGTTTTAGAAGCTGCTGTAAAGGCTGGTGCACCAGAAGGAATCATTGGTTGGATAGATGTTCCATCTTTGGAACTTACGAATACTTTGATGCAGTCTGCTGACACAATTTTGGCAACTGGTGGACCTGGTATGGTTAAATCAGCTTATTCAAGTGGAAAGCCTGCATTGGGTGTTGGTGCTGGAAATACTCCTGCTATAATAGATGATTCTGCTGATGTTATACTTGCTGTTAACTCAATAATACATTCAAAAACATTTGATAACGGTATGATTTGTGCATCAGAGCAGTCAGTTATTATATTAGATAAAGTATACGAAGCTGCAAAAGCTGAATTTGTAAAAAGAGGTTGTTATATATTAAACAAAGAAGAGACTGAAAAGGCTAGAAAGACAATAATTATAAATGGTGCACTGAATGCTAAGATTGTTGGTCAGTCAGCATACACAATTGCAAAATTAGCAGGTGTTGATGTGCCAGAGAAAACAAAAATTTTGATTGGTGAAGTAAGAAGTGTTGAACTTTCAGAAGAGTTTGCACACGAAAAGCTATCTCCAGTTTTGGCAATGTATAAAGCAAAAGATTTTAATGATGCAATAAAGAAAGCAAAAAAACTTATTGAAGATGGTGGATTAGGTCACACATCTTCGCTATATGTTGATACCGTTCATCATAAAGAGAAAATAGAAAAGTTTTATAGTGAAATGAAAACGTGTAGAGTGCTTATAAACACACCATCATCACAAGGTGGAATTGGTGACTTATATAACTTTAAATTGACTCCATCATTAACACTTGGTTGTGGTTCTTGGGGTGGGAACTCAGTATCAGAAAACGTTGGAATAAAACAACTAATGAATATAAAAACAGTTGCTGAAAGGAGAGAAAATATGCTTTGGTTTAGAACACCTGAAAAGGTATATATTAAGAAAGGTTGCTTACCAGTTGCATTAGAAGAATTAAAAAATGTAATGAATAAGAAAAGAGTATTTATTGTAACAGATAAATTCTTATTTGAAAATGGCTATACAAAGCCAATAACAAGTAAATTAGAAGAGTTAGGAATTGATTACGATACATTTTCAGATGTTGCACCAGATCCAACATTAGGCTGTGCCATAGAGGGAACAAAATCATTAAATATGTTCAAGCCAGATTGCATAATAGCAATTGGTGGTGGTAGTGCGATGGATGCTGCAAAGATTATGTGGGTTATGTATGAGCATCCAGAAGTAGACTTTATGGATATGGCAATGAGATTTATGGATATAAGAAAGAGAGTATACACATTCCCTAAAATGGGCGAAAAGGCATATTTTATAGCAGTTCCAACATCTGCGGGAACAGGTTCAGAAGTTACACCATTTGCCGTTATAACAGATGAAAAAACAGGAATTAAATATCCACTTGCAGATTATGAATTATTACCAAAGATGGCTATTGTAGATGCAGATATGATGATGAATGCACCAAAAGGTTTAACTTCTGCATCAGGAATAGATGCTGTAACTCACGATTTAGAGGCAATGGCTTCTATGATGTCAACTGAATTTACAGACGGACTTGCAATAGAAAGTTTGAAAAATATATTTAAGTATTTACCAAGAGCATATAACGATGGACCTAATGATCCAGAAGCAAGAGAAAAAATGGCAAATGCTGCAACGATGGCTGGTATGGCATTTGCAAATGCATTTTTAGGTGTATGCCACTCAATGGCGCATAAATTAGGAGCATTCCACCATATACCTCACGGAATTGCAAATGCTTTGATGATAGAATATGTTTTGAGATTTAATAGCGAAGAAGTACCACCAAAGATGGGAACTTTCCCTCAATACGACCATCCAAAAACCTTGCACAAATATGCAATGGCAGCTGATGCGTTGAATTTAGGCGGAGAAACAGATGAAGAAAAACTAGAAAACTTAATTAAGGCAATAAATGAATTGAAAGATAAAATTGGAATTAAAAAGACAATAAAAGATTATGGCGTTGACGAGAAATATTTCTTAGACACACTAGATGAAATGACAGAACAAGCATTTGATGACCAATGCACAGGTTCAAACCCAAGATATCCACTAATGAGTGAAATAAAAGAGATGTATTTAAAAGCATATTATGGAGGTGAAAGATAATGACACATTATAATTTAGATAATCCAATAGCAGAGAGAAAAACAAAAACAGTTTATAGAGATGGAGATAAAACAATAAAATTATTTGTAGAAAATTATTCAAAGGCAAACATATTAAATGAAGCATTGAACCAAGCAAGAGTTGAAGAGGGAACAGACTTAAATATTCCAAAGCTGATTGAAGTAACTAGAATAGGCAATAGATGGGCGTTGGTTTCTGAGCACATAGAAGGTACACCATTAAACAAATTGATGGAAGTAAATCCAGAAAAAGAAGAGGAATATTTGAATTTATTTGTTGATGAACAATTAAAAATATTATCTCATCAAGTACCATTATTAAACAGAATAAAAGACAAGTTTAGAAGAAAACTTAATTTGGCTGAAAATATAGACGACAACACAAGATATGAGTTAATGCAAAGACTAGAAGGAATGAAAAATCACACGAAGCTATGTCACGGTGACTTTAATCCAAGTAACGTTATAGTTAAAGAAGATGGAACAGTATCAGTAATAGACTGGGCACACGTAACACAAGGAAATGCATCAGCAGATGCTGCTAGAACATTTTTACTATTTTCAATAGATAAAAAAGATGAACTAGCAGAAAAATATATAAATTTATTTGCTGAAAAGAGTGGAATACCAAAATCAAACATCCAAAGATGGATTCCAATAGTTGCTGCAACTCAGATGACAAAAGGAAAAGAAGAGGAACAAGAATTTTTAAGCAGATGGATAAATGTCGTTGATTATGAATAAAAATAATTCACAGTAATAATGTCGGAATACATCACACATCATAAGTTAAAGCATAAAAGCGGTGTGCAAGATGTGTTCCGCATTTTGTTTATAGTAGACTGAAAGTATTTGTAATCGATTTAAAAGGAGAAAACAATGAAATTATTAGTAGTATCAGACATTCACGGTTCATATTATTATGCAAAGAAAATAGAGGAAATAGCGCAAAAAGAAAATCCAGATAAAATAATATTGTTAGGAGATTTATACTATCACGGACCTAGAAATCCTCTATCAAGAGCATATAGCCCAATGGACGTGGCAAATGTACTAAATAAAATGAAAGATAAAATACTATGTGTAAAAGGCAATTGTGATGCCGAAGTTGATGAAATGATATCTGAATTTAAGTTAGAAGACCATATAAGAATGGAAATAGACGGCAAAAAATACTTCTTCACACACGGACATAAATACAATATAGATAATATGCCAAATGACGTAGACGTGTTGGTGTATGGCCATTTTCATATTAACTTCATAAAAGAAAAAGATGGAGTTATTTGCATAAATCCAGGTTCAATATCATTGCCAAAAGGCGGAAGCAAAAATAGTTATCTGATAATAGAGAATGGAAACTATGAAATAAAAGAAGTTGAATAATTAAACAAAATGCACGTTTTTTATGATCAACGTGCATTTTTGTAGAGGTGGTAGAGTATAAAAATAAAAAGTCGGATCATATTGACAAATTATGTAATCTTGCTATAATAGTAAACGTAGGTTTTAAATAACAACTTTTAAGGAGGCCATTCTATGAAACGGTTTATTAGTGTCTTTTTGTTGGCAGTGTTGACGGCGATAGTTGGTTTTATCACTGTGATGATGTGGACGGTGAAACCTGCACTTGCAGAGCCTCACATCTTCGGAAAGGGTTACATTATTTCGCAAAATGCTGCCGTGCGTGAGGATATGAGTGAATCCTCAACGAAGATTTTCACGGCACATAACGGGGACATTTTCAATATAATCGGTGAACAGTCAGACTGGTACCAAGTTTGGCTCGAAGATGGAACAATTGCTTGGGTGCATAGCTGGTATATGGTTATGGCTCCTAAGATTGTTTATTTGTGTGAGGGTGCACCTGTGTATGCAGCTCCTGAGCTTACAGATAAACGGGTAGGCTATGTCACTGCGGGTGACCACTATACCGTGATTGCAGAAGATGATGATTATTACATCATCAATCTGCGGACGGCAGCAGGTTACCTGCCTAAGAAGACAACTGTTATGACCAATGAGGACTATAATTGGTATCTCTCATTGGGAACGGAATATGGTACTGTAAACTATCAGACGGAGGTGAAGCTGTTGCCGGACGCCAACAGTAAAACAATTGGGCATTTAGGCATCGGCGAAGAAGTAGTGAGTCACCTTTGTGAGTATGGGTATCTCGCCATCGAATATGAATATGATGGCGAAACAATCATTGGTTTCGTAAATGCTGATGATGTAGATTTGGTAGTAGGAGAAGGCTAAAATTAGAGGCTTGGATAAATATCCAGGCCTCTTTTACTGTTGTAAATAAAAATTATTATGAAAATGTAGATTAAACACAAAAAACGAGTGGTTATACAAATTAAACATAAATTAGAATGCCCCTATATCGTTTAATAATAATGTCATATTATTATTGAACTAAAAGCCAACATACTATATAATAAATGCGAAAAGGGAGTGAGAAAATGTTTGAACTTGAAGACATAAAACTTGAACTTAAAGAGCTTGAAAAAAGATTAAACGAATTGGGTGAATCTCTTTGACATAGCTGGCAAGAAAAAGCAAGTTGAAGAGCTAGAAGAGCAAACAAAAGCAAACGAATTCTGGACAGATATGGAAAAATCAGCAAAGGTTTTGCAAGAAATAAAAGCATTGAAAGATAAAATTGATGGAATAGAAAAAACAAAATCTTTAATAGAAGACACAAAAGTCTTGATAGAGCTAGGCAATGAAGCAAATGATGAAAGCGTAATTCCAGAGGTAAAGCAGAATGTGAAAACAATATCAAAAACAATAGACAAGCTAGAAATAGAAAATTTACTATCTGGAAAGCACGATAAAGACAATGCAATAATAACGATACATCCAGGAGCAGGTGGAACAGAATCACAAGACTGGGCAGAAATGCTATACAGAATGTATTCGATGTGGTGTGAAAAAAATGGATACAAACTAGAAGAACTAGACTATCTTGAGGGAGATGGAGCAGGAATAAAAAGCGTTACATTCAGTGTAACAGGACCAAATGCGTATGGATATTTAAAATCAGAAAGTGGTGTACATAGATTAGTTAGAATATCTCCATTTGATTCGGCAGGTAGAAGACACACATCATTCGCAGCGGTTGAAGTAATACCAGAAGTTGCAGACGATGTGAACATAGAAATAAATCCAGAAGATTTGAAAATTGATACATATCGTTCAAGCGGGGCAGGTGGACAGCACGTAAATAAAACAGAATCAGCAATAAGAATCACGCACATACCGACAAACATAGTAGTTTCGTGCCAAACTCAACGTTCACAAATACAAAACAGAGACAAGGCAATGAAAATGTTAATGTCAAAACTATTAGAGTTAAAGGAAAAAGAAAACAAAGAAAGAATAGAAGATTTAAAAGGCGTGCAAAGAGAAATCGCTTGGGGAAGCCAAATTCGTTCATATGTATTTTGCCCATACACATTGGTAAAAGACCATAGAACAAATTACGAGACAGGAAATGTAGAAGCAGTAATGAATGGAGAGATAAACGGCTTTATAGATGAGTATTTGAAAAAAGCAATGAAAGAGTGAAACAAATAATTTTGGGAGTTAAATAAATGGAAAATGGTATACTTGTTTCTGTTATAATGTCTGAATATAACACAGATGAAAAGCTTTTGAAAGAAGCAATAAAAAGCATATTAGTTCAAACATATACAAATTTTGAATTTATAATAATTGATGATAATGGAAAAAACGATGTTCAGAAAGTAGCAGAAGAGTTTAATGATAATAGGATTAGAGTATTAAAAAACGATAAAAATCAAGGATTGGTATTTTCTCTTAATAGAGCCATAAATGAAGCAAGAGGAAAATATTTGATACGAATGGACACTGATGATTATTCTTACAGAGATAGAATAGAAAAACAAGTAAAATTTATGGAAGAACATTCTGAATATGCTGTGGTAGGTGGAAGAGCTGATTATTATAATGGCTCTGAAATCTTCGCTGAGTCTAAGTTTTTTGGTGAAGTTACAAAAAGCATTTTATCAAAAGGCTCTGCAATTATTCATCCAACAGTTATTATGAGAAAAGACACAATTGAAAAAGTTGGTGGCTACCAAAATTACAATAGGTGTGAGGATTATGCTTTATGGATAGAATTAGCACTCAATGGCTATAAAATGTATGTTATGGACGAGAAAGTGCTTAGATATCATTTGTCTTTGAGTGACTATTCGAAAAGAAAATTGTCTACTAGAAAAGGATTTTTTAAATTATTAAAAGAAAAATATAGGAAACTAAATCCATCAATAACTGGTTACTGGCTACTTGTTATAAAAACGTTCGTTGCTGGAATTATGCCATATAAATTGATGGCGAACTATCATAAACATAAATATAAAATTAAGGAGTGAAAGTATGATTCCTAAAATAATACATTATTGCTGGTTTGGTGGCAAAGAGTTACCTAAGTTAGCTAAAAAATGTTTGGCTAGTTGGAAGAAGTATTGCCCTGATTATCAAATTAAATGTTGGAATGAAAGCAACTTTGATGTTAATTCAAATCAGTACGTGAAAGAAGCATATGAAAATAAAAAATACGCATTTGTTACAGATTACGTAAGGCTTTATGCATTATACAATTTCGGTGGAGTATATATGGATACAGATGTTGAAGTAATAAAAAATATTGACGACTTTTTAAATTGTAAGGGTTTTTCAAGCTTTGAAAGTACAAATCTTGTTCCAACAGGAATTCTTGCGAGCAAAAAAGAATTACCAATAATTAAAGAATTGCTTGAATATTATACAAATAAAAAGTTTATCAATGCGGATGGTTCTTTTGATACAACACCTAATACAAAAACAATTACAGACACCTTTGTAAAATATGGATTAAAACAAAATAATAAAAAGCAGGTTATTAAAGATTTTACTTTTTATGAAAGCGATTATTTTTGCCCAATTGATTGTAAGACAAAGGTAAAAAAAATCACCGATAATACGTACACAATACATTGGTTTGCTGGTTCTTGGCTACCATATAAAGAAAAATTAAAATTAAAATTGTATGAAATTTTAGGGAATGTCTTAGGAAAAGATAAAACAAATAAACTCATTAGGATGTTAAAAGGAGAAAAGAATGCAAGGTAAAAATGAATTAGTTTCGATAATAATACCAGTGTATAATGCAGAAACATATATAGATAGGTGCTTAAATTCAGCACTTTCTCAAACATATTCTAATGTAGAGGTTATATGTGTAAATGATGGCTCAAAGGATAGAAGCTTAGATATATTGCGAAGCTTTGAAAGAAAAGACGATAGAATTAAAGTAATTGATAAAAAAAATGGTGGAGTTAGTGCTGCCAGAAATGATGGAATAAAGGCTTCACAAGGGGATTATATACTGTTTATTGATGCTGATGATTGGATAGATTCAAAAACGGTTGAAGTGACATTAGAGTACGCAAAGAAATATAATGCTGAACAAGTAAGATACGCATATGTCCGAGAATTTAACGATTCTAAGAGAGTTGTATATTCAGGTAAAGTATATAATACTCCACAGTACATAGAAAGAAAAGACTTTTTTAGTGAACATATAATAGATGATTTCATTGAAACTTACAATTATAATAGTATTTGGATGTTTCTTATTAAAAGAGAGTTTTTAATAAATAATAATATACATTTTGATGAAACAACATTTTACGCAGAAGATTTTTTATTCACAATGAATATTTATGAAAAGCTAAATAAAGTGGTATATTTACCATATTCTTTTTATCATTATATGAACAATATGAACAGTATTACAACGAAGGTGAGTGTTAATCACGTTGAAAAGAAAATTCAAAATGCTATAAAAAATTATTCAAAACTAGAAAATTTCTGTAATGCCTTTAAATGCTTAAATGAAACAAGAAAAACAAAAATTGAAAATAGAATAAAACAAGAAGTATTGATATGTATTAAAACCATATATTCAGTGAAAGAATTGCTACCTAAGGAAGATAGAATAAATATAATGCAATTTGCAATAAATGAATGTAAAAAAAATAAATTAGATCTAGAGATAAACTCTAAAGAAAAATATGATATTGAAAACTTAATAATATATAGATATTTAAACAAAGTTAAATCTATAATAAAAAGAATTATATACAGATAAAAAATTCAGCACAAATAAAATTATTTATGTATTGTTACAATATGAAGTTGATAATCCCAAAATTATTATACAAGGAGATGTAAATGAAAGAAGATTTAATAAGCATTATAATTCCAGTATATAAAGTTGAAAAATATTTAAAAGAATGTTTAGAAAGTGTTGTAAACCAGACATACAAAAACCTTGAAATTATTTTAGTAGATGATGGCTCACCAGATAATTGTGGAAAAATATGTGATGAGTATGCTAAAATCGATAAACGAGTGAAAGTGGTACATAAGGAAAATGGTGGGGTATCAAGTGCTAGAAATGCTGGACTTGATGTTGCTAGTGGCAGCTATATTTCTTTTGTAGATTCAGATGATGTAATTGAAAAAAGATTTATAGAAACCTTATATCATATGTGTGTTGAAAATAATTGTGATATTGCAACCTGCGATTATGAAAGATTTAAAATTAATATAGAAGAAGAAAAAAAATTTGTCAACAATATAGAAATAATGTCACCCTACGAAATGCAAAATCGCTTGTTTGTAGAAGATGAGTCAACCAAAGTTGTAGTTGTATGGAATAAGTTATACAAAAAATATTTATTTGATAATATGAAATTTATTTCAGGAAAGATACACGAAGATGAAGAGATGATTTATAAAATATTATATTTTTGTAAGACAAATATCGTAAAGAGTGATTTACATCTGTATCATTACAGAGAAAATTTAAATAGTATAATTGGGAAAAAATTTAACGTTGAAAGATTAGATATACTATATGTTTATGACGAAAGAAAAAATTTTTACAAGGAAAAAGGAGAAAATGAACTTTATAGAAAATCTCTATCAAACTACGCAGAAACATTAAGAAATTGCTACTTAATGGTAAGTTTAAATATTGAAAAAGATAAAAAAGATATTTTAAAAAATATACTTATGAAAAATAAACAGATTTTAAATGAGATTTTAAAATGCAATGGGATAAGCACAACACAAAAAATAAAGACTTTAACTTTTAGTGTATTTCCACAAATATATGTTTTAAAAAACAGATCTAAATATATGGGAGAGGGACAAAGATGAAATTATCGTTGATAATACCAGTTTACAATGTTGAAAAGTATTTGGAAGAATGTTTGGATAGTGTAATTATACAGATTATTGCTGATATGGAAATTATACTAATAGATGATGGCTCAAAAGATAATTCTGGGAAGATATGTGATAAATATGCTGAAAAATATAATTTTATTAAAGTGGTTCATAAGAAAAATGAAGGGGTATCAGTTGCTAGAAATACCGGAATAAAAATGGCACAGGGCAATTATATATTTTTCTTGGATTCAGATGATATGTTGGCACCTAATATATTAAAAAAAATAGAAGAAGATGTAAAATCTGAATTAGATTTATATAGTTATCAAATTCAGAATATTACTGAAAGCGGCGAAACGATTAACAATAATTGCTATAAGTACACTATGGCAGAGGGAAGGTACTCAATAAATGATTTCATAAAAAAATATGAAAAACAGTACAATGGTTACTTGCCTTGGTCAACTCAAAATGTATATAAAAAAGATATTTTACTTAATAATGATGTGATTTATCCTTCAGGAGTTGTTGTAGCGGAAGATATGTACTTCTTTATGAACTTTGTAAAATATATATCTACCGTTGGCTTTTATTATGACAATATTATTTTGTATAGAACAAATAGGCAAGGAAGTGCTATGACTAATATAAGCGTAAATGGCATCGAAAACATAATGGAAATTACATCAAAGATTTTTTTCGACAAAAGTAATGTTGTGCCTAAATTGTTCGCTAATGCTTATACCTCAAATATTTGGGAGATTGCACTAATAGAAGACGAAAATATAAGAAATAGTCTTATAGAAAAAGTTAATTTAAAAATAGTTTTTAATTCAACAGGAATAAGATACTTTCTGTTGAAAGTAATTTTTATCATACTCGGGAAAAAAAGGACAGTTGAATGGTTAAGAAAGAGACAGTTGAAAAAAGTAATTAATGAAAGGTAAAAATATGTCAAATAATGAATTGATAAGTGTAATAGTTCCAGTTTACAAAGTTGAAGAATATTTAAAAAAGTGTGTAGATAGCATTATAAATCAAACGTATTCAAATTTGGAAATAATATTAGTAGATGATGGCTCACCAGATAATTGTGGCAAAATATGTGATGAATATGCTAAAAGCGATGCACGAGTGAAAGTAATACACAAAGAAAATGGAGGGCTATCAAGTGCTAGAAATGCTGGACTTGATGTTGCAAACGGAGAATATATATCATTTGTAGATTCAGATGATATGATAAAAGAAAGTTTTATAGAAGTCTTATATAAATTGTGCATTGATAACAAATGTGATATTTCAGAATGCGGATATTTACGTTTTCAAAGCGAAGATGAATTATTAAATAAAAATAAAGCAACTGCTGGTATTAAAGTGTATTCAAATTATGAGATGCAAAAGAAAATATATGACGAAGAATGTGTAAAAACAGTTGTTGTGTGGAATAAGCTATATAAAAAATATATTTATGAAAAAATGAGATTCCCATTTGGAAAAATTCATGAAGATGAATATACAACATACAAAGCATTTTTTGTCTCAAAAACGAATGTCGCAGTAACAGACTTGAATTTATATTTTTATAGAATAAATCAAAATGGAATAACTGGACAAAAGTTCAACGCTAAAAGGCTGGATGCGCTAGAAGCACTTGAAGAAAGAAAAAAATTTTATCTAAAAAACGGTGAAAAAGAATTATATGAGATGGCTGTAAACAGTTATATGGCAATGCTTGTAGAGTATTATTTTAAAATAAAAGAAAACGTTGATGATTCAGAAAAACATTTAGAAAATATAAGAAAAGAAACGAATAAAAATGTAAAAGAAATTTTGAAGATAAGAAATATAAATTGGAAAGTAAGATTGTTGTACAAAGTTTTTAGTATTAGTCCTAATTTATATTCATTTTTAGTTGAAGTAATAAGAAACATAAAATAATTGGAGTTGATAAAAATATGGAGCAAGACTCTGTAAAAAACAAAATTTTTTCAGGTATGTTTTGGAAATTTGGTGAAAGAATACTCGCACAAATTGTGTCGTTTATTGTTTCTGTTGTGTTGGCAAGATTGTTACTTCCAGAAGAGTATGGGATAGTATCAATTGTTTTAATATTTATAACGATAGCAGATGTTTTCGTAAGTAGCGGTTTTACTTCTGCTCTTATACAAAGAAAAGATGCTACAAATGAGGATTTTTCAACTATTTTTTATTGTAGCTTAGCAGTGTCAATTCTTACATACGTAATATTATTTTTATTTGCACCACTTATTGCAAATTTTTATAATATGTCTGAACTTACTTTAGTAGTAAGGGTATTTTCTCTTAAGTTAATAATCAGTGCATATAATTCTGTACAACATGCATATGTTTCTAGGCATATGATATTTAAAAGATTTTTTTTCTCAACATTGTTTGGAACTTTAGTATCGGGTATAGTTGGAATTATCTTGGCATATAAAGGATTTGGTGTTTGGGCTCTAATAGCTCAGTATTTTGTAAACGCAATTATAGACAGCTTAGTTTTAAGTTTTACAATTCCTTGGCATCCACAACTAGTATTTTCAAAGAAATCTGCCAAAGAACTTATGAGTTTTGGCTGGAAAGTATTAGCTGCTGATTTGTCTGGTTCGTTTTTCGACCAGTTGAGATCGTTAATTATTGGAAAGGTGTATACTCCGGCAGATTTAGCTTTCTATAATAAGGGAAAGCAAGCACCAGCTATGCTAACTGATAATATGAGTACGACTATTATGACGGTTCTTTTTCCAGCAATTGCAAATGAAAGTGACAACAAAGATAAAGTTAAGAATTTGGCACGTCAGGCATTACGTACCATGTCTTTTGTAATTTTTCCGATGATGATAGGTTGTGCATTTGTTGCAAGACCCCTTGTATTAACATTATTAACATCAAAATGGGAAAGTTGTATAGTGTATATGCAAATATTATCTATTATGTCGGCCCTTTCTATAATTGGCAGTACGAGTTTACAAGTTATCAAAGCAGTTGGAAAAAGTGATACTTTATTAAAATTAGAATTTATAAAAAAGCCTATTTATTTTGCATTACTTATGATTGGTGTTTCTATAAGTGTTTTAGGTGTTGCTATTACTGGACTTATTTATACGGTGATTGGTACTTTGATAAATTCAGAAGCTATGAGTAAGACTATCGGATATAAAGTAACAGAGCAACTTAAAGACATAACACCAAGTTTAGCTCTTTCGGTGATTATGGGAATCTGTATACATATAATAACCTTGTTTAATATTTCAAATAATTTACTATTACTTACAATACAAGTTTTGGCAGGAATTATAATATATATTGCACTATCTATAATTTTTAAAGTACCTGAATATGAAAAAATAAAATCATTTTTTATTGAGAAGATAAAGGGAGTGAAATAGTTGGGAAAGATAAAGAAAGTAATAAATTCCATAAAGAGCAAGGAATTTTTTAGTTTATTACACGGAAAAATATATGGTGAATCAATAATAAAAAGTCCAAATGCAAGAGCTATAGAAAACCAATATAGAGCGTATGAAAAATTATTTAATAAATACAAGAATTTTATTAATGAATTTGAAAATACCGAAAAGCAAGAAAGTAGTAACTATGTCTGGATATGCTGGTTTCAAGGAATCGAAAAAGCTCCTGATTTGATTAAAGCTTGTATTAATTCTGTAAAAAGAAATATGCCAGATAAAAATATTGTGATATTGACGAATGAAAATATAAACGATTATGTACAATTACCAGACTACATTGTCGAAAAGTATGATAATGGAATTATTCCTAAGGCACATTTCTCTGATGCAATAAGAATTGAATTACTTTGCAAATATGGTGGACTTTGGCTAGATAGCACAGTGTTATGTACTTCTCCTAACATTCCTAAGTATATTTTGGAAGCACCGCTGTTTGTATATAAGTCTTTTGATTTATTTAGAACAAATGAGTTACCAACGGTAGCTTCCAACTGGCTTATTGCTGCCAAAACAAATAATCCAATTTTGTTACTTACAAGAGAATTACTTTTTGATTATTGGAAAAATGAAGATGAATTGGTAGATTATTATATATTTCATTTGTTTTTTGCTATGGCTGCAAGAAAATATAAGACCGAATGGGAAGCAATTCCAGCATTTAATAATCATACACCTCACACGTTGATGTTTGAACTTGGAAAGCAATATTCTCCTGAACGTTGGGAGCAGATTAAAGAAATGTCTGTATTTCATAAGCTAGAAAGACATACTGATTATTCAAATACAGAAAATTCTATGTATCAGTACATAATAAAAACATATGGAGAATAGGAGATATATTTGTGGAAGATAGTAACAAGCCAACATTTAAACAAAAAATTAATATATTTATATATGGTATATTGCGTGATATTGCCGCAAAAGTATTTAGCATTATGCCATTGAAAGAAAATAAAATAATATTTGATAATTTTGCAGGAAAAGGATATGCGGATAATCCGAAATACATAGCTAATGAACTTTTAAATAGGAAGCTAGATTTAGATTTGGTATGGCTTTTAAATGATATGGAGCAGATTTTACCAGTAGGAATAAGAAAAGTAAAATATAATAGTATTAAATCACTTTATGAATATGCAACAGCGAAAGTAATCGTTGACAATATACGTAATTCGCATTTAATGAAAAAAAGAAATGGGCAAATATATTTGCAAACGTGGCACGGGTCTAAGCCACTTAAATATATTGAAAAAGATGCAGAAAACAATCTGAGTGCAAAGTATATTGAAGAAGCTAAATATGATGGAAGTATAACAGATGGAATTATAATCGATAGTAAAATGCAAGAAGATATCATTAAAAGAGCGTTTTATTTGAATTCAAATGTTGAATTTTTAAGATATGGTTTACCTTGCAATGATGTTCTAATAAGGAATAAAGAAAATTTGAAATTTCGTCAGGAAATAAGAAATAAATTAAATGTATCAAATGATGATTTTATAGTTTTATATGCACCAACATTTAGGGATAATAATTCAACAGAATTTTATATTACAGACTATGATAAATTGATTGAAAAATTCGAAGATACTTTTAATAAAAATTGTGTCTTTTGGGTAAGGATGCATCCTAATGTAAAATCATCTGTATTAGAAATTAAGTTTAATGATAAAGTAAAGGATGTCTCTTATTATCCGGATACTCAAGAACTAGTGCTTGCAGCAGATTGTTTAATATCTGATTACTCTTCTGTAATGTTTGATTTTTTATTACTTAGAAAAATTGTTTTTTTATATTCGCCTGACATTGAAATGTATAAAAAATTACGAGGGTTATCTGAGGAGTATTATAACTTACCATTTCTTAGAGGAAATAATGTTGAAGAGTTACTTACGTGTATAAATTCTTATAATGAAGAAGAATATTTGATTAAAGTCCAAAATTACTTGGAAAAATGTACAGATTATAATTACGGAAATTCTGCTATATGCGTAGCTGATTGGATATTAAAGAAAATGAAATATAAAGGTGGTGAAGATTTATGAGAAGAGTATTAACATATGGAACATATGATTTGTTACATTATGGACATATTAGATTATTAAAGAGGGCAAAAGCTTTGGGAGACTACCTTATAGTTGCACTTTCCACAGATGAATTCAATGAAATAAAAGGGAAAAAGGCATATCACAATTATGAGACTAGAAAAGAAATGTTAGAAAGCATTAGATATGTAGATTTAGTCATTCCAGAAAAAAGTTGGGAACAAAAAATAAATGATGTACAAGAATATAAAGTAGATGTTGTTGTAATGGGAAGTGATTGGGCTGGTAATCCTAATTTTGAATCGTTAAAGAAATACTGCGATGTTGTTTATTTAGATAGAACAGAAAACATATCTACAACTAAAATTAAAGAAGAACTTAAATTAAACGAGCCGTCCTTTGGAAAAAATGATTTATTAAAGAGGTAAATATGAAAAAGTTTAAATCAAATATTTGGGAAAAATTATTTTTAGCAATAACATTTCTATCTTTCTTTGTAATAAACATAAATGTTAGTTATTTTGGAGATGATTTTTCGTATTTAAAATGGACAAAGTTAAATACGGCTGATTATATACAACAAGTAGCTAAACATTATCTTAATGTAAATGGTAGGACTATTGTTCATATATTAGATTCTATATTTTTAAGCGCAAGTCCTGTATTTTGGGCGATGTTTAATAGCCTTATGCTTGTTTTTATTTGTTATTTTGCTGCCAAAATTATAACTAAGAATGATAAAAAACGCGTATCACTTGCTTTCTCTATAATGTTTTTCTTGGTAGCCATATTAGATATATTGGTTACACGTCAGAGTGTTTATTGGATGACGGGGTCTTTTAACTATGTTTATCCAATTTGTATGTTTTTTATATACTGGTATCATTTGACCAAGATAAATGAAAGCAAAAAAGATTTTGTATGTGCAATTATATTTGGAGTTTTAGCTTCTGCAAGTGTTGAACAAATGGGAATGATGACGTTTGGTATTACTGTGCTTACATTGTTAGCTAAAATTAAGAATATTAAAGAAGTTGTCAAAAAAAGTGGACTAAAAAATTTGATAGTTGAAAATAAAAGAATTTGCTGGATGTTAATGATAACTTTTATAGGATTAGCAACAGTAGTTTTAGCACCAGGTCAATTTGCAAGAATGGCTAATGAAACTAATAACAGTATTATCGGAGTTATGATTTCAAATTTTAGATGGATATTAGAGTCTTTTACGACTGGTGATAGAGCTTTGATTTACGCAATTGTAATAAATCTAATTGTTATTTTATATAATGTAGATTACAGGAAAGATAAAAAGATATTTTTTGCGGTTGCAATAAATTTAATTTCCACAATTAGCATAAATTTAAGTGGCGTTTTTAGTTTGGCAGTGTGGAAGCTAATACTAATGATGTTAATTCTTTTAACATATGTTTATGAAATATTTTTCTTAAATTCAAGACTAGAGAACAAGCTTTTTAGCGTACTTATAAATGCAATAATACTTATGGTTGGTTCACAATTTATGATGGTTATTTCAAATGTAATTGGTGAAAGAAATTTATTACCTGGATATATAATGTATGCTTTCATAATTGCATATTTAATAATAAATATTAAGTTGCCAAAGTATATTGATGAAAAGACTTTGACAGTATGTTTAATTTTAGTAGGAATATTATTTAATGCCAGAACAGCTATTGGTTACTATGATTCTAAAATAATTTGGAATGAAAATATGAAAACAATAGCACAACATAGAACAGAGTCAGTAATTACATTAAGAAGATTCAAGGATACAAATTATTCTTGGTCGGCCTTATATGAAAGCAAAAATCATACTAAATATTTTAAGCAGTTATACGACATAACAGCGGAATTTGTGTGGACTGACTAGTAGATAGGGTACAAGAAAGGAAGCTTGTACCTTTTTTAAAGCATATTATGTTGATTATTTCTGCCATTTATTGTATAATCAATATGTGCAAATGAGTTTTGAGTTTTTATCCTTTTAGATAGTTTTGGAGGGATTAGTATGAGAAAGTTTTTACGGAGACTATTCAAATTCTTATGTTGGTGCATAAGAATTGTCGTAATCACGTTTTTAGTTCTAATCGTGCTTAAAATGTTTGGATTGTCACAATGGTTGTTGAAATTACTGGATTTAATTCCAGTGCTTCCAATTCAAGTACCATTTGGAATTAGTAGGGATATTGACTTTGGTAGAAATACTAATGAAAATGAAGTGGATGTGAAAGATAGAGATAATAACGGAAGGAATGGCGATTTAGAGCAAGCTGATTTGGATAAGCAGAATAAGAAGCAATTAAATATGGATGAACCTACGAAAACAGAAAGAGAAAAGAATCTGAAACACTCAATGATGGATGAGGAAGATAATTACTTTATTCCAACAGTTGCTCCTACGATGTCGGTAGCCACATCAACTCCAAGTGTCACACCAGCTCCGACGTCAACACCCACAAGTAAAGTAGCAGAAGCAACAATGGCTCCAAAAGCAACTCCTACAAAGCCAGTGGCAACATCAACTCCGAGAGTCACACCAGCTTCAATGTCACCACTTACAAGTAAAGTAGCAGAAGCAACAATAGTTCCAACAGCAACTCCTACAAAGCCAGTAGTAATAGCTACACCGCAGGCAACAACAGAAAAGATTACAACGCAACACAAGATGTTGCGAATTTGTCTTACGAAGGAGTTACTAGATACTGTTCTTCAAAATGGCAATGCAGTTATTGGAAATGGAGAAAGCCAAATCACCATAAACATCGAAAATTCTTCATTGCTAGTAACCACAAAGGCTAATGATGAATTTATTAGAATAGAAACTTCAATTGATGTTTTGAGTAAACTTAGGAGTAATAGAATTTTTTCTATTTGTGTACCTTATAGAAAAATTGAAATTAACTCAATTTATGCGCAAATGGGAGAAACCAATACAGATATTGCTACTTTTAACTGGTTCTTTGAAGAGGGAGAATATAAATACAAAGTAACAATAGAAAGTTCTAAGTGGGAATGGCTTATGAACTTGATGAATAAAGAAAAGCGGTGTATCACGATAGAATAGTAAAAATCTAATTATACAAAGTTATTAAAAATAGTGCTAGCTTACTTAATTGAGCCTAGCACTATTTTTTTACTATATTTCAATACTCACTGCATGAGCAATTCCAAGTATGCTTTCATTTTGTTGTGCTGTTGTTGGGCTCATTAGTGCGCCCGTTGCACATAGTAAGACCTTTTTAAATTTCTTGGCTTTTAATTGATTATATACATATCCGCAAAATGTTGTTGCGCAACAACCACAGCCACTTCCACCAGAGTGAACATCTTGTTTTTCTTTATCAAATATTAAGCATCCACAGTCATTATAGTAATTTTTCATGTCGTATCCTCGTGATTCCATTAGTTCTAAGCAGATTTTTTTCCCTATAAAACCTAAATCACCAGTTAAAATTATGTCGTAATAACTTGGTGCACGACCTGTGTCTTTAAAATGAGTATACAAAGTGTCGACTGCAGCTGGTGCCATTGCAGCCCCCATATTGTTTGCATCTTTTATTCCCATATCGATTATTTTACCTGTTGTAACGTATGTGATATAAGGTCCATTGCCAGCAGAATTTAAAAATGCTGTGCCAGAGCCAGTTACGGTCCATTGAGCAGATGGCGGGCGTTGTGTGCCTAATTCTAGTGGAAATCTAAATTGTTTTTCAGCACTACAAAAGTGACTTGAAGTTGAGCAGACTATTTTATCTGCCATTCCACCATCGATTAACATTGCTCCTAAGCTTAGTCCTTCGCAGAAGGTTGAACAGGCTCCAAATATGCCAAAATACGGTATTTCGCGTTCTCTTATTCCAAAAGACGATGATACACATTGGTTTAATAAATCACCTGAAAATAAATAGTCGACATCGCTGTTGCTTACTTTTTCTTTACCGAGACAACCACCAACACATTCTTTTACTATTTTTGCTTCTGTTTTTTCCCAAGTTTTTTCGCCCCAAAACTCGTCCTCGACGATTATATCGAAATATTTTCCTAATGGTCCTTCGCCTTCTTTTGGACCAACGATAGAGTATGTTGATGAAATGCTCGGTGGATTTGCAAATTTTACTGTTTGAGTTCCAACTTTTTTCTGTGCCATATTTTCCTCCTTATTTTGTAGCAATAAAGTATATAAGTCCAATTGCCATTGATGTGCTTATACCATAAACAAGCACTGGACCTGCAATTTGGAATAGTTTTGCACCGACTCCTAGCACTAATCCTTCGCTTTTAAATTCAATTGCAGGGGAAGAAATTGAATTTGCAAAGCCAGTGATAGGAACTATTGAACCAGCACCTGCGAATTTTCCTATTTTGTTATATACGTTTATTGATGTTAAGAATATACCTAAAAATATGAGTGTTATGCTAGTTGCAGAAGCTGTGGCTTCTTGCTCTAATCCTCGGCTCGACCAAAAATCTGAAATAAATTGACCAATTAGACAAATTAACCCTCCAACAAAAAAGGCTTTTGTTATGTTTAGCCATATAGGGGAGTTTGGGGTTTTTTTATCTACATATTTCTGGTAATCTTTTTTCGTTTCAATAGGTTTCATTAACTTTTCGCCCTTTCTGTATCAACTTTAAAACTTATTTTTGTATCGGCTATATATTCGTGAATTTTACCATCTCTAATTGTGCAATTAAGACCAATAACTTTAATTTCAAATATATGGTCAATTGTTTGAGAGACTTCTTCATAGGCTACTTCTATAGCATTTTCAAATGATTTGTTTGAAACGCCTTGTATATTTATACTTTTTGTTATACTCAAAATTTACACCTCCAATTTAATAAATAGTTTGAACATTTCTTGAAAAAATATACAATTAAATAAAATTTAAAGTTCACATCAAGCGAAAAAATAAATGTAGATATTTGTTGAAAAGTAATATCTTTTTATATATAATGAGGGTGGCAGTCAAAGGAAGAACATTAAAATGTATATTTTAAAAAGAGAAAGGAATGAAAAGAATGATATATTCAAAAGAAGTTGAAAATATGTGTCCAGTAGCCCAAGGAGTTAATCACGGACCAGCTCCAATACCAGAAGAAGGTAAGTGGGTAAGAGCAAAAGAAATAAAAGATATATCAGGTTTAACACACGGTATAGGTTGGTGTGCACCACAACAAGGAGCTTGCAAATTAACACTTAATGTAAAAGAGGGAATTATACAAGAAGCTTTAATCGAGACGATTGGCTGTTCTGGTATGACTCACTCAGCAGCTATGGCTGGTGAAATATTAGTTGGAAAAACAATATTAGAAGCATTAAATACAGACTTAGTATGTGATGC
>CAKPAA010000017.1 GCA_934132775.1 uncultured Clostridia bacterium | reverse complement strand
TCGTTATTTAAACCTTAACATTTTTGGTACTCTCTTTCAATATTTATTTTTGTGACATATCTATTTTAAACCTATAAAATAAATAAAAGCCAGAAAACGTTAATTTCCTAGCTTTTAATGTTATTTGAGAACACTTACTTATTAGTAAGATATATTCCAAGCTTGTGATTGTGACTGTCCACGATTTGAAATACTTGCATCCGTGTTTATTTGAGTTATATTTATTTCAAAAGCTGGATGCAATCCTGCTGTTGTTCCCTTATCATCATCGCTAATATTTCTAGAACTTGTCATCATATATCCATCAACAGATTCTCCACGAGCTTTACGTAGTCCATAACTTGCATAATCTCTATCTGCCAATAATAAAATATGTCTAGATGCAAGCCAGCCATCATTACTTCCTAATATATCACCTACTGTTTGATTATAAGAATATGCATTATAGTTATGTGCCGTCTGTTTTACAGTCGCATTATTCCATTTTCCATCAGCAGAAACCACAGTTCTGCCATTTTCTTCATAAGAATAGAATAATCCACTTGAAAAATACATTGTCTGTCCGTAATATATCTTATAATCCCACGTCCAACCAGATGGATTATAATTGCATGCCGTATCAATATCTTCAACAGTTAAACTCCTAGCTGTTATTTTGCTACTTGAATACAATGCTTTGCAAAGTCTATTTACCTCATCAGGGCCATATATAAATCCTGCTTTTCCACGCATTCCAATACTATTTACGCTAACAGCTCCATTCGTTGTAACTAATATCTTGCCATTTACTATGCTTATTATCCTCCAAGCTTTACTCTCTGTGCTCAACGATCCTCCACTGCCACCAGTGTGTCCAGTATCTATGCTAGCACTTGCATATGTTGGTGTATAATTTACATAGTCCCCGACTTGTAAATTTTTCAATATTGTAAATGATACGGTTGTATTATTTAAAGTATAATTATTCTTATCTCCTTGTCCACCACTTACGCTCGATATGCTCGCTGTGGCATTATAAACACCCGGATTTATTTGTACACCATTTATGCTTAAATTTATCGTTTCACCTGTAACCCCTGAACTTGCACTTGCTGATGGAACGTGGCTTCCTCCATCATAAGCAAATTGCGTTGAGCCCCAAGAAACATTTACTGCTCTAGCACTTATTGAAAATGCCTTTGTTGTATTTGTCAAAGTATAGTTATTTTTGTTTGCTTGTCCACCATTTACTCCTGATATGCTTGCAGTTGATGTGTAGCTTCCTTTATTTTTTCCAGTTGTCCTCGTTAGCACTATTGTTTCACCGTTTACTCCTGAACTTGCACTTACTGTTGGTGCTTGGTTTTGTCCATTATAAACAAATGCTACTGTTGTGCCCCAATTAGCTGATATGCTCCTTTTGTTTATTGTTAATCTGCCGTTAACTTTTGTTATCGTATAGTTTCCTGTTACATCTGTTCCACTACGTCTAATAACAACACTAGACACAGAATTTGTTGTGCTTCCTGCATTTATCAACCTTCCAGAAGCTGAGGCTGACATTACATCACCAGTTCCCAACGTTCCACTTGTTAAAGTTACAGTTGTATTTGTTAATGCTGTTCCATTGTATGTCTTACTAGATGTTCCAGCCGTTACTGTTATTGCTCTTTTTAATATAGTATAATTCTTTGATTTTGTTCCTGTATAGTTTCCTTTACCTGTTGCAGTGACAGTTGCTGTTCCAGCGTTAAGATTATTAGAATAACTATACGTAAATTCAGTACCATTTACTAACGTTGTTGTGCCTTTTAATGGCACTGTTACTGCTGGTGTTGGCAATTTTGAGTTTCCATCATACGTATAAGAAGATATATCTCCTATCGTTGCATTGCTTAAATTGTATGGATTTATTCTATATGCCATTGTCGTGTTTTCTAATATATAGTTGTCTAGATTTGCTTGTCCACCAACAACTCTTACCATACTTGCTGTTGATGTATAGTTTCCAACATTGATTGCTGTTGTTCTAGAAATTTCAACTGTTTCGCCCTCAACGCCTGAATCTACACTGGCTGTTGGTGCTTGTTCATCTATATTGTATATAAATGTTCGTGTTGCTCCCCACACTACTGAAATTTTCTTTTTATCTATGGTCCAAGTAAATTCTATATCGTCATCTGTTCCATCTGCCCATTCATATCTATCTTTGTTTAATATTGTTATAACCGCTGTTTTAGTGCCAGCATCTATCATTGTATTTTCTGTTATGCCAAGTAATGTTCCATCAAAATCATTTAGTTGCAAAGTTTGTTCTTTTCCATTATATGTGTACTTTGGAACGGCGATAGTTGGCTTTACTAATTTAACTTTTGGTCTAAATATTGGATATAAAACCAAGTCATTCTCAGTGCCAATATTATACTCTGTCATCCCTTCCGTTGCTGTTATTTTTGTGTTCCAACCTAAAAATTCATAGTGTTTTCTAATAACCTTGGGTGTCAAGTCTACTGGCATATTACAGCCAAGTTGCACTACTTCTGGTGCATTTATGCTCTCTCCACCATTTGCGTCATATTTATATCTTACATTCAAAATTACTCTAATATTTTTAGAAGAACTTGCTGTTTTTCCAAAACTATTTCTTACAAAAACTCTATACACGCCATTTTCTGTTACATTAAATTTAATCGTGTACATATTAGCTGGCTCTGATATATCTATCCATTCACTTGGTGTTGAATCTTCACCAACTACAACTGCATACGCCATAATTCTTGCATTTTCATCTTGTGCAATTACTGTAACGTCAGCTGTTCCTTGCTTGTATTCACATTCATATGAGATTATATTTGGAGAATTTATATCGTTGTCTCTATTTTCATCTCCAACATCAATAGGAATAACTTTTGTTGTCGTTCCACCATCTTTCTCAGAAGCAATAATCGTTACTTTGTCTTTTGTTGGAGTTTTTTCGATGTAGTCATATAAATTATTATCATTCAAATTTACTTTTTCTCCATCAACTATTACACTAATTATTTCTCCACCATATTTAGGTGAAACTTCAAACTCTAATTTACCGTCTTTATTGTAAATAACATTGATATCCGGACCATCTTTTCTATCTGTTGTATTGTTTTGTTCATTTTGATATCCTTCTAAATATCTGCCTGATTTTGCATTAAAGACCTTTAATTCTGCATCATACACAAAAACATCATCAGTTTTAAATGTTATCGTATCGCCAGAAGAAAAGTTTTTATAATCTTGTCCAGAATTTACTTTTTCATAATCAATTACTGATAAATCAACAACATATCCAACATCTTTGCCTTCATTGTTAGCATAGCTAACAAAATTATCAGGAGCATCTGCTACTCTTACTCTAATGAAGTTTTTATTTAAAGTTGCTTCATCAGTGCCCTGCTTGGCATTGATAGCTCTCACAGTGAGCATTCCTTTTTTTACTTCTGAAAGTTCTTGCATCGCTCTTTCCTCAGAAGCTTTATCTATCGTATCCACAGAATGAAAAGTTATTGCTGCTAATATTAAAATCACTATTATTGTTATTACTAAAGATATCATTGATACGCCTTTATCTTTTCTCATCTTTTTCCTCCTAAGCTTTATAAATTACGCATTTGTGTATTTTCAATTTTTCATATACATTTAATGTCTTAAAATTCGCACTGCTTTTAATATCCGACACTTTTCTTTAATGTATAGTCATATTTCAAAGTTGTCGGATATCAAGCAAACTTATAGATGCTTTTTTATTATAAAAATAAATTCATTATTTCAAATTCCAAGCTGTTGACGTTGTTGATCCGTTTTTACCAGATTCTGTGAAATTTATATTCTTGATGTTCAATGTAATAACCGGACTAATACCTTGCTCACCTCCACTTGAATAGCCCTTAGAACTCATTAAGTAGTTTTCATGAATTGCTGTGGCATAAGCTGTAAGCATTACAAAGTATGCACGTTGTTCGCCAGAAGTGTACAAGCAACAAATTGGTGAAGCAAGCCACGTACGATCGTTCTCTACTCCTTTTATTATGTCTCCAACAGTAGAATTTAAACTAACCGGACTATACCAAGTCATTTTACTAGTTGTCAAAACTGGGCTACTTTGTGATTTTAATTCAACATAATTTGATTCACTTGTTGCCACATGTGTTACACCACTACTATCGTCCCAAACAAAAAATCTTGGATTACTTATGCCTTTTAAATCCGATGTATGTCTTACAGCCTTGTAAGTATGTCCTCCTGCTACGACATCTTTCAAATTACTGCTTGATGTGTTTGATGGATACCATGCAAATCTATCTGGATTCGTTGATGGTGTATATCCACACGCCTTATTTAAATCTTCTATTGTTAAACTTCTTGCAGTTATTCCCTTTGATGAATTTGAATATAATTTTGCGCATATTCTATTAAGTTCAGTTGCACCTCTTAAAAAGCCTGCTGTTCCCTGTAACGACATTCTGTTTACGTGTCCATTTGTTGTTACCACTACATTACCCGTGTTATCGTCTATACTCAATACTCTCCATTTAACGGATGTATTTGTTGACAATTGCACAGACGTTGCACCTGTGTTATTTGATGATGTCCACATACTACTGCTTGTTGGAGTATAATTTATATAGTGTCCAACAGCAATCAATTTATTTACTGTAAATTTAGTTGTTGTGTTGCCTACATTATAATTACTTATTTTTCCTTGTCCTCCTACAACTGATTGTACACTTGCTGTTGCCGTCCATGTTCCCGATTTAGTAGTAACACCACTTACAGACAATGTCATTGTTTCTAATTGCACTCCTGTTGCTATTGATGCACTTGGCACGTGACTTGCTCCATCCCAAGTGAATGAAGTGCTACTCCATGCTACATTTATTGCTTTTTTATTTATTGTATATGCTTTTGTTGTTCCAGTTAATGTATAGTTACTAGCTTTAGCTCTACCACCACTTACACTCGATATGCTTGCAGTAGATGTGTAGCTACCTGCATTTGTTCCAGTTGTTCTAGTTATATTTATTGTTTCACCAGTTACACCAGAGCTTGCACTCGCTGTTGGGGCTTGACTTTGACCATTATATGTAAATACAATTGTTGAGCCCCAATTTATTGCAACGCTCTTCTTATTAACCGTCAATGTTCCATTTTGCTTAGTTATATTATAATTTGCTGTTACATCAACTCCAGATTTTTTTATTACAATATTTGAAACTACATTATTGACACTGCCTGCATCTGTTATGCTTCCAGATGTTGTTGTCGTAATCGTATCGCCTGTTCCCAAAGCTCCACTAGTTATCGTTGTTGTTGCATTTGTTAATACCTTGCCATCATACGCCTTGCTTGCTGTTCCTGCTGTAACCGTTATTGTTCTTTTTACTATTGTATATGTTTTACTTGTTATTCCTTTATAGTTTCCTTTTGCTGTTATTGTCACTGTCGCTGTTCCTACGTTTACATTATCTTTATAAGTCAAAGTGTAATCTGTTCCTTCAACTAATGTTTTGTTTCCGTATCTTATTGTTGGTATTGTTTTTTGTTCTGCACCATTATATGTAAAAGAATTATTGTTTAATGTTACAGTTATGTCTGAGTCTGTTAGTGCCTTTTGAGTTATCGTCATACTTGCAGCAACATAACTAATTTTATAATTATTAGCTAAAAATGTTCCATTGTTCGTCAATGTTAATGAGCCTTGATTTATAGTGTATACTCCAATATCTTCTCCTGCATTTCTCATTAGTACTCCACTAAATCCCGGAATTTGACCTGCTACATTTCCGGTATATTTATAAGTAAACACTGGATCATTCGTACCATATACTTTTGTTTTTCCACTATCTGCCGTTACTGTTAAAGTTTTTTGAC
The DNA here is from genome assembly GCA_934132775.1 of uncultured Clostridia bacterium. Lineage (GTDB taxonomy): Bacteria > Bacillota > Clostridia > TANB77 > UBA1234 > UBA1234. The sequence goes on along the minus strand of CAKPAA010000017.1, from coordinate 33,410 downwards.
CAACTTTAAACGGAACTGCTGGTGTAACAGCACTTAAATAGTGAGTTGTTTCAGCAACTGTTGCATACATATAATAAGAACCTGCATTTATTTTCGTTGAATCTGTAACTGTGTTCCAATTAATTCCACCGGAAGTTGTATTTGATGTTGTGTAATAATATGTTACAGTTCCATTTTCTTCATTGCCATTTACTGTTGGTGTTGGCTTTGTTTCTCCATACACATAATCAGTCATATTCACTGTTGGATTTATTATACCCTTGTGTATAGTAATTGTCCTACTACCACTTACTGGTGTTCTGCCATCAGCGACTACATAATAATATATTGTGGATACTCCAAGTTCGGTTTGAGTTGGTATTGTTGTCGAACCAATTGCTTGGTAATTATCTTCTGTAAGTGCAACGTTTTGTGAATAATACACTGTTGCACCAGTTTCTGGTTTAGTTACTGTTAATGTTATGGTGTGTGCTTGCTTGTCATATCTTCCTTCATAGTCAGCTGCCTCAACCTCTATATTTCCTTTCACTATTTTAAAATCTCTTGTTGTATTTGTTAATTCGTAGTTTTCTGCAATTCCACCTGTCACACTTTGAATGCTCGCAGTCGCAGTGTAGTTTCCTGTATTTGTCGCACCACCAGATATTTTTAAATTTATTGTTTCTCCTGCAACTCCGTCTGCTGTGGCCGTTGGTGCTTTCACAGAGCCATCATATATAAAAGTTGTCCCTGCTTCCCATTTTACTTCAACAGTTCTTTTTTCTATTGTCCAAGATAATTTTACGTCTGAGGTTGTTCCATCTGTCCATAAATATCTTTGTGGATCTTTTAAACTTACTGTTATTTCGATAGTTCCAACATCTTTTGCCATATTTGTAGAAATATTCATTACATTTTGATTATAATTTACCAATTTTACTTCTTGCTCTATTCCAGTATATACATATGTTCCTTTTATTCTAGGCTTAGATAAAACAACTCTTCCATCATTAGTTGGTAAAATAGATCCATCTTGTAACTCTGAATTTTCATCTACTGTTATGGTTAAATTTTTACCTTTTATTGTGATTTCAAAATCGCCAGTTTTACTAGCAGTTTCTTCATCTACTGTATCTGTCGTAGTAATGTAGTACTCATCACCCTTTTTTACCGGTGGCCAAGAAAAAACAGTGCCATCAGAAGTAATGGCAAATTTTATTTTTGTATTACTTCCACTAACCGTATTTGTGGTTAATTCAGGAATTTTAGTTCCTAATTTTGCGTTTTCTTCAATTATTGAATATGTAGGGGCATTGTTCTTGTCAATCAAGTCTTCTGCACTTTCTCCACCCTTTGCAACATAATTATATTTTTGTGCATCTGTTATTAGCTTGCCTTCTGAAACTAAATCTGTATCTGCAACAGCAGCCGTTTTTCTAACAGACTCCGAAATATCATCGAAACTAGCTGTATATTTAGCAAAATATGCTCTATCCACTATACCAGTTGACGCCACAAATGATATCCCTGCAAGTATTATTATCACTATAATTGTTATTACCAGTGCAATAAGTGTTACTCCTCTTTCATTATTTTTTGTCATCTGCATTCCTTCCTTTCATTGAAGATTTTGTCTTAGGCTTTTCACAAACAATATAACTTTTAAACTTCAAAAATAATTAGCCATTATCTTTTTACATACTTACTCTATTTTAGTTTTATCATTTTTTTCAATACCTGTCTACATACATATTTATACATATTTAATTATGAATTTTTATCATTCTTAAAATTTTCTACGGAAGCATTATTTGTAATTTTTTTTGATTTTTTTATTTTCTAATATTAAATTTTTTTTACAAAAATATTACTATTATGTTACAAATTGCAATTTTTAAAAACTTTAACTCCTAAACTTAGCTGTTCCGATAGATTTTCATATTCTATAAAGTATCATTTTAACTTTATTTTTTCCTTATAATTTATGTATCTTTTTCTTTGCTTGCTCATATATATGTCTAGTAGGAGGTGCTTTTATGAATAATGAAATGATGTATTCTCTATTCGTAAATAGTGTGAAAAATATGAGTGATGATGAATTAAGAAATGCTCTTGAAAAAACTAGGGCAATGTTAAGTGAAGATGATTACTCAAAACTTGTTTCTTTAATTGAAAGAGAACGTAACAAATAGTCTTATAACTAATTTTTAGGAGGTGAATTTATGAGTGATATGCCTAATATATCTAATATTATAGATATTTTAAATTCAACATCTAAGGAACACCATAGTACAAATTCACAAGATAATTGTAACAATGCTGGAAATAATTCATCTCAAAATCAAAATACAACTCAAAATTCTTTTAACGCAGATATGTTTAGCTCTTTTATAAATGCAATGAATTCAAGCAATAATTCTTCTAAATCTAATAATGATATGCCAGATATGGAAACACTACTTAAAATTATGCAAGCAATGAAAAGTATAAATTCATCTCAAAATAATGCTAGTGCAAACCTATTAAATTCTTTAAAACCATTTTTGCGTGAATCCAAAAAAGACAAAGTTGACCAATACATAAAATTTATAAAGCTTTCTAATGTGCTTAGTGAGCTTAATAAGAATTCAGGAGGCGAAGAGAAGTGAATCTTCTCAAAGAATTAAATTTAAAAGACAATTTTGACAATATTTTGATTGTTGTTTTAATCGTTTTTCTCGTTAAAGAGGGGGATGAAGACATAATAACTATTTTACCATTAGCTTTACTTTTAGTATCATAGTTCTTATGTCTTCTTTATGGTTTTTATCGATATTAGCTTTTTAATAACTTTGTTGGTTCAATATATCCAGGAAATATGTCTGTTTTTTTATTCATTCCTGCCGTATTAAACACAAAGTCGTGTTCATCTAAAATATTATATAACATTGTATTAGTGTTATACACTTCATAACAATTTATTATTCTAAGTTCTGCGTATAGTGGTTCTAATCTTTCTATTAAATAATTATTCACTTCTGATATAAATTCCATTGTGCCTTGCACAACAATAGTAACTGGCACACATTCTTCTCTTATATCCATAACCAAAGCTTCATTAAGCCATACTATTTCATTTATGCCATTTTCGTTTTCAAAGCGAATGTTTAATTTCTTAACTAGGTTTTTCATTCCATTTTCTAGCTTGTCCTGTGAAATCACAACAATCTTATGTTTTAATTTTAATTCATCACGAATGTATGGTAGTAGTGCTGCAAAAAGATGCCATTCACTTACATAAAAATTACACGCTTTTATTATTTTATGCATTCTTTTTCCTCCTTCGTCTTTGTCTAAAAAGATATTACCATATATTTCCAATTGAGTCAATAAATATTTTCCTTTTTTTGGTATTAGTTATCAATTTATTGGTAATACTCAATTTGGAGGTTAATATGAAAAAATTTTTACTTTTTATTTTATTATTATTTTTAATTTTATTTGATGCATTTACATATGCACATTCTATTCAAAACGAGATTGCAAACAACGTTGTTAGGCTTCATATCATTGCTAACAGTGATTCAGTTGATGACCAAAATTTAAAACTAAAAGTCAGAGATAATATTTTAAAATATATGCAGACAATACAACTTGATTCTATTGATTCAGCTTATATGTACATTTCAAACTCATTAGAAATATTTGAAAAAATTGCAAAAGAGACACTAAAAGCAAATGGCTGTGAAAGCGATGTTAAAGTTGAATTTAAGAAATGTTATTTTCCAAAAAAGGAATATGATTCATTATCTTTTCCGTCTGGTGAGTATACAGCTTTGAGAATTATTATTGGAAATGGTAATGGTCATAACTGGTGGTGTGTGATGTTTCCAGCACTCTGCTTTTCAGATGAAATATGTTCCAGTGAAGCAGCTGATATAAGCTTAAAAGAAGCTTTAAGTGATGAAAGTTTCTATATAATTGCAAATAAGAGTGATTTTAAATTTAGAATTGTTGATTTCTTCAACTAAATATGTACTTGTAAATGTTTTTCAGTTGTGTTATATTTTCTATGGGAGTAACTGCTCCCATATTTTTTCTAAGGTCGTATTTATTACGTGCTTTAACTTAAAATGAGGTGAATTTATGGAGTTTCTAAGCTTTCTTGTTTCTCCAATAGCTTTGGATATTTTGCTTAAATTAACAATTGCTTTTGCACTCTCCTTTGTTATTGGAATTGAAAGAGAATTGATACATAAACCAGCAGGTATAAAAACACATACTCTTATATGTATGTCTGCTACATTAGTTATGTCTCTTGGAATATATGTACACAACTTATTTCCTGAAACTAATGTTGATCCAACTAGATTACCAGCACAAATTCTTGCTGGAATAGGCTTTGTTGGTGCAGGAACTATTTTACGTGAAGGATTATCTGTAAAAGGTCTTACAACTGCTGCAAGCTTGCTTTCAATAACCTGTATTGGACTTGCTGTTGGAGCTGGATTTTACGAGGGAGCTATATATGCAACACTTTTAATATTTCTTACACTTTGCTTCGTCTCTCCATTTCAAAATCTTATTGCTAGCAAAGGAAAGCTTTCTGTATTCACTCTAATTTCAACTAAAAACCGTGGCGTTTTAAGTAAGGCACAAGAAATATTTGAAGATAGAAATATTGATATATTAGATATAAAGCAAATAAAATCAAATACAAATAAAGACATTGCTATAAAATTCTTAGTTAAATGTCCAGCAAAAAAGGACAAAGAAGAACTTGTTCAAGAATTATGCCATATTGATGGTATTATTGAAGTAAATACTTCTGCTAAATTTAGTAAAACTGATTTTGAATAATATACTTTTAGAAAAGAGGTTACATATGGATAAATTTTTAATTAAAGGAAAAACACCTTTAAAGGGGACTGTTAGTGTTAATGGTGCTAAAAATGCAGCCGTTGCTATCTTACCTGCTACTGTTCTAATAAAAGGAAAATGTAGAATTGATAACATTCCCAATATTAGTGATATACTACGTTGCTATGACATTCTTAAATTACTTGGTGCTAAAATAACTATGATTTCTCCAAATGAAATCGAAATTGACTGTACGAACATAGAAGAAAAAGAAATTCCACTTGATATGACAAAGAAATTCAGAGCTTCGTATTACTTCATAGGTGCTTTACTTAGTAGATTTGGTCGTGCATCAGTTGGTTTTCCAGGTGGTTGTAACTTTGGTTCAAGACCAATTGATCAACATATAAAAGGTTTCGAGGCATTGGGCGCAAATGTCAATTGTGAAGGTGGTATGATATACGCAACTTCCGAAGAATTAACAGGCAATTCTATTTATCTTGATGTTGTCAGTGTTGGTGCAACAATGAATATTATGCTTGCATCTGTACTTGTTCCTGGCATTACAACAATTGAAAATGCTGCAAAAGAACCTCACATTGTTGACCTTGCAAACTTCTTAAACACAATGGGAGCAAACATTAAAGGAGCTGGAACAGATGTTATAAAAATAACTGGTGTTGAAGAATTAAAAGGTGGTGCATCTTATTCAATTGTACCAGACCAAATTGAAGCAGGTACATTTATGATTGCTGCTGCTGCTTCACGTGGCGATGTTATCATAACAAACTGCATAACAAAACACCTAGACCCTATTTCAGCAAAACTAATTGAGATGGGAGTTAATGTTGAAGAATCAGAAGATGGCGATAAAATTAGAGTTTGGTCAGATAAAAGGACATCAAAAGCTAATATTAAAACTTTGCCATACCCAGGTTTTCCAACAGATATGCAACCTCAAATGGCTGTGCTTCTTGCACTTTCAGAAGGAACTAGTTACCTAACAGAAGGTATTTATGATTCACGTTTTCAATATACAGAAGAGCTAAGAAAACTCGGAGCAAAAATAAGGGTTGAAGGCAAAACAGCTTGCATTGAAGGAGTTGAAAGCTTATCTGGTTCACAAGTTACAGCAACAGATTTAAGAGCAGCCGCTGCACTTATTATCGCTGGAATTTGTGCTGAAGGAGAAACAGAAGTTTATGGTATTGAACACGTTGACAGAGGTTATGAAAAAATAGCTGAGCGTTTCAAAGCCTTGGGTGCAAATATTGAAAGAATTTCTGAGTAAACAATAAATGGAGTAATTCATATGATAAAATTTTGTAATTTATATAGTGGCAGTAGTGGCAACTCGACATTCATTGAAAGCGACAATACAAAAATTTTAATAGACGCAGGTGTTAGTTGTCAAAAAATTTCAAAAGCACTTGCAAGCATTGATGTTGAACTAGATGAAATAAATGCAATTTTAATAACACACGAGCATATAGATCACACAAAAGGATTAACTACAATTTCAAAAAAATTTAACACACCAATTTATGCAACACCAAAAACTTGGTCTCAAATGGAAAGCTTGAATGTTAATTCATCTTGTAAATATTTATTTAATGCTGGAAGTACATTTTCAATAGGAGATTTGCAAATTCATTCATTTTCAATACCTCATGATGCAATCGATCCTTGTGGATTCAGTGTAATTTGTGACGGAAAGAAAGTTACAGTTGCCACAGATATAGGACATATAGAAGAATCTATAATTAGCGAAATGGCTGGAAGTGACATTTTGTTAATAGAATCAAACTATGACAATGACACTTTACTTTGTGGTTCATATCCATATTTTTTAAAGAAAAGAATTTCTAGCGATGTTGGTCATTTATCTAATGAAACAACTGGTAAACTAGTAAAAAGATTATATGAAAGTGGAGTTAATAAATTTGTACTTGGTCATTTAAGCAAAGAAAATAACTTCCCAGAACTTGCATACCAAACTGTTTTAAATGAAATAAACAGTTCAAATATTAAAACACCATTTCAATTATCTGTCGCAAATCGAGATAATATAGATGAAGTTATTGAACTAGTTTAATACTTTTTAGTAATGGAGGTGCTTTTATGAATATTAAAATTATTTGTCTCGGTAAAATCAAAGAGCACTCTCTTTTAGATTTAATTGATGAATATAAAAAGCGAATAGGCAAGTATGCAAACTTTGAATTTGTTGAACTTACAGATGAGCCAATTCCAAGTAATGCTTCTGAAAAAGATATTTTAAATATTAAGAAAATTGAAGCTACTAAAATAAAATCAAAAATTCATTCATCAGATTTTGTTATCTGCTTAGACCAATACGGCAAAAGTTTTACCTCAGAAGAATTTGCTAATAAAATTCAAGACATTACTTTAAAAGGATTTAGCACAATAGATTTTATAATTGGTGGTACGACTGGAATAGATAAAGAACTAATTGGAAATTGCAATTTATCAATATCTTTTTCAAAACTGACCTTTCCACATCAACTTATTCGTCTTTTCTTAACCGAACAAATTTTTAGAGCTTTTAAAATATTAAATAATGAAAAATACCACTGGTAATTTATCGCTTGCTTACTGAATTTCTTTCTATTACCATTGGTATTTTTTTATTTCCAATGAGAGGCAATTCAATATCATACTCGTAATTTAATTTCAAATATATAGAATCTCCATATGCAACTCTACTTGAAGTATAGTAAACATCTAACTTTTCACTATCAAAACCTTGATTTATCAATTCTTTTTTTAAGTTACTTGCTTCATTTTTAGTTAAGTATCCGTACTCTTCCATAACGAAAACATATTTTATACAAGTGCTAGAAAGTTTTTCGTACCAAATATATGGCATCAAAATTTTAATTGCTAGTACAACTAATGTTGATACAATAAAAATTCCAATTGCTATTATTATTGGTGTTGTCAAAATAGCATTTCCTTTATTTTTCTTTTTCATATTTCTATCATTGCTAACTAAAATATAGCTATGATACTTTAGTTAGCTTTCCCTTCTTTTTATTAGTATTCTGTAACCATATTCAAATTAACATCTTCATGTACAGTAAAGACAAAAATTTTCTCTAAAATATCTTTTAAAATTATAGGCTTAATTTTAATTTTTAAAACTGTATGTATTGTTCTATCATCACATCTTTTATTTGTAAATTTATCTATTTTGTTTTTTGAATATATTTCATATTCCTTTATTTCTACTTTTGTTATCAACTTTGAGTTATTTGAAAAATCTTCATTAAGCTCATAAGTATCTTTTAATAAATTTACAAATTCCTTTTTGTAAGTGTCTTTGTTATAAGTAAAAAAATCCATATTTGCGACATTCTTATTAACAGCAACAACTGCACTTCTATTCATTGAATACATATCCAATTTGACGTTATACAAAATACTATTTATATGACTCATAAATATTGCAATTACAAATGTCAATATAACTAGTGCAATTGCAATAAATACTAGCCCTATTATTAAAATATTTCCTTTATTTTTTTTCACTTCAAACCTCATTTTACATATTTTGAAATATCTCTGTTATACAATTCGTCCCATCTTTCAGCAACATCTAAATCATAAGTTTTTGTAGTTACACTATCACCTGAATATGCACTAATGACAATTTCATATGGATTTTCTTTTCTTGTAAATAACTTACTTTCATCAATTTTAAATGCATCTTTTGATTGTTCTCTTAAAGAATTCCAAGAATGAAGCGTTTGAGTCGTACCATATGGTATTAAATAAGTTGCAACATATAAATTTCCACCTTTATATGACATTGTTTTAGGAAGATTATATGATTTCTTAAATTCATTAAGACTTGTGTACCTCGTTTTTTCACGTCGTGCTATTGGATCATCCCACTCAAATTTTTTAGTTATATCATCAAAAGTTTTTATAGATGTTTTTCCACTAATATTAAACTTAACTTTATCTGCTGACTTCGAAGTTCTAACTTCGATTCTTAAAACTTGTCCTGCACAAATAAATTGTCTTTTTCCATCACGAGTAAAAAATAAATCAACGCACTTTTCTCTTCCAAAAGAATTTAAAGTAACTCTTTTCAAAGTGCAAGAATAAATTTTAGGACCGTTTTTATTGTTTATAATATTAGGTTTATCAACTTTCTCATTTTGCAAAATTACTGTTATTCTTACCTTTTTAGTTGCATATTTTACAGGATCTGCGGCAAAACAAGTAGACAAAAATGAATTACACTCAACATCAAATGTAACCTTATCTGTTTTATAATCATTTCTATTTACAACTATAACATCATCTTTAATAATTTTAGTAGTTTTAGTATCACTTACTACATTCTGTTTTACGCCATTAACTTTTAATTCAGCTTCTATAACTTTTATATGCTCTGCCTTAGCATATTCTGAAAGGTTATCTACATATGCTCCAAAATTTAATGGAATTTCAATCAAATCTTTATCCTTTTCCATAATATATTCAGTGCCGTTAGATAAATCAAGAATACTATTCAAATTAGCATCACCAGCCATTGGTGGAATTGAAAAAGTGGCAACCCAATATATTCTTCCATCTCCCGGCTTTTCAGTATATATACTTCCTGCACTTCCCCAAGTCGCATAACTTTCCACTCTTGCTTTATTAAGTCCAATATCTGTTGCTGTTAAATCATATGTAACACCAAATCTTGAAAGTTTGGTATGTAACATATAATCACGTTGAATGTCATACTGATATTTTGTGGTATCCTCCCAAGAAAGAGCCGCATCTTTTATTTCTCTATAATTCCAATTAAGTGGCGATGTTCCAGAATTATAATCATCTGGAAAAATTTCATTATGAACAAGATTACCAGCATAATCTTCGCCTAAAATCCAATATTCGCCTCTTGTTCCACTGCCTTGCCACACGCCCCCATTTAAAGTCCAATTACCTTTTGAAGTTGTCTTCCATTTCTGTTTTTGTTTAGGTGTATTAAGAGGAGAACCATAAACAAATATATTGTATTTTACATAAATATCTTCATTCAAATTTAAACCATTAACATTTACTTTTTCCACTTGCATTGCATTTACCATATATTCAAATCCGCTAGAATAAGCAAATGTACATGTTTGTAAAACTATAAAAGTTAAAGATACAAAAGTTAAAAATTTTTTCATCACATCAACCTTATATAATATATTTAGATTTTTAATGGATTTATCTATAAACCTTTTATATAAAAATATTTTTACAAACTTATAATAAAATATAATCTGCCTTTTAAATTTTCTGTAAAGAAGATGCTTTGGGGAACATCTTCTTTTTCAGAAATTTTATTTTTAATCACATAGAGATAATAAACATTCTATGGAATTAACAAACTAATTAAAATTTATTACTTTCTAGTTGTATAGAAATAAAAAGTTGGAACACCAAATTCTCTTTTATAATAATTTAGAACATAACTTCCAAATTCTTTAACTTCAATTTCTTCCACATCTCTATTAGCATTTGTAACAAATTCAATATTCTTATCTCTCATATATTCAAATATACTCTTTCCGTGCTGTGTTCCAAATTCTGCTTCTAGTGCTTCTATTAGAATTTCTTTTTTTGCTTCGTCTATATAATTTTTATTTATATAATCTGAATAATCTCTCCATAGCTTTATAACCTCAATTTTCAAATAACATTCATCACTAAAATTTTTATTTTTAGTTCTATTAGCAAGATCATAAAACCTATCCTCATAATACGTAAAGGTAAAGTCTGCACCGTTATTTTCAAGTTGCTTTTTTGTATCACCGTGAGAAATTTTTAATTGATTTATTGTGTATTCAGATGGAGAATAAAGCACTTGCGTATATGTATTTTCTCTTATTAAAGAATTTATAACTTTAATAACTTTTGAAACATTTATAAATTTATTGTCTATCTTGTAACCATTGCTATTAGAATATCTTCCGTCATCATAAATAAGCAAATCTTTTCCAATTGTCTTGTAATAAAACTCAAATTTATTAAGTGCATCGCCATAATTAGATAAATCTTTTCTCTTTTCTGGTTCATATTTTTTACTCACGCCAATTTTATTTTTAGCTTCTTGTAATCTTTTGATTATAGTAACAGCCTCAGCGCGAGTAATAGAGTTGCTTCCTTTAAAAGTTTTATCTGAATATCCATTTATAATATTCAAATTAACAAGTTTCAAAATATTATCTTTATGTTCTTTATCAATATCAGTAAATCTATTTTTCGATTTATAAACTGTACTCAAATCAATGCTTTTAGAAATTATATCAACAACTTGATATCTAGTTATTGAAACATTAAAATCTAAATTCACATCATCAATTAAATTATTTTCCCTGGCCGTTTCAAGATAAAAATATGGCCACATACTTTTTCCAACTCTCTTCAAAGAATAGCCATTAGAAACAACCATCATTTTCAAAAACTCTGCCACTGTAACTTTTTCATTTGGTCTAAATGTAGAATCGCTATATCCATTAACAACTCCGTCAATAGACAATTTTACAATATTATCTTTCGCCCAATGATTTTCAATATCACAAAAATCCGAAGTGCTAGCAAACGCTGAATTTGTTAGAGTTAAAAACAATAAAGTTACTATCATACAAATTCTTTTATTCATATAAAACAAATTCCTTTCCTAATTTTCATTATTGTATTAGAACTATAATTCAAATATTTCTAGATACTTTATACATCAAACTTTTACTTTTATAACACTAAACTCCATACGTGCAAAGTTATATTACACTACTATCAGATAAAAATTTTTAAGCTAAATTTTATAAACTTTTATTTAAAATGAATTTAGAAATTCTTTTGGCAATATAATTTTCATCACACTTTGAACTTATAACATCTTTTGTGTGGTATTCATTTGCAAGTTTCCAAATAGTATTTTCATCAATTTTATTTGTTATAACAATTAAGTTATTATATTTATTCAAAATAACGTTATTTTCATCTTTTTCGTTATACTCAGTTAAAATAACAAAATCATTTTTAGTACATCTAAAATTATAAGAATCTTTAAGTTCAACATTTTCAAGTCCATTTTCCACAAGCTTGTCCATAATTCTTAACTTTTTATTGTTTTTATCAATATAAAACACTTTCACTATTTTCCACCTCTTTTGTTATACCTGTAATATTAAACGTTGCAATCTCTCTTAATAAATTAATCTGTTTAGCTTGTTCCTTAGAAACGGCAACCATTAAAGTATCAACAATTCCATCATTTGAACTTTCAATTTTTAGTCCATCACTATTAAAAGCATCTAATACCTTAACACTGTCTAAAATCTTAATAATAGTGTATCCGTCGAATTCATCACCTATTGTTAAACGTTCATTATCTATTAGAAAAGTATTTGCATACTCATTTTTTAAAGTCGCATAAACATTTATAAAAGAATTTTCCTTCAAAGAATATGATACACCATACTCCGCACTTTGAATTTTTATAGAAACCTTTTCGTTCCCTGGTTCAACTTCATAAATATATAAATTTTCTTTTGTATCAAATTGCTCTCTAACTGCAATTTGACTTTTATAAACATTATCTTTTAAATATAATCCGTCAATTTCCGAAAAATTTTGAACAACCTTTGTTGTTGCCAAAAATGAAATTGGCATATCAACACTTGTAAACATATCTTCAGAGAGTTTTGAATTTGCCTCAACATTTTCTTTAAAAGCAAGACACGAAATTGTTGGTTCATAATCAACAATTTGTTTTTGAAGATAAGTTGAAATTGCAAAAACAATAATTGTAATAATGGCTGTTAACCCTAATAAATTAAACTTGTTCTTCATCACGTCCTCCAATTCTAAACTGTAAATGGTGCACTTCCAGCGTGTTCAAACCAGTTTGAAATTGTAGACATCATATTAGTAAAAAGTCCTTCCATTTGAGGATAAAACACAGTGATTACAATAACTAACAAAATACCAGCAATAAGAATAACTTGCAAAATCTCAGAGCCTCTTTGCTCTTTCATCTTTTTTTCTAATTTTTTAATATTTTTTTTCATAAAAACATCTCCTCGTGCAGTATGCTTATAAAAATAAAAACAACTATATAAACATACCATTTCTTTTATATTTGTCCTTATTTTAAGGCAAAAGACTTTCCTATAATATATTTGTTGCTATTTATACATAGCTAAACAGATACAAATTTTAATAACATTTTTTGAAAGCAAAAAACTTTCTTTAAAACTAATTAAAAATTGTGTTAAAACCTTGACCAATAGAAGTAAACAGCGGATAAAAAGTAAGTAAAATAATATTTCCAAGTGCGATAACAACACCAAAAGTGATATATAAAACCTTAGTACGAGTCATCTCTCTAATCTTCTCAATATACTTAACTTTCAAAATATCTGAAAGATTTTCTAAAATTTCAATAATATTTCCAACTTTGTTATACTCACTAAGAGAGCTGCAAAACATATTGATTTCAAGAATATCAAACTTATTCTTCAATTCATCAAGAGCTACATCAAGATTAAGTTCTGAAAGCTCATATTTCATAGAAAGCTCCAACATTGCTCTCTTAAAATCTCTATTTTTACAATTTTCAAACTGTTTCTTCAAAGAATCTTTAAGAGATAAATGTGCTGAAAGTTGCAAACAAATTGAATCAATAACATTTAATAAATCTATACAAATTTCACTATTTCGGGATTTTTTATTTGCTAAGATGTAAATATCAATGAAGAAATAACCAGCAATAGAAAAAGTTATAGCTATAAAAACAGACTTGTAATTTATACTAGCTGCAATAAATAATAAAAGTGCTAAAAATACTTTTAAAAGATAATATGAAATTGCATTTAAATTTAATGGGTAACCCTGCTTTGATAAAAAATTTTCCTCGGTTTTTAAAAAATTAAATTTTGAAAAAAGTTCTTTTAAAGAATAATCCTTTGTAACGTAAATCAAATTATTTCGCTTTTTGTACTTATCCGATTTTAAAGAAACTAAAATTTTACTTGCTATTAAAAACGACAAAACAACCAACAAAATATACAGTAAAATATTTATCACGACTTCCACGTCCTTGTTCTTGTTTTATGAGCTCATTCTAAAAAGAAAAAATAGAAAAGTCAACAAAAACAGTTCAGCAAATCTGACAAAATTCGACAAAAAAGTTCTAAAACTATCTAAAAATAGATAAATAAAAAATGGAGAAAATTGAAATTTTTTATTTATTTATAAAATTTTATTGTCAATTATGAAAAATAATAAAATTTATTTGAAACTTTTTAATCTTGAAGTAACAACACTTTTCATTACTTTCTTGCTCTTTAAATGATAACAATTAAGAAAATACTGTATCAATAAAAACTTTAAAATTTACAGCAAAAAAGACTCCAACCTTCTAAAATAAATTTAGAAAGTTAGAGCCTCTTTAATTTAGTTTCACATTATTTTTCTTACTTCATTGCTTGCAATAAATTTAAATAATTCCCTAAACTCAGGCATTTCATCATATTTATGAATATCATTCATAAAGAAAATATCTGCAACAGTTTTTGCACCACTTGCGATATATTTCTTTACATTCTCATCATCTGCAACGTGAGGTACTGCACTATGAATAGTAAAACGCCCTTCGTAAGAATATAGCTTAACCATCAAGTCACATTCCATTTTATCACAACAATATGCAAACTTTGCCTCCAAAGTCTCTCTTGCATTAAATTCATCAATCAACTGGATGAATTTGTCTCTTCTATGAAGTCCTTCGTATACCTCGTCCACAGCCTTACTACCCATTTTGAGTTTTTCTTCTTCTGAAATCCCATCACAACAAGTTATATCTCCGATTTTTATTTCTTCGGTTTCGTGCAAAGCGAGCATTGTAAGCACCTTAAAAATGTTTACTGGAATATTAAATTCAGAATACATAGCAATAGCCAATTGTTGAGTTCCATATATATGCTCAGCAATTGATTCCACTCTTTTATCTCGTGAAATTCCCCATTGTTTCCAACCCGAACGTTCACAATTTTTGAGAATCAGTGCATTAGTATAAAATTCAACAACATTCCGAAGTCTTTGCGTAAGTTCCATAATCTTGCCTCCTATTTCCAATAGTCATTGGAATATACAATAGTTACATAATTTGTCACATATGGTAACATATATATGCAATAAAGTCAAGTATATGTCAACTTAATTAAATTTTACAATGCGTTTACAAATATTGATATTTATATAAAAATTAGCCTTTGGATATACGATTTGTAAAACTCATATACATAACATTGTAAAAACAAAAAATCACACCCGATAACACTAACAAACTATCTATGTTTTTCAACCAAATCTTTTATTTTTTCTAATATCTCATTTGCTTCTGCCAATGTTTTAGCTTCTGCTTTTATAGTCAAGTTTGGTCCTGTATTTGAAGCTCTAACAAGACCCCAACCAGTTCCAATTAGTGCTCTTGCACCGTCTATATCAATTACTTTGTAACCATCTGATAATAAGTCATTTTTTACATCTTCAACTATCCTTAATTTAGTATCATCTGTAACTTTTACTATTACTTCTGGTGTGCTTTCATATTTTGCTAATCCATATGAAAGCTCTGACATTCTTTTATCAGTATTAGACAATATTCTAAGCATTCTCGCACCAGCATACATTGCATCATCATATCCATAATGTTCATCATTAAAATAAATATGGCCTGCGTACTCACCAGCAAATACAAGATTTTCTTTTCTTATTTCAGCTTTTATCAAAGAGCTTCCAACCTTACAAAATTCTGGCTTTCCACCTATTTTTTCAATTTCTTCATAAAGAGCTTGTGTACTCTTTACATCCAAGATTCCTTTTGCTCCTGGGTATTTCTTTATTATATCTCTCCAAATAATTGCCATAAATTCATCACCGAATAATATCTTACCATTTTCATCAAAGCATATTACTCTATCAGCATCTCCATCAAAAGCTAGTCCTATATCACATTTATTTTCAACAACAAATTTTTCAAAATCTAGCATATTCGCTTCCTGTGATGGATCTGGATGATGTATTGGAAAATCGCCATCAGATATACAACAAGTTGGGACAACTTCCACTCCTAGTTTCGTAAATATTTCTTCTGCAAATAAAGAGCCAACACCACTTCCACAGTCTATTGCAACTTTTAGCTTTCTTTCTCCAAGCTTAACTTTATTTACAATATAGTTCACATAGTCTTCCCTTATATATTTTTCGATTACTTTACCTTTTTGTTCAGCAACAGCAAATTCGCCTTTTTCTATGAAAACTCTTAAATCCTGTATTTCATCTCCATAAATTGAGTCTGCACCTAAGCCACAAATCTTAAATCCGTTATATTCCTTTGGATTATGACTTGCAGTTATCATTATTGATGGTTTTATTCCAAGTAATTCCCTCGCAAAATAAGTCATAGGAGTTACACAATGACCTATTCTAATAACATTAAGACCTGTGCTTGTTATACCTTCTATCATAGCTTTTTCAAGCACATCATAAGATTTTCTATTATCGTGTCCTAAAATTATTTGTGTCTGTCCATTTTGTTTCATAAGTGTTGCAAAGCCTTTACCAACAAGCTCCGCAACCTCTGCATTTACCTCTGTTGGGTAAATGCCTCGTATATCATATCCTCTAAATATATTCTTTGGTACTTGCATTTTTTCCTCCTTTGTTTTAATGAATTTTTATTCATAAACAAAACTAAATATCCAAGTTTGTAACTGTATGAGCATTCTGTTCAATAAATTCACGTCTTGGTTGTACTTCGTCTCCCATCAAGACTGTAAAAATTTGATCTGCCTTTGCAGCATCAGCAAGTTCAACTTTCATAAGAATTCTTGTTGCAGGATTCATTGTTGTATCCCATAATTGCTCGGGATTCATCTCTCCTAGACCTTTGTAACGTTGAACTGTTGTGTTGTCTTTTCCAACTTCTGCTAATTTTTGAGCAAGTTCTTCATCACTATAACAATATATATCTTCTTTTAATCCCTTTTTATTTATCTTATATAGTGGTGGTTGTGCCGCAAATATTCTTCCTTCTTCAAGAAGTGGTCTCATATATCTGAAAAAGAATGTTAATAAAAGAGTTCTAATGTGAGCACCGTCAACATCGGCATCGGCCATCATTATTATTTTTCCATATCTAATTTTTGATATATCAAAGTCACTGCCGATTCCTGCACCAATAGCAGTTATAACTGGTAATAATTTTTCATTGTTGTAAACTTTGTCTATTCTAGTTTTCTCAACATTTATCATTTTACCAAACATAGCAAGGATAGCTTGGAATTTTCTATCCCTTCCTTGTTTAGCACTACCACCAGCTGAATCTCCCTCGACAAGATACAATTCACATTCATCAGGATTTTTTGATGAACAATCTGCAAGTTTTCCTGGTAAAGTATTACTCTCAAGTGGAGTTTTTCTCCTAGCTAAGTCTCTTGCTTTTCTTGCAGCTTCTCTTGCTCTTGATGCACTAATACATTTTTCTAGTATAGCTTTTGCTACTTGAGGATTTTCCTCTAAAAAGCTAGACAACTTATCATTCATAACACCTGAAACAATACCTGCAACATTACTATTTCCAAGTTTTGTTTTAGTCTGTCCTTCAAATTGTGGTTCAGAAACTTTAACACTTATAACCGCTGTCATTCCCTCACGAATATCTTCACCTTGTAAATTAGCATCTTTATCTTTTAATATATTATACTTTCTAGCATAATCGTTGAAACATTTTGTCAAAGCACGTTTAAATCCTTCTAAATGAGTTCCGCCTTCGTGTGTATTTATATTATTTACAAATGAGTACACATTTTCAGAATACGAAGTTGTATACTGAATTGCAACCTCAACAGGTACTTCTGTTCCACCTTCCATATAAATCGGTGTTTTGTTTATAGCCTCTTTATTTTTGTTTAAAAACTCAACAAATGAAGTTAAACCACCCTCATAATGGAAATCATATTTAATTGGTTCTTCTGGTCTTTGGTCTTCAAGAGTCAATTTCAATCCCTTATTCAAGAAAGCCATCTCTCTTATTCTTTGTACCAAAGTGTCTAATTCATAATTTAAAGTTTCAAATATTGTGTCATCTGGTAGGAAAGTTACTTTTGTCCCAGTCTTAGTTGTATCAGCAACTCTTTCTAGTTTTGTCATGGTCTTTCCTCTTTCATATCTTTGTCTATAAACACCTTCACCATTTGAAACTTCAACAACAAGCCAAGTAGATAAAGCATTAACAACAGAAGCACCAACACCGTGTAAACCACCAGATACTTTGTATCCGCCACCGCCGAATTTACCACCAGCGTGCAATATGGTGTAAACAACCTCCACCGTTGGAATTCCCATTTTGTGGTGAATTCCTATCGGAATACCTCTACCATTATCAACAACTGTTACAGAATTATCTTTATTAAGTGTAATATTTATTTCTGTACAATAGCCAGCCAAAGCCTCATCAACAGAGTTATCTACTATTTCGTATATTAAATGATGTAAACCTCTAACTGATACAGTTCCAATGTACATACCAGGTCTTTTTCTAACAGCTTCAAGACCTTCTAGCACTTGAATACTATCTTCATTATAAGTATTTGTTACTTTTTCTTCATTACTCATCTCTATAATTCCTTTCATTTGTTACTATATATTTTTTTCTAGTCTTTTTCTTAAAGTCAATACTGATATATTAGAAAAAATTTCTTTCTGCTCTTTTCCCTTTTGCAATATAATTACAGTTTCATCATCTTTTTTATTTCGCTCATTCAATAAATTTATTAGTCGCAAGTTTGTTCGACTTTCTTTAATTGCCTTGATATCAAGAATTGCAATTATATCATTTTTATTCAATATTTCATTATTTCCAATGTGAACATACATAAAATTATCCTTTCTAAATTTATGTATCCAATCTACCATTACATATTTTATACAATTTAATCTCGTTTGTCAAACTGTCAAAATTCCTTATAATATTCGCATCCGTACACGTTATTATGACTTGATATTCCTTTATTTTCTGAAAAATTAAATTTAATCTTTCTAAATCAAGTTCTGATGTAATATCATCCAATAATAAAATCGGATTTTCAGAAACCTCTTCTTTAATTATCTCCATTTCAGCAAATTTAAGGGCTAAAATTGCTGTACGATGTTGCCCCTGTGAACCATATAAATTTAATTCTCGTCCATTAACAAAAAGTTCAAAATCATCTCTATGAACGCCAATTCCTGTATAACCTCTGTATAAATCATTATTCAAATTTAATTTTAAATCTTTTAAAAATTTTTCTTTGTCAACAAATTTTGTTTTATATTTAATATTTAATTTTTCTTTTTCATTTGTTAACTTTGGTATAATTTTTTCTATATTTTTTTGTAATTTATTTATATACTCTTCTCTATATTTAAAAATGTTTTCTGCAAATTTTGCAAGTTGCTCATCCCAAACTTCAATTGTTTCAGTTCTTTTAGATTTAAGCATTGCATTTCTTTGCTCTAACACTTTGTTATATTCACTAAGTAAATGTGCATAACTAGGTCTTAATTGACTAATTAAAATATCTAAAAATTTTCTTCTTGATGCTGGAGATTCTTTTAAAATAATACTATCATCTGGTGAAAATAGCACAATATTCATATTTCCAAGTAGTTCACTATTTTTATTAACTTTTATGCCATTTAGTTTTATCGTTTTTTTATCTTTTTTATTTATCAAAATTTCGATATTTTTTTCTCTATCTTTTTTCTCAAAATCAATTTTAATTTTTGCAGATTCATTATCGAATTTTATTAACTCTGCATCTTTATACGTTCTAAACGATCTACCAAATGCACATATATACAGTGCTTCCAAGATATTTGTTTTTCCTTGTGCATTATTTCCATAAAACACATTGATATTTTTATCTAATTTTATCTCTTGCTTAGCATAATTTCTAAAATTTTCTAAATAAATTTTATTTATAATCATAAGTACCTCAAATTTTATTCTTTTAGTCTTACAGGTAATACCATATATGTAAACTTATCTCCAACAACTGGTCTAATAACACAAGGAGAAATATTGCTTCCAAAATCTAAGTAAACTTCATCATCTTCAATAGCCTTTAAAGCATCTACTAAATATTTAGGATTAAAGCCTATCTCTAATTCTCTTCCTGTCGTTTCAACCAATACTTCTTCTTTTGCATCACCAATTTGTGATGTACAAGAAATAATAATACTTCCTAAACTTACAAAAATCTTTATAGGATACTTCTTTTCTTTTTCAGAAGCAGAAATTGAGAAAATTGCTGCTCTTTCAATAGCATTTTGAAGAGCTTGCTTATTAACTTTAATTCTTGTTTCTTTTTCTTGTGGTATAACGCTATTATAATTCAAGAAATCTCCTTCAAGTAATCTAGTTACAATTTTACAGTCTTGTAATTCAAATAATGCTTGATTTTTAGAAGTACCAATCTCAATAACGTCGTCGATATCTTGTAAATTTTTCACAATTTCATTTAGATATTTACCTGGAACAATTGCACTAAATGAATTAACACCACTTGCCATCTTAGCTTTTCTTAATGCAAGTCTAAAACCATCAACAGCAACAACATTTAATTCGTCATTTTCAACTTGGATTAAGCAACCTGTAAATATTGGTCTATTTTCTTCAACGCTGACAGCAAATATTGTTTTCTTAATCATTTCTTTTAAGGCACCTTGAGATATTGTAATATGCTTTTCAATATCAATATTAGGTAAAGTTGGAAATTCATCTGCATTCATAGTTGCAAGTTTATAAACTGAACCTTCACATTCAATAACTAATAAATTTTTGTCATTTATATAAAAAGTTATTTGTTCATTTGGTAATTTTCTAATAATATCACCAAACATTCTGCAATCAACAACAGCTCTTCCTTCTTCTACTGTTTCGATATCATTTAATGTGTATTCCATTCCAATATCTAAATCATTAGTTGTAAGAATAACACTATTTTTCTTTACGTTTAATAGTATACCTTCCAAAATTGGAGTTGTAGTTCTTCCTACGGAAGTACGACTTACAGAGTTTAAACCAATCAATAATTTTTCTTTTTCGCAATTAAATTTCATAATAATACCTCGACTTTCTTTCATAAATAAAATTTGCTTTTAAATTTTTGCAGTTCTTTTTTAAAAATAAAATAAATAAATATAGTAGTAGTAGTAGTAGTGTATGTTAGTAATGTGGAAAAGTTGTCAAAAGTGTTGTTCCGTAAGGATTTATATATGTTAATAACTTGTGGAAATTCAACACCAATAATCCACATTAACTAACATTAAAATGTTAATTAACACTTTTCAACAATTTTTCAACAGCTTATTAACATTAAAATGTTAATATCTCTTGTATCCTTTTTGTAAGAATGTTTCGATAAACTTTTACAAAATTTTTACAGTTCGTGTAATAGTTGAAATATAAATTAAACAAGTTATCAACACTAACTAAGATTTTGTGGATAACTTACCTCCGTAAGTGTTGATAGTTATTATGTATATTTTTAAAAATTTACTTATTATGTATTTAATTTATAATCATTCTTTTTATGTTATCTACAATCATTTTTGTGTTTGGATCTGTTTTTATCATGGACTCAATCTTATTTATAGCATAAATAACAGTGGTATGGTCGCGACCACCGAACTCCTTACCTATATCTACTAATGGTTGTCCTGTTAATTGCTTAGACAAATACATAGCAATTTGCCTTGGAAAAGCGATATCTCCAGAACGACGTTGAATCCTAAAAACGTCTTGCTCTAAATTGTAGTATTTAGCAACAACACCTTGAATATAGTCAATTGTTATAACTTTTTCTTTTGAATGTTTCAAATCATTCAAAGCTCTTTCAGTTAATTGCATAGTTATTGGCATATTAGTCAAAGAAGCCATTGCAACTATTTTATTTAGAGTGCCTTCAAGCTCACGAATGTTCGATTCTACTTTATTTGCAATTACTGATAAAATTTCTTCATCTATTTCTATGTTTTCACTTGCAGCTTTACTTCTTAATATAGCATATCTTGTTTCATAATCAGGTTTACTGATATCAGTTATAAGACCCCATTCAAATCTAGATTTTAATCTCTCTTCAAGAGGGTTCAAATCCTTTGGAGGCCTATCACTTGATATAACTAATTGTTTGTTATTTTCATATAATTCATTAAAAGTATGGAAAAATTCTTCTTGGCTTCTTTCTTTTCCACTAATAAATTGAATATCGTCAACTAGCAAAACATCAATATTTCTATATTTAGCTCTAAATTCTTCGTTTTTGTTTGCTTGAATGGAATAAACCAATTCATTTGTAAATTTTTCCCCAGTTATGTAAAGTACACGTGCGTTTCTATTGCGTGATAATACATAGTTACCAACAGCTTGCATAAGGTGCGTCTTACCTAACCCCACTCCACCATATAAAAATAGTGGATTGTACGCACGTCCAGGATTTTCAGCCGTTGCCATAGCAGCTGCGTGAGCAAGCTCGTTACTCTTTCCTATAACGAACGAACTAAAAGTATATTTAGGATTTAAGACAGATGCGTTAATTTTTGCTGTTGTGTTAGGGTTTAAAATTGGTTGTGTGTTGAATTGAGTTCCATACATATCCATACTATTAGTTGGAATATTTATATTAGGTGTTACTACATTATTAGAAGAAACGTTATTATAATTAGATGTCATATTATATGGTGTATCTTCTTCTTCATAATTTTCAAAATCTTCGACTTCTGTTGAAGTTTTAGTTTCGCTATCTCTAAAATCTTCACCTGGTAAATAAAATGCTAGTTCGATGTCTCTTCCCAAAACTATTTTAAAAGATTCTCTTGTAAGTATGTATAAATCAGTTTCCATTTTTTGCAAGTGAAATGGACTTGTTACACGAAGCTTAACAAGATGGTCATCTATCGAAAGAACATCCAAAGTATTTATCCAGGAATTGTATCTAACCATTGGTACTTCTTCTTTTATAATCTCTTTAGCCTGAGCTAAAGCTTCATACATATCTTGCATAATTTCCTCCTAACAAAATTAACAAAGTTATTAACATTTTATCCACAAATGTGAATAAGAATGTGGATAACTTTTTCAAAATACTCGTAAGTGCTTATTTCCCCAATAAAAACGTGTGTTAATTTTGTGAAAACTTAAAACCGTTGAAAAATAGGCATTTAAAAATAAAAGCCTATTTTCTTAGTGTTTTTTTTGCGAACACTTATTTGTTTTTAAATAATTTATTTTATGTATACAAAACATAAAATAAATTATGTGAATGTTTTCTATGAATATTGATATATCAATATATATAAAAGTTATCCACATTATATATGTTTATGTGAATAATTGCAAGTTTTTAATAAAAAAAACGCCAAATCGCTATTTCCGTAAGAAGCAGTGCACTACACACGAGATTAACATAAAAAATGTGGAAAAGATAAATGTGGAAAAAATTATAATCTATATAAAATTAGTTGACAAAATTGTATATTGTAGTGTACAATACTAATGCTGTTATTTTTGAGATTATTGATAAATAATACAAAATAGATAAATCGGAACTAGGAGGTGCGTTAAGAATGAAAAGAACATTTCAACCTAAAAAAAGACAAGAAAAAAGAGAACACGGTTTCAGAGCTAGAATGAGTACTGCCAATGGTAGAAAAGTTTTAAAGAGAAGAATGTTGAAAGGTAGAAAGAAACTTTCTGCATAGTTAATCGTGTATAAGTAGGCCCTATATGAGGGCCTTTTTACTTATATATACATAATTGCTTTTGAGGTGTTGTATATATGAATATAATAAAGAAAAGCACAGAATTTCAGCACACATTTAAAGCAGGCAGCTGGTATAGTGCTGATATACTGATGACATATATATTAAAAAATAATTTAGAATTTAATAGAGTAGGTGTGGCAGTAGGCAAAAAAGTGTCTAATAGAAGCACGAAGAGAAATCGAATAAAACGTTTACTTAGAGAGGCATACAGATTAAATGAAAAAACACTAAAAACCGGATATGATATTGTAATAGTGTTTAAATCCGGAATTGAATACAGTAGTATAACATTTGAAATGGTCAATGCTAATCTTGTAAAATGCTTTAATAAAGCCAACTTGCTACAAATAACAAATGATACGATAAAGGAGGAAAATAAATGTTAAATGCAATAGCAAGCGTGTTTGGTTATTTAATGAATTTTATTTTTGGAATCGTTGGCAACTATGGGTGGGCGATAATTATTTTTACAATATTGATAAAAATCGCTTTATTGCCATTTTCAATAAAACAGCAAAAATCGTTAAAAGATGCCCAAGAGATACAACCTTTAATACAGGAACTACAAAAGAAATATGCAAATGATCAACAAAAATTTATGCAAGAATACCAGAAACTTTTAAAAGAAAAGAATATGTCTACGATGTCAAGTATGGGATGTTCTGGTTGCTTGCTAAATCTTATACAGTTTCCAATAATACTTGGATTATTTGCTATGATGTCAAATCCATTGACACACATATTAAAGATGGATGCTGATACAATTAAAGCATATAGTGACGAGATAAACAATGAAAGAAAACAAGTTGCAATAGCTCAACTTATTGAAAATTCAGGAGATTACACAGCAGCTGAGTATGAAGAGGCTTTGAAAGCAGCAGAGGAAAAGTCATACATAAATGCAAGATATTATGAACACGACATAATCAAGGAAAAACAACTAATAGATATGAAATTCTTAGGAATTGACTTGTGCGATATAGGTGTTAATGATAAAACAAACTGGAAGTTGATGATAATACCAATACTTTCAACGATATTTACATATTTGACATTCGCAATTTCATCTAATATGAATAAAGAATCTAATGAGAAGATGAAGAAAATGCAAGAAGAAAGTGAAATTCCAATGCCAGATATGAAGTTAATGAATACTGTAATGCCTATAATGCTTGGATATGTTGCATATTCAGTGCCTCAGGGTGTTGGACTATATTGGGCAACAACAAATCTAATTGGTGTAATTCAATTAGTTCTTATGAAAAAAGTATTTAACAAAGATACAAAAAGTGATACTATAAAGAAAGAAAACTAGAAAGATATAGGAGGTTTTTATATGTCTAAGGTAGCAGAGGGTATAGGAAAGAGTTATGAGGAAGCAGTTCAAGATGCGTTAAATAAGGTTGGTTTGAAAAAAGAGCAAGTTTCAATTGAAATTATAGAAGAACCAAAAAAGAGAATTTTTAGTATATTAGATCACAAACAAATAAAAGTAAGAGTTACAGAACTTGAACAAATGCCTGAAAATAAAGTGGTTCACGATATAACAAAAGGAACATTTAAAGAATTTTCAGAAGAAGAAGGAAATGTTGTAAAAGATAGAGTTATTGCATTCTTAAAAGAGTATTTTGAGAGATTAGGACTAAACTTGAACGTGAAATCATATGTTGAAGACAATATTTTAAAATTTGATATAAGTGGAGAAAATGCTGGAATTATTATTGGATACAGAGGAGAAACACTTGAAGCATTGCAAACATTGGCAGGAACAATTGCAAACAAAGGTAACAAAACATATGTTAGAGTGGTTTTAGATATTGAAGGATACAGAAAAAAGAGAATCAAAGCACTTGAAGAATTAGCTTTGAAAAGAGCTAATATGGTTGTTGAAAGAAGAAGAAGCATTACATTGGAACCTATGAATCCATTTGAAAGGAAAGCAATTCACAATGCTTTGCAAAATCATCCAAAAGTAAAAACCGTAAGTATTGGAGAAGAGCCTTACAGAAAAGTAGTAATATCACTTAAATAGAAAACGAAATATATTTAATTTATGATAAACCTAAGTTGTTAAGCAAAGGTAAATAGTTTGTTTTACTAGTTAGAGAGGTAAAAGACTATAATTTAAGCTTGGCAAAATAGGTTTATTTTTTGTTTTAAAGTATGTATATCTAGATTATTTTAAGACTTTGAAGAAAAATTCGATTAACTTTTTGATAGAAAAGTCACAAATTATTATGTAAATTATTGAAAAAAATGTTGAAAAATAGTATAATACAAAAAGCATTTTATGGAGGTGAAAGAATTGAATACAATAGCTGCTATATCAACTCCTGCAGGAAATGGAGGAGTTGGAATTATAAGGATAAGTGGAAACGATTCTTTAAAGATAATAGATAGAATATTCAGACCAGTAAAAAAAGGTGAAATTAGACCATTCTCGTTTAAATTAGGACATATATATGATGAAGATGGGAAAGTTATCGACCAAGTATTGGTATCTTATTTTAAGGCACCTAAATCATATACTGGCGAAGACGTTTGCGAAATAAATTGCCACGGAGGAAATGTGGCTATGAAAAAAATTTTAGAGACTGTACTAAAAAATGGTGCTGTAATGGCTGAGGGTGGAGAATTTACCAAAAGAGCTTTCTTAAATGGGAAATTAGATTTAACACAAGCCGAGGCTGTTATAGAATTGATAAACAGTAAAAGCGAAAAAGAAAGCAGAGCGTCAATAAAGCAATTAGATGGAAAATTAGGACAAGAAATTAAAAATATAGAAAATGAAATAGTAGGGTTGCTTGCTGATATAGAAGCAAATATTGACTATCCAGAATATGAAGATATAGAGGAAGTTAGAAGAGAAAAGATAATAGAGGTATTAAGAAATCAGATAGAAAAACTATCGAAATTAGAAAAAAGTTTTGAAAGTGGTAAAATATTAAAAAATGGCGTTTTGACAGCTATTGTAGGAAAGCCTAATGTAGGAAAATCATCACTTTTAAATTCACTTTTAAAAGAAGACCGTGCAATAGTGACTGAAATACCAGGAACCACAAGAGATACAATAGAAGAATATGTAACAATAAAAGGAATCAGTCTAAGACTTATGGATACAGCTGGAATAAGAAAAACATCAGATATTGTTGAAAATATAGGGGTTGAGAAAAGTAAAAAAGCATTAGAAGAAGCAGAATTAGTGCTTTTACTAATAGACGGAAGTGTTGGCGTAACAGATGAAGACCAAAAAATATATAATGAGATAAAAAATAAATCACATATTTTGATAATAAATAAAACGGATTTAGAATGTAAAGAAATAAATATTAGTGATGAAAACATAGTAAGAATATCTACCAAAACTGGTGATGGACTGGAACAACTAGAAAATAAAATAGAAGAATTATTTAATACTAAAAATTTGGACACAGAAAATGAGATAATAATAACAAATATTAGACACAAAGACTTGATTTCAAAAACTATAAATGGCTTAAACTCAGCCATTAAAGCAATAGAAACTGGAATACCAATAGATATGATTTCAATAAACATTAAAGAGGCAATTAAAAGTTTAGGAGAAATGCTTGGGGAGTCAGTTTCGGAAGACGTGTTGAATAAAATATTTGAAAAATTTTGTGTCGGAAAATAGAGATAAAATGTTATTAGTTTCACGTGAAACGAGGAGAGAATTTATATGGAATATAAAGCAAAAGATTATGATGTAATAGTAATTGGTGCAGGTCACGCAGGCTGTGAGGCTGCATTGGCAAGTGCTCGTTTAGGATTAAGAACTTGTGTATTTACAATAAATGCAGATAGCATAGCTAATATGCCTTGTAATCCAAGTATAGGCGGAACATCTAAGGGACACTTAGTTAGAGAAATAGATGCCTTAGGTGGAGAAATGGGAAAGAATATAGACAAAACCTTTATACAGTCTAAGATGCTAAATAAATCAAAAGGACCAGCTGTGTATTCACTAAGAGCACAAGCAGACAGAAAAAGATACCATATCGAGATGAAGCATACTCTTGAATTACAAGAAAATTTGGACGTAAAACAAGCTGAAATAGTTGAATATATAGTTGAAAATAATGAAGTAAAAGGAGTAAAAACTCACATAGGTGCGATATATGGTGCAAAAGCAGTCGTGCTATGTTCTGGAACATATTTAAGAGGAAAAATACATATAGGAGAAGTACATTATGAAAGTGGTCCAGATGGAATATTTCCAGCAAGATATTTAACTGATAGCTTAAATAAAATAGGTATTGAAACAAGAAGATTTAAAACAGGAACACCAGCAAGAGTAAATAGAAGAAGTATAGATTTCTCAAAGATGGAAATACAAAATGGTGATGATGAAATAATTCCATTTTCATTTGAAAATAGTGGATTACAAAAAGAGCAAAAGCCTTGTTATTTAACTTATACGAATGAAAATACACATAAAATAATAAGAGAAAACTTGCATAGGTCGCCACTATATGCAGGAATAATAAAGGCTACTGGCCCAAGATATTGCCCATCAATAGAAGATAAAGTTGTTAGATTTGCAGATAAAGAAAGACATCAAATATTTATCGAACCAATGGGCGAAGATACAGAAGAAATGTACGTTCAAGGAATGTCTAGTAGTTTGCCAGAAGAAGTACAAATAGCAATGTATAGAACAATAGCAGGCTTAGAAAATGTAGAATTTACAAGACCTGCATATGCGATTGAATATGACTGTATAGATTCAACTGAGCTAAAATTGTCGTTGGAATCAAAGAAAATAAAAGGAATGTTTTTTGCAGGTCAAGTAAATGGTTCTTCGGGATACGAAGAAGCTGCTGCACAAGGGCTAATAGCTGGAATAAATGCTGCAAAATATGTTAAAGGTGAAGAGCCTCTAATTCTGGATAGATCAGATGCATATATTGGAGTATTGATAGATGATTTAGTAACAAAAGGAACGAATGAACCTTACAGAATGATGACTTCAAGGGCTGAATATAGACTAATGCTAAGACAAGATAATAGTGATGCCAGATTAACGCCGATAGGCTATAAAATAGGCTTAATCTCAGAAGAAAGATATCAAAAATTCTTAAAGAAATATGAAAATATAAATAAAGAAATAGAAAGAGTAAAAAAGACTAATATAAAACCATCTACTGAATTAAATGAAATATTAAAAAATGCTGGAACAACAGAAGTAACAACAGGATTTAAATTGGTAGATTTAGTAAGAAGAACAGAACTTGATTATGATATGTTAGCACCAATAGATACTGATAGGCCAGCACTTTCAAAAGAAGAAAGAGATGAAATAAATATTGAATTAAAGTATGAAGGTTATATAAAATTACAGTTGGAACAAATAGAAGAATTTAAGAAATTAGAGCAAAAAAAGATTCCAGAAAATATAGACTATGAGGCTGTTAAGGGAATAAGAATAGAAGCAAGACAAAAATTAGAAAAATATAGACCAACTTCAATAGGCCAGGCTTCAAGAATTTCTGGAATATCACCAGCAGATATAAATGTATTATTGATATATTTAAATTCATAGCAATGGAATATTAAGGAAGATACCAACAAGCAAAATGGCCTCAAATTTGAATCAAAATATAAAAAACAAGATATTAGTAGTTAGAAAATAAAAATTAAAAAATAAGCTAAAATAGTTCGAAATAATTTAAAAGTAACCTGAAAGGAGAATTATGAAAACTTTTTTAAAAGAATTGGCAGAGCAAATAGATGTAAAATTATCAGACAAAATGGTAGAACAATTTTTTATATATAAAGATTTACTAAAAGAGTGGAACGAAAAAATAAACTTAACAGCAATAGTAGATGATGAAGAAATAATTATAAAACATTTCATAGACTCATTGACAATAGTAAAACACATACCACAAAATGCAAAGATTATAGATGTTGGTACTGGTGCTGGTTTTCCAGGCATACCAATAAAAATTGCAAGACCAGATGTAGAAGTTGTATTACTAGATTCATTGAACAAAAGAATAAACTTTTTAAACGAGGTCATTGAGAAAACTGGTATTACAGATATAGAGACAATTCATTCAAGAGCAGAAGATGCAGGAAACAATGTAAAATATAGAGAAAAATTCGATATATCAACAGCGAGAGCGGTAGCCAATATGTCTACATTATTAGAATATTGCACTCCATTTTTAAAAGAAGGTGGCAGATTTATATGTATGAAAGCAGAGGCAAGAGAAGAAGTAAAAAAAGCTGAGAAAGCAATAAAAACATTGAATATGCAGTTAGAAGATGTAGAAGAATTTAAACTTCCCAAAATAGAAGCCAATAGAACTGTGATAATATTAAAAAAATTGAGAAGTACGCCACCTAAATATCCAAGAAAGGCCGGAATTCCATCAAAAGAGCCTATAAAATAAAGATAGATTCACGTGAAACAAAGAAGATATATTTTTATAAAAAAGTGAATATACACGCAAAATAAGCACTTACAATGCCATTTTTATGTGGCCTCTGTGAGTGCTTATTTATGCACTTATATTGAAATTCTATTTTTTATAAAAAGTAAGTTGATCAAATGATTGGTACATTCAGTCCATTTCAGTTTAATTTAACGCTTGTAAGCGAAGTTTATTTTATTTTTTCCTTAAAAAAACAGTAAGTTTTATTATTTCTACTACGTTCATATCGTGGTGTAACATTTTTTAGTAATTTCAATTTTGTTTTTTCTTCTAAATTTTTGTTGCTTTATTTATTGCTACATTATAGTCTCTTTAAGCCATATA
This sequence comes from uncultured Clostridia bacterium, assembly GCA_934132775.1. Taxonomy (GTDB): domain Bacteria; phylum Bacillota; class Clostridia; order TANB77; family UBA1234; genus UBA1234. The sequence continues at coordinate 2,922 of CAKPAA010000017.1, read as the reverse complement.
TCTAGCTGTTATTTTGTTAATAAAAGTTTCATATAGCATTACTTTTTTGGTATTCTTCGTATGCTTTTTCTATTTCTTTATTATTTTTTCTTGTTGTATCAACCAGCTCATTCTTTGATTGCCGTATAAATTTTAGTTCATCTGCTTTTTTCTTGATTCAATTATGACAAGTTTTTCAATTTTTCAATTCTATAATGTAAAACTCAATAGTCAAAGCAGCATCATTACTGAAAAATTACAAAACTAAGTGCTAAATAATAAACTAATAAAACAATATTTTAAAAATAGTTATGTACATTTTTATTTTTTAAATATATAATTGTTTTATGCAAATGAAAATTGTTATGTTTCATATGAAACAAATCGGAGGTTATTATGGGTAAAATTATATCAATTGCTAACCAAAAAGGCGGAGTTGGGAAAACAACTACTTCTGTAAATTTAAGTGCTTGCTTGGCACTTGCTAAGAAGAAAGTTTTGCTTATTGATGCTGATCCACAAGGTAATGCAACCAGTGGAGTTGGCGGAAAAAAAGATTTTGGCAAATCTACATATAATTTAATTATGAACAATGAAGATATACAAAATGTTATTCAACCAACAGTAATTCCAAATTTAGATTTATGTGCATCAAATATTGATTTAGCTGGTGCTGAGGTTGAACTTGTTTCTCAGATTTCAAGAGAAACTAAATTAAAAGAAGCACTATTGCCAGCAAGAGCAGATTACGACTATATTATTATTGACTGCCCACCATCATTAGGAATGGTGACATTAAATGCACTTACAGCTTCTGACTCGGTATTAGTACCAATTCAATGCGAATATTATGCACTTGAAGGATTAGGTCAGCTTATGAGCACAATTGATTTAGTTCAAAAACATTTAAATTCTAAGCTTGAAATTGAAGGCGTTGTTTTAACAATGTATGATGCTAGGACAAACTTATCAAAACAAGTTATTGAAGAAGTAAAGAAATATTTTAAGAATAGGGTATATAAAACAATTATACCAAGAAATGTAAAACTAAGTGAAGCACCAAGTTACGGTATGCCAATAGTTTTATATGATAAAAAATCAGATGGCGCAAAGGCTTACACAACATTAGCAAATGAAATTATAAGACAAAACAAAATTAGAACTTAATCATAACGCAAAATTTTTAATAAAGATTATGTAAGGAGGAATATACGATGGCACTTGGAAAAGGTGGCTTAGGTAAAGGGTTGGAAGCATTATTTCCATCTAATGTAGATGTTGATTTATTAGGAGGAGAGCAGGTAGGAAAGACTGAAAAAGTTGTTGAAATGAAAATAAATGACATTGAGCCAAACATAAATCAGCCAAGAAAAGCTTTTGATAACGATAAAATAATGGAACTTGCAGATTCAATAAAAGAGCATGGTGTTTTACAACCAATTATTGTATCTAAGAAAGATAATTATTATCAAATAATAGCTGGTGAAAGAAGATGGCGTGCTTCTAAGGTGGCTGGATTAAAAACTATTCCAGCAATAGTTAGAGATTATGATGAAAGAAAAATTAGAGAAGTTGCTTTAATAGAGAACATTCAAAGAGAAAACTTAAACCCAATTGAAACAGCAAAAGCATTGAAAGAACTAATGGAAGAGCATAATTTAACACAAGAGCAACTTGCAAAAACACTTGGAAAAAGTAGAAGTGCAATAGCTAACACAGTTAGAATTTTAAATCTAGATAACAGAGTACTAGACTTGGTAAGCGAGGGAAAACTATCTGAGGGACATGCCAGAAGTTTAGCTGCCATTGAAAGTCCACAAAAGCAATATAAATTAGCTTTAGATATAATAAACTTAGATTTAAATGTTAGAGACACAGAAGCACTAGTTAAAGAAGAAAAAACAGAAAAGAAAACAAAAGGAAAAAAGATAGCGAAGGCAGTTAAATTAGATGCAAATTACAAAGAAGTTGAAAACAGATTAAAAAAAGCATTAGGCACAAAAGTTTCATTAAAACCAACAACAAAATCAAAAGGAAAAATCGTCATAGAATATTTTTCAATGGAAGAGTTGGACAGGATATTAGAAGCAGTAGAAAAATAGCAGAGATTATCAGTATAGTCTTAATGTTTTAATGTTTGAACTAAAAACAAAATGTATCATATGGCTATTTCAAAGGTTAAAACTAGTAATAACTATACATATGACATAAAAATCCATTAAATGGAGATGATAGAAAATGGATTGGATAATAAATTTTACAAAAAGTGAAGGCTTTGGAATAATAATCATTACATCACTTTTTATAAATTTTGCGTTACTTACATATAATTTAGTGAAAACAATAAACTTAAATAAAAAGTATCAAGAATTTATGAAAAGGCTTGGAACGGGCGAAAATTTTGAAGAAATGCTCAGCAAGTATATGAAAAATGTATTAAATGTTGTTGAAGAAACAGCGTCATTAAGAAAATATTGCAAGGAATTGGAAGAAAATTTACACAAATGCGTACAAAAAGTTGGAATGGTACGATATACAGCATTTCAAAACACTGGAAGTGATTTATGTTTTGCCTTAGCACTTTTAGATTTTGAAGACAATGGAGTTGTAATAAACGGAATATATTCAAGAGACAACACGACAACAACATATGCAAAGCCAATAGAAAAAGGTGTTTCGAAGTATAAGCTAGCAAAAGAGGAAGAAGATGCACTAAACTTAGCAAAGCACAATGGATATAAATATTATATGGAAGTATAGAAAATAGAAGTAAATTTCATCATATAATTTAATACATTTTAATATCAAAATTACTTGTAAAAGGCATTGTGACAATAGAATCTGAAATATGAAATTTATAAATAAAAATATAGGTTTAAAATAGATATGTCACAAAAATAAATATTGAAAGAGAGTACCAAAAATGTTAAGGTTTAAATAACG
>CAKPAA010000016.1 GCA_934132775.1 uncultured Clostridia bacterium | reverse complement strand
GATTTTAGTCAATCATAATTTTGATTCTTTACATGGAAAGGATTGTGCTAGTTTACACAAACTTTTCTACGTACTCAATATAAAAGCCCCTTAGCAAATTTTAGGGGGCTTTTTATATTTCTGGTTCATCGAGATTTGTAACAATAAGTCCATTAGAAATACAATAAACGGCAAGCTTTGTTAAATTATCATAACCCGTTTTAGCATAAATAGATGATATATGTGTTTTTAATGTGCTAGTTGAAATTCCAAGAGAATTAGCAACATCTTTTCTGTCTAACAACTTGCAATATTTAGTTAAAACCAAAAGCTCTGTACTAGTTAAATCTTGAAGAATTGCAGTTTCGTAAGGTAAAGTTTTTTCGTTTGGGTATATAGAATAACCGTCTAAAGTATTTTTAATTGCAGTTATAAGAGTTTCTTTGGTAACACTCTTGTAAATAAAACTATCAATATTAAATTCTTTAGCCTCATTTACAAAATTTATATCCATAATTCCAGTCATAATAATTATTTTTATTTCAGGAAAAGTTTCTTTTAAAATTTTAGAATAAGCAATTCCATTTGAATTATTTTCGGTACAAATGTCCATTAAAACGAGGTCTGGCTTATATTCTTTACAAACCTCAAAAGCATCTTTAGCATCACTTAATGTAGCCACAACATTAAAGACTTCTTCATTTTCAAGAGAATCTTTAATCATATCCCTTAAAAGTTTATGATCTTCAACGATAACAATATTATACAAAACACTTCCCCCTTTTACAACTTTGACTAGTATTTTAACATAATATTTGAACAAATAAAAGTGGTTTTAAAAATATAGTAAATGTTTATGATAAAATTGACCTAATTGGTTAAAAAAAATACATTTTTTGTCCTTTTGGGTGGATAGTCTTTTTTGTGTCAATATGTTATAAATTATATAGATGTCTGTATAATGAAGACTTTTACAAAACTAATAAGAGCCTTCATTACCAAAATAATAAAAGGAGGGAATGATTTTGAAGAAAATCAAAAAAAGTATAGTAGTATTATTATTGTTGACAGTTTTAGCAGTGCCAGGAGTGGTTAATGCAGAAAGGGTTTATCCAAACGGAAAAGGGTCTTATATGTATCCTAGCACTGGTACAGTAACAACAATTGAAAACGTTGCTGTAACAATAACAGAACCAGTATATGGGGGAAAAGTAGACAGATCTCCAAAATTAGGAACAGATAAGTTAAAAGTAAATTACTTATATTGGTATGATAAAAATGGTTCATCATACACAAAGGACACATTTGAAGAAGGCAGATATAATTTACGCATATTTTTACTTTCTACTGATAATAGTAAATACCAAATATCTGAAAACTTAAAAGCAACAATAAACGGAGAGAATGCTACAACATACACAAAATCAGGTGTGTACTACGTACAAAAAGAGTTTTTCATAGAAAAAAACGCAACAGAAATAAAAGAAGTAAAACTAAATGTTTCAAATATTGAATTAGGCAAAAAAGTTTCTGACTGTAAAGTAACAGTACCAGCAGATGCACCTTATACAGCCGAATTAGAAATGTATGAAAATACACCAACGAGTGTTCCAAGGTTAGAAAACGACCATGTATTTGTAAGTGGTAAAAAGTATCGTGTTTTGGTTAACCTATTTGCAAAAGATGGATATGCATTTGCAAAGGACTTAAAAGGAACAATAAACGATATCGCAGAAACAAGATATAGCCAAATAGATGGTAAACACAGAATGGTAGTAGATATAGTTTTACCTGAGGTAGAAGTAGTAGAAGAAATAAAAGAAGTAAAAGTAAAAGTTTCAAATCTTGAAACAGGAAAAAAAGCTTCTAACTGTAAACTAACAATTCCATCAGGAGCTCCATATACAGCTGAAATGGAAATAGATATAAAAGATGACGCAAAAGCTACTCTGAAAATGATGGATCCAAATGATGAATTTGAAGCTGAGAAAAACTACCGTGTAACAGTAGAATTATATGCAAAAGATGGATACACATTTGCCAAAGACCTTAAAGGAACAATTAATGGTATAAAAGAAACAAAATATGTAACAATCTCAAATAAAAATAGAATATATGTAGATGTAGTTATGCCAAAAATAGAAGAATCTGAAGAATACACATGGTCAAAAGCATCAAAATGGGCAGAGCCAGAACTAAAAGAAGCAAGCAAAGAAAATTTGATTCCAGAAATATTTGATGAAGCAAATTTAACTAAAAACATAACAAGAAAAGAATTTGCACACACAGTAGTAAAAATGTATGAAAAAATTACAGGACAAAAGGCTGTTCCAATTGCTAAAAATCCATTTACTGACACTAAAGATAAAGAAGTATTAAAAGCATATAATATTGGAATAACAAATGGTACATCAGACACAACATTTTCACCAGATGCTCTAATCACAAGAGAGCAAATGGCAACAATGATGACAAGAGCATTAACAAAAGCAGGTAAAGACACATCAAGACCAGAATCAGCTAAATTATTTGCAGACGATTCTGAATTTAGTGAATATGCAAAAGATAGCATATATTATATGTCTTCTATAGAAATAATAAAAGGTGTAGGAGAAAACAAATTTAATGCAAAAGGAAACGCATCTAGAGAACAAGCATTGGCAATCTCAATCAGATGTGTAAAAAAAGTAAATAAATAATATTTTGAAAATTTGGGGACGAAGGAAAAACGTGTAATTTTGGGATGGAGAAAAAACGACAACTTTTGCCGTTTTTTCTTGCTCCTTTGATTTATGAATAAAGGAGAGTGAAAGAATGGAATTTTTATTCACGTTTTTAGAAGGAATTGCAAGTTTTATTTCTCCGTGTGTTTTGCCAATGCTACCAATATACATTTCTTATTTTGCTGGAAAAGAAGATTCAAAAACGAGCAGGGCATTACTTAATTCTATTGGATTCGTGATTGGCAATACAATTATATTTATTTTATTTGCTATTATTGCAAGTTATGCGGGGGCACTAGCTTTAAGGATACAAAAATATATTAAGATTTTATTTGGAGTTGTAATTATTATACTTGGGCTAAACTATATGGGAATACTTAAAATAAAGTTTTTAAATAAAGAAATTAGAATAAAAAAGAAAATTGATGATTTTACATTTTTCAAAACAATATTATTTGGAATGATGTTTTCAATAAGTTGGACACCATGTATAGGCTCTTTTTTAGGGTCAGCATTACTTTTAATTGCGAACAAGCAAAATATCTTACAAGGCATTTTATTGATGCTGGTATATTCTATAGGTTTTGGAATACCATTTATAATTTCGGCAGTCTTGATTGAAAAATTAAAAAACTTTTATAATCTCATAAAGAAAAACTATAAAACGATCAAAATAATTTCAGGAATTATTTTGATTGTAATGGGTGTATACGTGATATTTATTTAAAATGGAGATGAAAAAGCATGAATAAAAAAAGTTGTGGAATAATTGCGATTTGTTTAATAGTAGTGTTACTACTAACTTCAAAAACAATATTTAAAAAAGAAGAAAATCAGCAAGGAGAACAAAGTGGATTTGTACAAGAAATTGCATCAAGTGAGTTTGAAAACGAAGTATTAAATAGTGACAAAAAGGTTTTGGTAGATTTTTATGCGACATGGTGTGGTCCTTGCAAAATAATTTCCCCAATAATCGAAGAAGTTGCTAAAGAAAACCCAGAAGTAAAATTTGTAAAAGTAGATATTGATGCCAATCAGGAACTTGCTGAAAAATATGAAGTGGTCTATATTCCAACCTTAGTTGTTATTGAAAACGGAAAAGAAATTACAAAAAATGTTGGAGCAATAAGTAAAGAAGAAATACTAAATTTAATAAAGTGAGAAACAAATAGGGACATTCCTTTTTGTTAAGATGTTAAAACGAAAATGGTGCTAAGGAGGGAAATGGTATGAAGTGGTGGAGGTATGCAATAGTTTTTATATTAGTATTATTTGCTATATTCTATATTGTAAAGAATAAAAAAATAAAAATTGACGTACTTGATGGTGACGGAATGGTATATAAGGGACATTCGACAAGTGAATTAGAAGAAATGGCACTAATATATTACACAAAGAAATACAACTACAAACCATCACATGCAGAAGCATTTGTTGACGAAAAAGATGAGAATATAATAAACATACATTTATATGATATTGTAGACGACCACACTACAACTGTTGATTGGTATGCAGTAGACAAATATACAGCAGAAGGAACCAATATCCTTGGCGAAGAAATAGATTTGATGGAATAATACAAAAACAGAAAGGAGGAGAAGAAGTGTCGAATTTTAAAACGGAAACATTTGAATTTAGTGAAATACCAAGCACATTGGATGAACTAAAATCGTTGCCGGAAGCTAAATTAGAAACGCCGTTTATGACAGCAGCACTAACAGTTTTAGCTTTGTGCAGATACGAAAAAGATGTTAATAGTGCAATAGAAATGATAAATTTTCTAAAAGGGCCTGTGGATTTAACAGAATATGATAAACAATTTTTAAGAGATAGGCTTAAAGGAAAGTCTTACGTTCCAAGATCATATTTTGAAGGAACTAGCCCAGAAAATGATTATACACCACCAGTTCCACTTACGATTAAAGTTTTTGAATATGCTTATTCGTATAGTGAAGATGGTTATGCAATGCTTGAGATTCGTTCATCTGGAGCAGACAGTCCAAGGCAAATAAAATTAAGAAAGAAAGGTAATGAATGGTTTTGGTGGCAACAATATTTATTGCCTGATATTAGAACACCAAAAAAAGATGATGCGTGGGCTTAAAAAGGTATATAAAAATTTGCAAATAAAAATAATTAAGGAGGTTTTTAATTGTGACAAAAGTGGAAGAAAAAAGTTTTATGAAAAATAAAACAAAATACTTGATAACGACATTTATTATGGTGTTATCTTTTATGCTTGTTGGGTTTACAAACGTAAATGCAGCAACAACAACTGCAGAAGTTAATAATTATTCAGATTTAACTGATAAAATGAGTGATAATGTAACAGACGTAGTTAAACTTACTAGTGACATTACATTAGATGAAAATTCTAATACAAGATTCGATATTGAAATGTCTAAAACTTTGGATTTTAATGGGTTTACATTAACTGTGCCGGAACATTATGAGTTTAAACTAATATATAAAAATAGTCTAGACTTAAAATTCATTAATTCAAATAGTTCTAAAAGAGCAAAACTTAATCTTTTAAAAAATATAGGCACAACACCAATCTACAACGAAATTATGCAGGCTGAATATACTGTTAATTTTGAAATGGATGGTGTAGATGTTGAATATATAAAAGATTTTGACAGTTTTTGGCAAACCGCTGGTACTTACAGATTTAATAATGTAGTTTTTAAAAATCTAAAAGTTACTGGATTTTATGAAATGGTAGATACTAGAGCATATAAAACAACAAAATTTTCAAATGTAACTAAAGAAAGCAAAAAAGGACCTTCACAAACATTTTTGATAAAAAGTTCTACTTTAACTGTTGATGACATAATTGATGCTGATTCAGTTATTGAGTATCATGATAGCGAAGGCACTAAAATAGCAAATAGAACAGCAACGCTTGATTCTATTAATACTTATAGGGGTCCAATTACAGTTAAGAAAAAAGAAGTTCAAACATTAACGGTTACAACAGAAGATGAATTAATAAATGCAGCTAATCAAATTAATAATAGCAAAGACACTATTATTAAATTAGGTGGAGATATTAAATTAACAAAGTTTCTTGGACTTTATGTTTTAGGTAATGTTACCTTGGATTTAGCAGGTAATACTCTTGATGTAACAGAACATAATTTAACATTCTATTATGGTTATAAAGATGAAAATAATTATAATTTTAGAAGTAATCTAACGATTAAAGATAGTGGCAATGGTAATAGTGGTAAAATAGTTGGAGTAGGATTTAATGGCAGAGTAAGACTATCTACTTTATATATGGCTGAAGAATTAAAAAATTTACCTAAGACTTATGGTTTTACAATTGATGGAGGAACTTATGCCGTTACTAGAACAAGTTCGTGGGATGAATATGTATTTGATGTACTTTCTGATTCAGAACCTAAGGAACAAAACATTACTTTAAATGTTAATGTAAAAAAAGGTGTTTTTGAAGTTGGAAAAGTAGATGGTAATATATTTCATTTCCCTTCATCTGACGATACTAATATGAAGGCAAACTTCAATTTTGAAACACTTATGGCAAAAGGTCTAGGTGTTAAACTAGGATCTAATATTTTAGGTGAGAAAAGATTTGATGAAGTAGTGCCAAGTGATACAAAAATATATTATACTGATAGTAATCAAGTAATTGAACTAGAAGATAGAACAAAATTAGTTATGGATGTTAGAACTGATACAAGTGATAGTTATCCGCAATATATTAAACTTGCTAAAGAAACAGGTTTAAGTGTTGATAATGTTACATTACCAAATGTTACATTTGGATATACTGATGTGCCAAAAGCAACAATTAAGATTACTAATATTGGTGCTGATGAGTTAAAAATTACTAATGTAACAGTATCTAATACAGATAAATTTGAAATCATTGGAGATACACAACCAACAATTGGTATCGGTGAAACAAATACCGACTTTAAAGTAAAAGCGAAGACAAGTCTTAATGCTGGAGAATATACAGCGACAATTACCGTAACAGATGCAAACGGTGAAACATGTAAAGCAACAGTAACATTAAATGTTAGTAAAAAAGAACTTACAGGATTAGGAATTAGTTTTGATCCTAATACTTGGAAATATGGAGAAACAATTCAAACTCCTACTATAACTGGAGTAGAAAAACTTACAACAGAAGAATATAAAGTTACATATTCAAAAGAAACAGGCGAAAGTTTAGGTGAAACGCAACCTACGTCAGTTGGAAAATACAAGGCAACATTAAGTGTTACAAGTACTAATTATTCTGCTAGTGATGTAACAACCACTTTTGAAATAAAACCAAACCCTAGAAGTGTGCTTGTATCAACAGAACAAGAATTAATAGATGCAGTAAAAGGGGTTGATCCTGCAATATATGAAGTAAAATTGGCAAATGATATTACTTTAACAAAGTTCCTAAATTTTTATGTTGTAAATGACATTACTCTTGAATTAAATGGGCAAACATTAGATACAGGTTCCGAAGGCCTTTCATTTAATTATGGACAGTCAGCTTATGATGAATCAATTAACAATTACTATTATAACTTTAATAGTAAATTAACAATTAAGGATAGTAGTGTTGGCAAAACTGGTAAGATTCTTACAAAAAAAAGCATTAATTTTACTACTTATGATGTTATCCATGATGAGCAAATTAAAAAATTTGGACTTACTATTGATGGTGGATATTATGAGATAATTAGTTCATCAACTAGTTTTATTTCTTTATTTACCAATGATTACTATACAAATGGTAGAAATATTACTGTCGATGTAAAAGTAAAAGATGCTGTATTTAAAGTCGGTGATCAGAAGGCTCTTTTTGGCACTAGTTCAGATTCTGATTCAGATATTAAATTCAATTTTAATTTTGAGTCATTGAAAGCTATGGGACTTACAAGTAAATTAGGAAATAATAAATTAGGAAAAATGAAATTAGATAATGTAATTGATCCTAATTCTAAAGCATATTTCCAAGAACTACCTTATACAACAGGAGCTGCAGTTTTAACTGAAGCAGATAGAAATACTTTGGTTGATGATTTCTATTCATCTGGAGGAAGTGATCCTTATATTATTATAAAAAAAGTTAATGGTTTTGAAATAACTAATGTAGAAATAAATGAAACTTATGATGCAACACCTAGTCTTAATGATATATCAATTAAAAATATTAGCGAAAATGCTTTAGAAGTAAAAAGTGTAACAGTAGATAGTTCTAATTTTATAGTTGAAGGACCTAGTACATCACCAACAGTTAGTGCTGGTGCAACAAATACCGACTTTAAAGTAAAAGCAAAGCCAGGACTTAATGCTGGAGAATATACAGCAACAATTACTGTAACAGATGCAAACGATGAAACATATACGGCAACAGTTACATTAAATGTTAGTGCAAAAGAACTTACAGGACTAGGAATTAATGGCGTTCCTAGCACATGGGAATATGGTACAGCTCAAACTCCAACAGCAACAGGGGTTGATGGTTTAACAGCTGCTGATTATGAAATTGTTTATTCAAAGAAAAACGAAGACAGTACTTATACAAATTTAGGAACAGCATTACCTAAATTAGTAGGTGAATATAAAGCAACATTGAAAATTAAGAATTCAAACTATACAGCAAGTGAAGCTAGTGTTGATTTTTCAATCACACCAATTACTACAGAAGTAAAAGTTAAAAGCTATGACGAAACATTTACTTATGATGGATCAGAACATACAAAAAATGCTTATGATGTGTTATGGGCAAACAATGGAAGTCCAGTAACTGACAATAAATTGCCAAATGGTGATTTAGTTACTGCCGTTATTACTGGTAAAGTAAAAGATGTTAAAGATACTGCTCTTGAAAATAATACAATAGGAAAAATTACAATAACAAATGCTAATGGAGATGATGTAACAAGTTGTTATTCTAATATTGCAAGAGCGGCAGGTAAATTAACAGTAAACCAAATTGCAACACCAATAGTTGTAACAGCTGGTTCAGATACTAAAGCATATGATGGTACAGATTTAACAAAAAATACTTATACATATACTGATGGTGTATTACTAACTGGCGATACATTAGAAGCTACAATTACTGGTAGCCAAAAATTTGTAGGTTCTTCAAATAATACTGTAAGCAATGTTAAAGTAGTGAAAAATGGTGAAGATATTACTTCTAACTATACAATGGGAACACATGAAAATGGAACACTTGAAGTAACAAGTGCAGAGCAACCTTTAGCAATTGCTGATCAATATGTAAAAGTTAATGGTTCTATAACAAAAGGTTATTTAGAACAATCAGTAACCGGAAATGTAGGAAACATTAGTTTTACTATTAAATCAGGAACAGCACTTAATTATGATGCTACAAATGAAGAATATGTTGCAGGAGCAACTGCAGGTGATGTTGTAATGACTGTTACAGCAGTAAAAGCAGATCGTGGTGGAGATAATACACCTGAATGGAAAGAAACATCAAAAGACTTTATAGTTCATGTTATAAATAAAACTGATGTAAATATTACAGGACTTAACAATAATGAAGAATTTACTTATGATGGAACACCTAAAAAACCAACAGGAACAATTATTGTTAATGCTGGAACAATAAATGTAAGTGATTTAGAAGTTAAATACGAAGGAACAGGTTCTACAACATATAATGCTGATACAGCACCAACAAATGTTGGAACTTATAAGGTAACATATAAGGTGCCAGAAGCTAACACAAGTTATGTAGGAACATATAGCGTAGAATTTAGCATTAAAAAAGCTGGGCTTGATAAAGTAACTCTAGTTAAAGATACTTTTGAATATACAGGTACAGATATAACTCCTACATTAAATAATGTAAATGATAAAATAGAAATATCAGGTATTACTACAGCAAAAAATGTATCAAATAATACTATTACTGCAAAAATTAAAGATATATCTAATTATGAGTGGAAAGATGCTACAACTACAGATTTAGTTTTAAATTGGTCAATCACTCAAGCAACACCAGACTATACAGTACCAACTGGACTTACTGGTGTAAAAGGAGAAACATTAAATGATGTAACTTTACCTAGTGGATTTACTTGGAATGATACAACAGTTGTATTAACAGCTGGAACAAATACATATAAGGCAACATATACTCCAGTTGATACTACAAACTACAAAACAATAACTGATATTGATATTAAAGTTAATGTTAAAGATAAGTTTAATGTAATAACATCAGTTAATGGTGGAAATGGAACAATTACACCAAGTAAAATAGGTGTTATTGAAGGAACTAAAGAAGAAATAACATTTACACCAAACTCAGGCTATGTAGTAAGCAAAGTAATGGTAAATGAAGTAGAAAAAACAAGCGAAGTAAAAAATAACAAAATAGAAATAACAGTAACAGAAGAGATGACAGTAGAAGTAACATATAAGAGAAAATACACAGGTGGCGGAAGCACAAGTACAACAACATATAAGATAACAGTAACAGAAGGTAAAAACGGAAGCATAACGCCAAATGGAGTAGTAAAAGTAGAAAAAGGTGAAGACCAAACATTTAAGATAAAAGCAGAAAAAGGCTATGAAATAGCAGATGTATTAGTAGACGGAAAGAGCGTAGGAGCAGTGGCAAAATATACATTTAAAAATGTAAAAGAAAAACATACAATAGAAGCAACATTTAAGAAAGTAGAAATGCCAGAGCAAAAACCAGAAGAAAAAGAAACATTCAAAGATGTTAAGAAAAACGATTGGTATTATGAAGCAGTAGAGTATGTAGCAAATAAAGGCTTAATGAATGGAACAGGAAACGATGAATTTACTCCAGATGCAAATACAACAAGAGGAATGATAGTAACAATACTATATCGTTTAGAAGGTTCGCCAGAAGTTTCAATGAGCACATTTACAGATGTAGCAAATACAGAGTATTATGCAAAAGCAGTAGCTTGGGCAGAGAAAAATGGAATTGTAAATGGTTACGGCGAAGGAAAATTTGGACCAAATGACGTAATAACAAGAGAGCAATTAGCAGCAATAATGTATCGTTATTCAAATTACAAAAAATATAATACATCAGTAGGTGAAGATACAAATATCTTAAGTTATAACGACATATCAGAATTATCAGAATACGCAGTATCTTCAATGCAATGGGCTTGCGGAGCAGGCTTAGTAAACGGTATTGGCGATGGCAAATTAGCACCAAAAGGAAATGCAACAAGAGCACAACTAGCAACAATACTAATGAGATATTGCGAGAGCAACAAATAGGGACAGTCCTTTTTGTTAAACTAAACTAACTGAATATTTGAAATATTGAGAATAAAAAACGGGGGAAAGCTATTCTTTAAAGATAGTTTGACCCCGTTTTTTTAACAAACGGGAAAACGGGAAGCAACAAAGAGGGGAAACAAATAGGGACAATCCTTTTTGTTAATCTGATATAAAAAATCTAATGGTGCTTTTTGTGAAAATTATAAAAAGCGAATGCAAAATAAGAAATAATGAAAGGAAAAAAGAATGAGAAAACCACGTTATTATTACGAATCAAATTTTTGTCATATCATGGTGCAAGGAGATGAAAAGAAATTTATTTTTAAAGATAATATATGTAAAGACAAATATTTATATTATTTAAGGCATAATACTTTTAAAATGATATTGAAATAATTGCATATTGTGTTATGGATAATCATGTGCATGCTTTGTTGTTTTGTAATGAATTAAAAAGAATATCAAAATGCATGCAAGAAACAAACACATCATTTGCTATATTTTTCAATAATAGAAGAAAGAAGATTGGACATGTTTTTAGAGAAAGATTTCGCAGTGAAAGTATATATACGAAAGATTATTTATTAAACTGTATAAAATATATACATCAAAATCCGATAAAGGCTAATATATGTGATAAGGCCGGCGAATATCAATATTCAAGCTTTAATTCATATATGAGTATACAAGAAAGGATGCTTGAGATTTGTGATTTTAATCCTGATGATATTAGGAATATTTTGAAAAATACAAATACAATCACTAAATTTATGGATGATGAGTATTCAAAAGCTGATATTATGGAGTCTTTTCACGCAGTTAGAAAAAAATATGAAAATAACGATGATGAACTTGAAAAAACGGTACAAATATATAAAACAATGAAAGAAAAATGTAAAGTAACTGATTGTGAAATTGCAAATTTGATGGAAATATCACGAATCACACTGTATAGAAGACTTAGGAAGAAAGGGTATAAATAGAGAGAGGGTTTGTTTAAGTGTAACGAAAAGGAGTGTCCCTGTTTGTTGCTGTCCCTGTTTGTTGCTGCTGTTTGTTGCTGTTTGTGTCTTGAATTGTATGCAAAGTATAGGGTATAATTTAAGGGGAGAAATGCTTTGAATGTAAAATTAAATATTTTTGAAAGGGGGATTGAAAATGCAAAAACAGACTATGAAGATACTAATCATACAAAATTATTTTCAGCGATAACTGATTTAATTTGGCTAATATTATATGTTGTATTTTTAATAAAAAATGTCTTTGTTATGCGAAAAGTATATGGTGAAAAATCTTAAATTTGAAGGGAGGAAAAAATGAAAAAAAGTTTAATGTGTGCTTTTATAGTTTTAATCGTCTTATTTGGAATCGTTATGATTGATACGGTACAAGCTAAATTATTTAATAGTGTACCAATTATTAAAATAGTCGAAGATTATAACGGTGGAAATTTGTATCAAAATCATAAAGGGATATTTGTAGATACGTATATATTTACTGATGGTAGCAAAAAAACTTTTTTTAAGTGGGAAAGAAAAGAAAGAAGAGAAAGCAAAACATTAAGTTTTGAAAAAAACGGATGTTTCATGTCTTTGTCGGTAGAGTATGAAAATGAAATAATAGTCAATCCTGAAAATGCAGAGCCTTATTTTGAAAAGTCACTTTTTGACGTTTATTACAGAGTAGCTTATGAAGAGGGAAAAAGAAACGGTTATATTTTTGGACGTTTATTCACAGTTTTACAATTGGATAGAGCAGATTATGAGCAATATCTCACTGGTGGTGATTCGATAAATGAGTATGCTTTTGCATTTGACGGAAAGCACTATTACATAATGACTGTCCCTCCAGATTTACAGGTTTTAAATATAGAAGATGTAGAACAATATAATAACGTGTCAAATATTTGTCGCAAAAGTGCAATAGAAACAATTATTCAAATGAACGATTTTAACAAATATGATGATGATCAATTTTGGGAGAGTTCAGAAACATATAGCGGCGATCATGTTTATTTTAAATATTATCCATACCGTGCATACGGTGAAATAGAAACGGATGAGGATAAAGATATATACTTCACATTGATGTTATCTCAACCTGTCAAAAAAGGTGTCGGAGGAATTTGGTGTGTTGAAAGGGTTTATGATGCCGATAAATATGGATATATATATCCTATTTTTCCAGATAATAAACCATTCTCGGCAATGCAAACATATACAAAGCAACAAGATATATGTGACAGCGGTGAAGAACAAGAATTACTAAATCCCGAAAGTGTTGCGCTGGCATTTGTTCATTCATATTACGCACACACAAAAGCTACTTTAGACAGTTTTGAAAAAGTCTCAACTCCACCAAGTGGTGATTTTAGATTTTAATAAATATTTTATAGGTACTATAAAAACTTTAAAATGAGATAAAAAGTAACGAAAAGGAGTGTCCCTGTTTGTTTCCCTCCCTGCTTGTTTCTTCTTTTATTCTTGACAATTACTTTTGTTAGATATAAAATAGAAACGAAAAGTAGGAATTATTCTTATTTTTGAAAGAAGGAGTTTATGAAAAACTATTCAAGACAAAGAGAAGATTTGTTAAGCATTTTAAAAAATTCCAAATCACACCCAACTGCTGAAGAACTCTATAATAGCATAAAGGAAAAAATTCCAAGTGTTAGTAGAGGAACAGTATATAGAAATTTAAAAGACTTAGTGGATGAGGGATACATTATAAAAATTTCTATGGCGGGTGGAGCAGACAGATATGATTACATTCACAAAAAGCATAATCATATTATTTGTAAATATTGTGGAATGGTTAAGGATTTTGAGTATGATTTCGATTTGAAAAATGTAAAACTATCAGTAATTAAACAAACGGAGATGGATCCTTTATTAGATGGTGTGATTGTATATGGAATTTGTGGAAAATGCAAAGAAAAAAATAGGAGGTATTAAATTATGGAATTAAAAGGTTCAAAGACAGAAAAAAATTTAATGGAGGCTTTTGCAGGCGAGTCTCAGGCAAGAAATAAATATACTTATTATGCAAGCAAGGCTAAAAAAGAAGGATATGAACAAATTGCAGATTTGTTTTTAGAAACAGCAGATAATGAGAAAGAGCACGCAAAACTTTGGTTTAAGCTTTTACATGATAATGACATTCCATCAACAATAGAAAATTTAAAAGATGCTGCTTCTGGTGAAAATTTTGAATGGACTAATATGTATGAGAGAATGGCTAAAGAGGCCAAAGAAGAAGGCTTTGAAAGAATAGCATTTTTATTTGAAGAGGTTGCAAAAATTGAAAAAGAGCATGAGGCAAGGTATCTAAAATTATTAGAAAACGTAGAAAATGGTTTAGTATTCAGTAAAGATGGAGAAAAGATTTGGAAATGCAGAAATTGTGGTCATATCGTGATTGGAAAGTCTGCACCAGAGATTTGTCCAGTATGTGCACATCCAAAAGCATATTTTGAAATAAAAGCAGAAAATTATTAATATAATGAGGTGAAAATATGAAAAATACTCGTTTTTATATATGTGAGACATGTGGAAATGTAATTGGTTTTATAGATGGCAACCCAGATAGAATTACTTGTTGTGGAAAACCAATGCAATTAATTATACCAAATAGTGTAGATGCATCGAAAGAAAAACATTTGCCTTATCTAATAGACAATGGAGATGATTTGATTGTTAGAGTTGGCGAAGTTGAGCATCCAATGGAAGAAGAACACTATATTTCTTGGATTGCACAAGTAACCGAAAATGAAACTACTAGGATTAGGTTAAGACCAAATGAAAAACCAGAAGTGAAATTAAAAAACATAAAAGGTGCAACAATTTATGCTTATTGTAATAAACATGGATTATGGGCAATAGAAAATAAATAAAGACATTTTTAAAAGGGCAGTTTCTGATTGTTTGAGTGTAACAAAAAGGACTGTCCCTGTTTGTTTCAAAGGAGGAAAATAGAGATGAAGAAAGAATGTGAAATTATAGGAGATTTGTTACTTGGATATAGCGATGAAACGCTAAATGCCGAATCTAAAAAGATGGTAGAAGAGCATTTAAAAATGTGCGATGAGTGCAAGAAAAGATTAGGAGAAATCAAAAAAGAAAATAAAAGTACGAATGATGAAGTAAAGGCTTTAAAGTATTTTAAAAAGTTTAGAAGAAAAAATATATTAAGGACATTTTTTATTATAATTGGAATCTTTATATTGATTATATTAGGAATGTATCTAAGAAAAGTTTTAATAATATCTAAGATACAAAGAAAAATCGAAGAACTATATAGCAGAAATAACATATATAGTGAGCAAATATCACTAATGGGCGATGGAAAGACATCTGTCTTTGAAAAATACTATAAAGATAAAAAAATTAAAGATGTAACAACATTTTATAGTGATAGTGGAGAATTTGTTTTTATGACAAATTATAGCGACTTAGATAAGAAAAACACTGTAAAAATAACTAATTATACGAACACATATGAAATTGAAGAAAATAGGAAATTTGATGAAACAACATCAAAAACAATTTATCTAGATTTATATGATGCGCTTTTAACCTCAAAGTTTGAGCTTGCACTTACGATGAATATTGATGTAATAGAAAATGGATGGGGCAAATATTATGTTTTTACAGATGCACAAGACAAAGCTAAAGAAAATGAGTTTTGGATAGATGCCGAAACTTTACTACCATCAAGGCGTGTCGAAAAAGAATCTAAAATAAGCTTTTATAATAACGCCAAAGTTGTAAAAGAAATTTTAGACCAAATAACACTATATAACTACTCTTTTGATACTGTTACAGAAGATGATGTAAAACTAGATTTAACAAATGTGAAAAAACTAGAAGTACAAAAAACACTTTCACCATTTGGTTTTGCAGGTTCATCACTACACAAAGTGGAATTATGGACAAACGGAGATGTATATGTAATAGTAGATGATGGAAGCGGAATAGAAGAAAACAGCACTAGAACACTAATAATGAGAAATGTAGAAGATATAGAAGAAAACAGGGCGGAAGAGAGGCTTGGTGGCATAATAATAAAAGGCGGAGAAAAAGTATCAAATGAAGCGGAGTATGATTGGATAGATTATATGAGTACAAATCAAAGCAATGTTAAAATGGAAGAAAATGATTGATATATATTAAAAGTAGTAGTGTAAGAATAGTTGGCTAATGATTACAATTTATGTATTAAAAATAATTGACTAATAACTGTGCAAAAGCATATACTAGATTGGAAAAGGTTGTAAAATGGAAAATGCAAAAGCAATAAATATTAGGTACAGAGATATTTTTCAAAAGGCATTGATATACTTCAAACAATTTTAATTTATATAAGTGCTATTTTGATTCCTACATTATTAAAAGGACAGTTTCTGATTGTTTGAGTGTAACAAAAAGGACTGTCCCTGTGTCCCTGTTTGTTTCAATGACTGTGGTATTTTATGGAAAGAGGTAAGAATAATACTAAAGCAGAAAATATTACAAATGTAACTTTATTTTTATATTTAAATCGCTATTCTAGTTTGGTAGTAGATAAGGCAACGGTTGAAGCGAAAATCGATTATGATACAAAAGAATATAGGCAAATGAAAAAAGAATATAAAAATGATATTAAAAAGATAAAAACGATAGATGAACTACCAATAAAGTGGTCTAAATATTTTGAAGAAGGAGAAGAAGAAGTAATTAGAAATAGAGAAGAATATTTTACAAGAAAAAGATCAAAGAAGTTATCTCAAGTGATTTCTAATTAAATAGATTTTGAAACATATAACAATGAATTTCTTATGGTAGGTATGACAGCATAACTATTATAAGAAATTTTTTGTTTTATTAGGAATAATGGGTTATATATGATAAAATTATACTAGATGAGTGTGTATAATCGAGGTGAAGTATTATGAACAAAAGAAAAAGTTATGATATTATTTTGGATGATATAAAACAAAAATTTGATATTGATAAATTCCCCAAAATAGATAAAGAATTATCTAAGATTATTTATGCTGGAAGATATAAAGAAATATTTTCTTGTGATAGTTTAGAAAGTGAGCTGGAAGCAAAACTTAGCGAAATATTAGGAGAAAAAAGAAAAACAGTAAAGAATAATAAAACAAATGTAATAAAAGAATTTGCAATATTGTGTGAAAGAAATGGCAAGGAGTTCTATTTAACAAGAACCTTTAAAGCATATATACAGATGAGTATGTTAAATGATTATTCAGAAGGTATAGATAGAGATTTGTTAAGCTATATAAAGAAATATTTAGATTGTTCTAATAAAGAGTATCTTATAGTTAATGCTAGAACAGCATATTTTATAATAAATGCTACGAGAGTAAAAAGATATAAAGACTATAGAAAAGTGAAAAATATACTGAAACAATTTAAAGAGGAATACAATTTAACCAAATATGAAGATGTAATAAAAAGCAGAGCTACATTAAACAAAGTTGATTTTTTTGATTTCATTAGTGAAGTTAATAAAATAAAAATAGATACGGGAATTATACCTTTAAAAATATGTGAATATTTAATATGTGAAATGTTAAATCCTAATTCGGTGATTTCTACAGATTTTGAATTTTGGGCAGATTTAAGAGAATGTGTATTTTGTGATTTTGTATCACATATACAAATTAATCAATATAAAGTATTTGATTATTTTAACTATTCAAAAAGATTAGAGGCAATTAAAGGAAATCATAATTATAAAAAGAAAGCAATTTGCATAGATGAAAATAATATTTATAACTTTAGTAATGTAAATGTAAAAGCAATTAATACAATCATGCACGAACTTGTACATTTTGAACAGTATTTTTTTATAAATAAAAATGATTATAGTGAGTCTAATTATGAAATATTTAAAGAAGACATTTTGATTGATAAAATAAAAAATTTTAAAAAGAAAAATTCTTGGCATTTGAGTAAAGAGATTGAAGCTAGAAAAGAATCGATTCAAAACACAATAGATTATTTAAAAACATTAGGATATGATATAGATACATTGACAATCCGTTATAAGACTGATAGTAAGTCAGAATTGATACCTTTATTAGAATATAAACAAATAGTTTTTGAAGATTATGAATGGTGCTTATTTGAAAAGGAATATCCTTATCCTAATTTAAACTTTAATAAAAAGATAAATAATATTATAAAAAGAGAGCCTAAACTAATATTAGATAAGCCAATACTAAAATATGAATATAATGAAGATGGCTCAAAAAAGAATATAAATGATATAATAATATCATTAGAAGAAGCCTTAAAAAATAAAGAGTTATATGAAGATAGTATTAAAGGGATTTTTAAATATTCGATATTAAATACTTTCAATATTAAGAGATTTGAAAGTGTTGTAAAGAAGATTGTTAAACATCAATATATCAATGAAAAAAATAGAAAAATGTTTTTAGAAGTAGTAGAAAATATATTAATTGAAAAACAAAGCCGAACTAAATTGATTAAAGATTTAGATAATAAACAAGAATTTGAAACTATATTAACTAAACAACTTGATTATATGGAGAAATATAAATGAGTGTTGAAAGGATGTAAAGAATATGGAAACAAAAAGTAGACAAGAAGTCTTTGAAGAAAAATTAAAGAGGTACAAAAAAATCAAAGCTATGATTGAAGAATATAAAACATCGGATAAATCTTTAGCTGCAGAGTTAGAGGGAGAATTTATGATTGATGAAATGGCAGATTTAAGAGATTTTCTAGGCGATAGGATTAGAGGAACAAAATTATTTACTATTGGTGAAAACAATATGAGTAGAGCAGAATTACAATCTGAACTTAGACATCTAACAGGTTTTATTAGTAGAGAATCGCTACAAACTGAGCCTGAATTTGGAGAAGAAGTGTATGAAATGTTAGAAGAGGAATGTGCTGATATTTATGGCGCTTTTGACTTTGAAAGGCAACTTGATGAGGAAAGATGGAGTAACTTTGATTTAGATCATAGCAAATCAAAATTTGATAGAGAAAAAATAGGATATACTAATGCACGTAGACAATCTAGAGAACGAACAGAAAGAAATAGAAAAGCTTGGGATAAGCAACAAGAAAAGAATAAAGCACCAGAATTAACAGATGCTAGTGATAAAAGTAAATTAAAAAAACATGAAACAGGTAGAGGAGAATTTGGCAGAGGATAAAATAGAGGAGAATGTATTATGGAAAATATAACAATAGAAAATTGGGAATGTGCTATAAAAGATGAAATGAAAAGGAAATATCCTTCAGATATAGTTTTTATAACATTATTTAAGGGTAATGGTAATTCTGTTTTTATTCATAGCCACAGAGTTGTTGATGGAAATAAGATTGCTACTATGTTTTTTAATACAGAGGCAAAAGAATTGATTAATTCATTGAATTTGGGTAGAGAAGAAATTTATTTAGCTAAATTTGAAAATGGAGAATTTATTGAAAAATCAATTTGGGATGAATTGATTCCTAAGGAATATTACGAAATAAATGAATTGGTATATATTTATAAAAAATATAATTTAATGTCAAAAGCTGATTATAAAAAGGTTGAGTTAGCATTAAAAAGAGAAAGTGAATTTAAAGATAAGTTAGTATATTTTTGCTATAGAAATGATACAACTAAAATCTTAGAACGTTTGAATGTTGCAGATGAAACTGAATTAAATCAGCAAGTAAAATTTATTGGTACACCTTTAGAACTTTGTGCTTTGAATAACAATTTGGAGTGCTTTAAAGCTATTGTAGAAAAAGGTGCTGATATAAGAGTAAATACTAGAAAGTATGAAGCTCTCTATAACGCTTTCAAATACGCTCCAGATATTGCAACATATATTTATGAAAAACATAATGATTACTTCAAGGAAGCAATTTCGGAAAAATGATATTTTATATATTGTTATTCGGAAAATTTAGATTTGTTTAATTTAGTAAAACAAGCAGGTGGAAATCCAAATTTAATAGTTGATGGCTATCCATCTATTTATAGCTTTATCGAAACAGATAATATTGTAGCTGTTAAATTTTTAATTGAAAATGGAGCAGATATAAATATGCTAGATAAGAAAAATAGAACTATGTTAGATTATACAAAGGGAGAAAAAGCAAAAAATGTACTTAAACTATTAAAATCTATGAAAGCAAAGACTGGTGCAGAAGTATTAGAAATAAAAGATGATGCTTTGAATAGTGAAGCATTAAAACACATTTCTCAAATAGAAAAAATTATAAATAGTAAATTGCCAGAAAGCTTTAAAAATTTATATATAGAAAATAAAAATGTAGAAATTAATGGACAAACTTTTATGAATTTAGTTGAAGTTATTTCTGAAATGGAATATGGGGAATTTGAAATTGATACGGAAGATGATGTTTCTATAAAGTCAGAAATAGATGGAAGAATAAAAAGAAAGATGTATGTAAAAGAGAGAGTTCCGTTTATACAAGATTATAGTGGTAACTTTGTTGGTATTGATTTTGTGCCAGACAAAAAAGGTGTTATTGGACAAATAATAAGTTACGGTAGAGATGAGAAAATAATGCGTGTTTTTGCAAATTCTTTTGATGATTTTGTTGAAGGACTAAAAAATATTGTTGTTCTAGACAAGAAAACTTATATTGTAGATTATCTTGTAAAGAATAAAATTACATTTATTAAATAAATTACGGAAAATATTGTTATATATATTTAATAATAAATAGAGGGGAGAATTTTAAAATGAAACTATTAGAATTAAATGAAGATAAGAATTTTAATGATGTTCTTGCTATGTGTATTGGAAAAATATATTCAAATCAATTAGAATTAAAAGAATATTTAGGGAATTACTCTAGGTGGGATGTTGATTTAGATAGTGGTAAATTGTATTTAGATGAAAAGGAATATGATGTTGAATTTATAGGAACATCATCTAATGAAGATGATATGTGGTTTAATGCAGATTTAGAACAAATAGATGATAAATATTTACAATTATTATATAAAGCATACGAAAATATAGATAAATATGGTATTGGAAATTTATTGCCACAAAAAATAGAATTAGATGACCTATATACAGATCATGCCATTGCTTCTATATATACAGCGTTTACGGATGCCAATGTGTGCTATTTTAAAGGAAGTGGTGATGTTTCAATATTTGCTTTTATTAAAGGCTTGCCAGAAGAAATATTTGCTCCAATAGGTGCTAATCGTTTTTTTGATAGAGTATATGAAATGATTATGGATTATGAAGTAAATCAAAAAATATTAATTAAAGGATTTGCATTAAATAACGAAAATGAAATAGATGAAAATGAAGATAGATTTATAGTAAAATTTAAAAATGGTGGTGAAATTGTGTATACTTTTGATGAGAATGACGAAATGATGGAAGCTGATTATAAAGCTAAAAGGTCTGAATAGGAAGTAATTAAAGTATTAAAAGTAGTTTGTTAAATTCTTTTGAGGTAAATGAGGGAGATAAATGTATTCAAGTAAAGAATATGAAATGTTAAGTAAGATGTATCAAAAATATGGATTATCAAGTTTGATTAATAACAAAAATGGTGATATTGGTGAATTATCGAGAAATGAAATAGAAAAAATCGCTTTTAGATTATCTCAATTATTAAATTATAGAGGTGGTAATGAAACACACTTATTAGAAGCTTATGAAGGAAAAGATGAGATTATAGAATTAAGACAAGAAATGTTAGATTTTTTAAGATATGAAAATGAATTAGGATATAATGTGATAGCTGATAAATTTGAGGATATACAAGGTAAAATTAGCACAATGTCTGATAATGAACTTGAAGAACAAATTAAGAAAGCAATAAGATTTGAATCTGCTTTTGAAGGTTTTAATAAGGTTAAACAAAATATTGGTGAATATATTTCAACTTTTGAGTGTGCAAAATCTAGTTTGTATAGTATAGAATTTGCTAATGAGCATGCTGAAGAATTTAGTGGTGAAGAACTAGAAAAATTAAATGCGATAAAAAATAAGATAGATACTTTTATAAGAGAAAGTGGAATTGAAGATATTATACCAGCAGATGTTGTAAAAAATTCAAATATATATGATTTGCAAACATTACAAGGATATTTAAATGATTATAATAGTTTGGCTACACAAATTTGGAAAAATTATTTAAATGATCCAAGACAATCAAATGATAAAATGAAATATCTTGTTCATGATGGTTTGATAAATGGAGATAGATATTATCACAATACAGTTTCTACCTCTTTAATAACAGAAAGACACACTAATACATATAAAACAGGATACGGATTTATTGTTATGCCTAATACTATTATTGGAGCAGATTCTAAAGATATAAGTGCAGATAATTATGCAAGAGAAGGAAGCTCTCCAAATGGATATTATGAAGTTCCAATAAAATTACCTCAACAAGTTGAAGCAGAATGTATAGAAAATGGAAATTATTCAGAAGTTAATTCTCAAAATTTTGAAATTGTTGGTACTTTTGCAATAGTAAATAATCAAAGAGGATTTAATGATCCAAAATCGTATAAAGATGCAAAAAAACTAGCAAGAAAATTGAAAGTTCCATTTGTTGAAATAGATGATGAAAAAAGAACTCAACAAATAGTACAACCAGAGCAAAATCGTTCTATTTTAGATAATATAGTTCATGCAGGAGAAAGTTTTATTCAAAAGAGTAAGTTGGCATATTGGCATAGAAAAATAGGACATATTTTATCAAAAGAAAAAACAAATGATAAAATGGAGGAACATGAAAAATGATTCGTGAAAGAAATATGTACGCCGAAGTATATGAAATTTTAGAGGTGTTAGGTTCTGAATATAAAGACAAATTACCAATAAAATTATATGAGTATATAGCGAATAATCGAAATGTAGAACATATTTGTAATTTTGATACAGAAAATTTAAATAATAAAAGAATAATGACAGATACAGTAGAATTTATTTCATATTTGAATTTAATGTATTGGTGTAATGATGAAACGGAAAAACAAAGGTTGATAAGTATATACCAGAAGAACGAGGATAAAGCCAAAGAGGATATAAAAGAAAAACTAACTTTTAATAATAATATCGCAGATAATACTACAAAGGAAGTTATTAAAGAAGTTGCTATATACAAAAAAGAATCTAAATTAGAAAATATTATAAATAAAATTTTGAAGTTTTTGCATTTAAGACAGACAAGCTTTAGCGAAAAAATACAAGTCAACAAAAAGGAGATACTATGAATTTTGTGAAAATTGAGGATTTAGAACAAGTGCAAAGTTTGAAAGGACAATGTAGATTTATAGATGATGCATTAGACACAGATGTCTATGCTTTATTAGATGAAAATGATCCGAAGACAGTATTTACATTAAAAAGGATTGGTGATTATACACAACCTATATCTACAATCAGACAATTAGATTTTGAAACAAAAAGTGAAGCACAAGGACATGGTTATGCAACGAAAGGTTTTGAACAGATGATGCGTACCATTATGGAAAGGCAGGACATAAGTGAAGTATACATAGATGCAGCAAACCCTATTTCTGGAAAAATTGCTGAAAAGTTTGGATTAGAAAGTACAGAATTAGGAAGATATGTAATTCAAAATCCAAACTTTGATATGAATTATGAAACTGTTTGCCAAATGATTAAAGATGGAATTCCAGAAGAACAAGTGAGAGCATTTAGTGAAGAAAATGGATTATCTTTAGTACAAATAGATACTTGGTTAAGTATACAAAGAGAATTGCCACAAATTGAAACACAAAGCTATGAAGTTCCTATATTTACACCACCATCTGAAAATGATTTAGGCAATGGTTCGGTAGCTGAAAATATAAATAATGGAGAATTTAGGATTAATGAGTTTGGAGAAATTGAACGTCCACAATCAAGATTAGAAGCATTATCAAATCAAAAAAAGGAATTAGAAAGCTTACTTAGAGAAAGACAATCTGAATTAGAAACAAAACAAGCTAATATATCGCCACAGCAAAGGAGAGAATCGTATGAAAAATCAGAATAATAGTTTAGAAAAAAATAATATTTTTTCAAAAATAAAGTCTTGGTGGTATAATATTTTTCATAAAACAAAAAAAGTTGAAGAAGAGATAAAAGTTGTTCAAGATACTATTGCTAATGAAAATGGTAAAAATGAAGAGAGAAATATATTTGACGAGTATAGAAAGAAGAATGAAAGACATAAGTGTTTACTACAATTACAAAATAGATATGAAAATAAAATGATTCTTGAAAGCGATATGAGTGAAAGCGATAAAACTGAGCTAGAAGCATTATATATAGAACAAATTAATAATTTAAAAAGAAAAGTAAAAACTGTAGAAAGTAAAATACAAAAAATAAACTAAATATGCTTCAAGTAAAAGATATACAGCATATAAATTAGGGGGGGATTGTATTATGCAAGAAGAAATAAAAGTAGTAAACAGGATTATATCAATAGACACAATAAAAGAAGTAGCCATTTATTTACAGGGAATATGTAAAAAATATTCTGATTTAATAGAAGAAGATAGAGCAAAAAATGAGGGGCTAGAGTTTAATCAAAAGCAACCATTATATGATGGAAATATTCCTCATATTGAATATACAATAGAATTGCTAAATGGCAAAAAATGACAGAAAGAGAATATGACTGGTTTATTACTATGTTAGAAGATAATAAAAATATTAAATGTATAGCATTAAAATTAAATATTAGCTTCTTTTCTGGCAAAAATGATTTCTCTGAAAATTCAATATATAAATCTATTTATACAAATATGGATTTTTATGATAATAGAATATATATTAGTATAGATGGTAAAGAATTAAGAGATGAAGTTCAGAGAGTTTATTTAGATATAAGAGAAATATTAGATAGATGTCCAATAAGATATGACAAAACGATAAAAGGAAGAAATTTAAGGATGCAAAGTTTCTATTTTAGTATAGGACTTATTTTTGCATACATAGGCGTAATTTTATTATTTATTAATATTGATAAAATACCATTACAACTTGTTAATTTTCTACAAAATAAATATATTGTTTCTGGATTGCATATTGGTATCTCGATTATATTAGGAAATGTTTTTGGAAATTTATATATGAATAAATTATATGAAAATATTTTACTAGAAAGAAGATATTCTCATTATAGTGAATCATCGCAAAAATCTGTATATGTAGATGATGTAAATGAATATACTGAAAAAAATGAAGTACAAATCGGAAAGTTTTACAATAGCATTGAGCGTAGAAATAAAATTGAATCAATTTATAAAATTTCAAGATTAATTGCATTAGCACAATTATCTATATATGCTTTATATATTTTTATTATTAAATAGGAGATAAACGTATGAAAATTGTTATATCAAAGAATTTTTATAATGGTGATTATGGTCCTGGTAGTATATTTGACATGACTCATACAATTAAATTAACATCAATAACTTCTGTGCTTAATACAAAATTAAGTATCATTACAGGTGAAACTTTTAAAGATAAGACTCTAGTCGAATTTAACATGCCTATTTCATTATCTGAACAAGAAAAAAAGATGTTAAAAGAAATCATTTTAAAAATACAAAATGAAGAAACAAATAAGGATGATAATAGTAAATCGGATATAAGAATTTCATATACTGATGTTAAACAAATAGGGACAGTCCTTTTTGTTAAACTAACTGATACTTGAAATATTGAGAATAAAAAACGGGGGAAAGCTATTCTTTAAAGATAGTTTGCCCCCGTTTTTTAAAAAACAAACGGGAAGCAGAGGGGAAACAGAGGGGAAACAAATAGGGACAATTCTTTTTGTTAATCTAATATAAAAAATCTAATGGCGCTTTTTGTGAAAATTATAAAAAGCGAATGCAAAATAAGAAATAATGAAAGGAAAAAAGAATGAGAAAACCACGTTATTATTACGAATCAAATTTTTGTCATATCATGGTGCAAGGAGATGAAAAGAAATTTATTTTTAAAGATAATATATGTAAAGACAAATATTTATATTATTTAAGGCATAATACTTTTAAAATGATATTGAAATAATTGCATATTGTGTTATGGATAATCATGTGCATGCTTTGTTGTTTTGTAATGAATTAAAAAAAATATCAAAATGCATGCAAGAAACAAACACATCATTTGCTATAGGATTAGGTTAAGACCAAATGAAAAACCAGAAGTGAAATTTAAAAACATAAGAGGTGCAACAATTTATGCTTATTGTAATAAACATGGACTATGGGCAATAGAAAATAAATAAAAACATTATTAAAAGGACAGTTTCTGATTGTTTGAGTGTAACAAAAAGGACTGTCCCTGTTTGTTTCGTCCCTGTTTCACTTATACCATTTTACACCAGTGACATATATTACCTCGCAAGCTCCATTTTGATCATCGTCACGTGTTGTACTTGTTTTTAAATAAGAATTATCCCAGTAAACATTTACTAGATATCCAGATATTTTTACGTAATCGCCTTCATTGATGTATTTTATTAATTGGCTAATATCTGAATTATCTGTAATTAAATGATTATTAGTGCAAAGTGTCATAAGTTTTTCTGTTCCACCAAGTTTAGATAACCATTCACCATATTTATATGTGTATCTTAAATTTCTACCACCATTCATAGAGAATTTTATATTATCTAAGTATTCGCTTTTTACTAAATCACCATAAACAATGCCAACATCTTTTTTAGATATAGTGTTGTAGACTTCATTTCCAGTGTAGTAATCTTTGTATGTGTAAGTTTTGACTACTTTGCCGGAGATTTCATAATTGTATAGTTTTTGAATTGTAATTTCTTGACCGTTTATTACTATTTTCTCTTTATCACCAGAAAAGGCGGTTTGAATTGGCTCTTCGAAGAATGTTTTATCTTCTTTGTATATAGAATTTTTTCTTTTAATATTTTTATTTACGCAATTTTGTATAAATACAATTGAAAATATTACTACGAGAGTGGTTATTATAATTTTTTTCATATGTATACAGCTCCTAAATTTAATAATAATTTATAATGAAAGTATAGCATATCATTTTACTTTTAAGCAATTAGGTATTTAAACTTCTAGTAAGAAAAAATATTAATTTTATCACGATATAGTGATAAAATATAAAGCGATGTGTGATACAAGTTCACTTAGAATAAAGGGGGGATTTCTATGTTTCATAAAATAAAAAATGTAACAGCACTTAAAGATTATAAGTTATCCGTTCAGTTTTCAGAAGGTATTACTAAAATATACGATGTTTCAGAATTGATTAAAACAAATTCTATGTTTTATGATTTAAAGGATATTGAATTGTTTTATAGTGTTGAAGTTGATGTGGGGGGATACGGAATAATTTGGAATGATGATATAGATATATCTTGTGACGAATTATTTGAAAATGGAAAGACAATAAAGACTCCATTTGACGGCTTAATGGCTTTAAGTGGTGCAACTTTAATATGGGGATTAAATGAAAGCACACTTAGAAAAGCAATCGCATATGGTAAGCTTGTTAATGGAGTCGATGTATGTAAGTATGGAAAGCAATGGATTATTTCAATTAGTGCTATGGAAAGAAAATATGGAATACCTAAAAATTGATGAGGAAGCTATTAAGAGTTTTCATTAACAAAATGGTGGGGCATTTCTGCTTGGCCAGTGAACACATTTGTAAAAGAAAACGATTTTAATGGTAAAACAGTAATTCCATTTTGCACATCTGCTTCATCAGGGTTAGGGCAAAGTGGAAAATTGCTTGAAAAAGAGGCAAATTCAGGTACTTGGCAAGATGGACATAGATTTAGTTCAAGTGCATCAGATACAGAAATAAAAAATTGGACAGATAGTAAATAAGCTTATATGAAAAGTAAAAAACGACATTGCGGTGGCAAAAAGCCAAGCAATGTCGTTTCTAATATGTGCGACAGGCATGTCGTTTAGTTAATCGGTGAAAATCCGTAGTGGGGGTACATATCGCTAACCACATAGAGAGGCACAAGCTATCCATCGTGAGGTGGAAGTGGAGGAAGTGTGTATCAAAATCTTGGCTCGATGAACAAAAACTTAATACTAAGGCTGTATAAGCGGGTAAGACTACATAACAAGCCAAAGCCCAAAAGATATGCGTAATCTTATGCAGTAAATTAAGCGAGTAAAAGAGGAAAATTAAACGACTTACCCTGTGAGGTCTTGTGAACGTAGAATAGTTAGGAAACGACGAGAAGTACATAGAATGAAATACGGTCGAAAAAGGTTTATCACAAGAAGTCAGCAAAGGTCATAGTAGAATTTTTTTGAAGGACCGAACAATTTGTAGTGTTTCACTACTAAATTTAAGAGATAGATAAAAGTTAGAATGTGTTAATGAGAAGAGTATGGGCGTATCCTAGATGGTTACTCAAAATAAATGTTTTATCTATTCACAGAATAGGAAAGGAAGAAACAGAATATGGAACTTTTAGAGGAAATCTTGAGTCGAGACAACATGAATAAAGCATACAAGAGAGTATATCAAAACAAAGGAACATCAGGAATAGACGGAATAACAGTAGAAGAAATATCAGATTACATCAAAGAAAATGGAGAAAGAATACTAAATCAAATAAGAAAAAGAAAATATCAACCACAACCAGTAAGGAGAGTGCAAATACCAAAAGAAAACGGCAAGAAAAGAAATCTGGGAATACCAACGGTAATGGACAGAATAATACAGCAAGCAATAGTGCAAGTAATAAGTCCAATATTTGAAGAACAATTTAGAGAAACAAGTTATGGATTTAGACCGGGAAGAAGCTGTGAACAAGCAGTAGTAAAGGCATTAGAGTATTTAAATGATGGATATGAGTGGATTGTAGACATAGATTTAGAAAAATTCTTTGACACAGTAAATCAGGACAAACTAATAACAATAATAGGGAAAACAATAAAAGACGGAGATGTAGTTTCACTAATTCGAAAATATTTAAGTGCAGGAGTAATGGAAAATGGAGTACTAAAACCAACAAAAGTAGGAACACCACAAGGTGGGAACTTAAGCCCATTACTAAGCAATATAATGCTAAATGAATTAGATAAAGAGTTGGAAGCAAGAGGACTAAACTTTGTCAGATATGCAGATGACTGCATAATTTTAGTTAAAAGCGAAAAAGCAACAAATAGAGTTTTAATATCAATAACAAAATATATTGAGAAGAAACTAGGACTAAAAGTAAATGCAGAGAAAAGTAAGGTTACCAGACCAACACAGACAAAATACTTAGGATTTAGCTTTTGGAAAAGTAAAGATAAATGGAAACCAAAACCACATTTAAAATCCTATCAAAAGATAAAACGTAAGCTAAAAGAGCTAACAAAGCGAAGCTGGAGTATTAGGCTAGACAATAGAATAAAGAAAATAAATCAGTTAGTTGTTGGATGGGTAAACTACTTTAAGGTAGCCAATATGAAGAATGAAATTCAAAGAATAGATGAGCATCTAAGAACAAGGATAAGAGTTATTATCTGGAAACAATGGAAAAGAATAAAGTCAAGACAGATAGCACTAGAACAGCTCGGAGTGAGAGAGGATATTGCCCACAATATAGCATGCTCTCGAAAAGGTTATCAACTAGTATGTAAAACTGATTGGTTAAAATATGCTATCAACATAGAAAGACTAAGAAAAGAGGTCTAGTATTTCTACTAGACCAATATCAAAAAGTACATATTGAAATATAAATTGAATCGCCGTATGCCGAACGGCACGTACGGTGGTGTGAGAGGGGCGAAACTTAATAATAGCTAGCCTCTACTCGATTTAGAATTTAGAAAAAGCTAATAAAATATTCTTTACATTGTTCAATTTCGTGCAACTTGTCACTTATAATTTTATTCTGTTTTTCCAATTTATCGTGAATATCTGCCAAGTATAATTTTGAAGATTGGTTCAATTTTTCGTATTTTTCAAAAAAATCAGAGAGCCAACTAACTTGAGTAGCCATTACTCCACGGAGTCTATCTGTAATGTAAAACGGGACTTTATTTTCTGCAATTAGCATTATTGTGCTCCGATCATCGTAACTGCTCATAGTTATTAAAAATGTTCCAAAAGATTTGAGCTGTTCTTGTGAAGGATGAATTCCGTCAAATTCCCAAATGTATTGCTTGGTTTCATTATTCCAAGAACAATATTTCATATGAAAAAGATATGAAATATATCCAAGATACTCTAATTCGAATAGACATTCCTTATAAAGTTCAGAAACCTTGTGATATCGATTTTTCATACGAATTCAAGCTCCTTTCTATGTCTCTTTAAAAATTTTTCAAAGGCTTATATAATATGTTAACGTCTTTTAGAATGTATCACGATGTATATAAAAAGTCAATCGAATTTTTTTAACTCCTTGAAAAAGTGGGAAAAATACATTAAATTAAAAATAAAGCATAAGAGGTGAACTCATATGTTTGAGCGAAAAATAATGAGTAACTAAAAATATTTTATTCCGAAAAAAGTAAAAAAATTGATTTTTCGGAGTAGAAGAAATAAATTATATAGAAATAGTAAGTCATATGAATGATAAAAAATGGGTATAAAACAACGTTTAAGGAGTAAATAAAAATGATAATAAATACAGGATGCAGAACAGATATACCAGCTTTTTATTCAAAGTGGTTGATGAATAGAATAAGAGAGGGTTTTGTATTAGTAAGAAATCCATATTATCCATCACAAGTAACTAAGTATAGTTTGTCGCCTAATGTAGTAGACTGTTTAGCTTTTTGCACTAAAAATCCAGAGCCAATGCTAAAATATTTAGATGAACTTGATGTTTATAGACAATATTGGTTTGTGACAATTACACCTTATGGAAAAGACATAGAGACAGTTGTACCAAATAAAGAAAGAGTAATAGAAAGTTTTAAAAAATTGTCAAATCATATAGGAGTAAACTCTATTGGGTGGAGATATGATCCAATTTTCGTAAATAAGGATTTTAATGTAGAAAAACATATAAAATGTTTTGAAAATATGGCTAGGCAATTGAATGGGTATACTCATAATTGTACTATTAGTTTTTTGGACCTATATGAGAAAGTTAAGAAAAATGCACCGGATTTAAGACCACTGACAAAAGAAGAACAAATTCAAATAGCTTTAAACTTTGCTAGAATAGGAAAAGAAAATGATATGGTAATACATAGTTGTTGTGAAAAGACTTTCTTATCAGAATATGGATTAAAATGTAATGGATGTATGAGCCAAGAAATTATTGAAAAATCAATAAATTGCAAGTTAGAATCACCTAAAAGAAAAAAATTAAGACAAGAATGTAATTGCCTTATGGGGAATGATATAGGAGCTTATAACACTTGTGGACACTTATGTAAGTATTGCTATGCAAATGCTAATAAAGAGCTAGTTATTGAAAATATGAAGAAACATAGTGAAAATTCTCCATTTTTAATTGGAGACAGTGAAGTTGGAGATAAGATAACAGAAGCTAAGCAGAAAAGTTGGATTGTTGATGAAAATGAGCAAATTAGCTTTATTTAGGATGGCAATGAATTATAATTTAGTAATTGGAAAAATAGTAATTTATCGAGATGAATGGAAAACTGGTTGTTGGGATTTTATGAGAAGAAAAAACGATTGCATTTTTGTATTAACAACTAAAAGACCAGAAAGAATAAAACAATGTGTTTCAAATGATTGGGGAGATGGTTGGAAAATGTTCATATAAGTATCTCAATAGAAAATCAAGAGATGGCTGATATTGGACTGAAACATTTTTTAGAAGCACCAGTTAGACATAGAGAAGTATTTTGTTCTCCTTTAATCGGACCAATAACATTAAGTAAGTATTTAGATAATAAAATGCGTTAATGTAGGTGGAGAAATGGATCCAGCAAAAGATATTAAACCAATATATTATGACTGAGTTGAAAGTTTATATAAAGAGGCTCATGAAAGAAATATTGAATTTTACTTTCATCAATTAGGCTCTATGTTTATAAAGGATGGAAAAAATATTGGAAAATGGAATTTAAAAGAACAAATTAAATGTGACGAAGAAATACAACACGAATTAAAAAGAAAATATCAATAATTACAACTTAGTAATTACACAGACTGTTGACAAAGTATTTCTGCTAACAGTCTGAAAATATAAATATATTTGATTTTAAATTAACAATGGATGAAATGGAAAAAATTAAAGAATCAAGCAAAAATACTCCTGTTGTTGGAAGTTCAGAAAATCCAAACTTAGTTGAAATGCAATTTAATTGATAGAAATAAGAGAAAAATGAATATACTTTTAAAATTGAATTTTAATTAAATGTTGCAGAATATCTTTTAAAATACAAACTATACTAATAACAAAAATGTGTATATACACCAAAAAGTAAATGGTATGAAAGAGGAGTTTTATAGCTTCTCTTGTTTTTATATCTAAAAAGTGTTAAAATACACAAGATAAAAGAACTTACCGTTAGTCAGTAAATAAAAATCACAAATTCATTTGTTCAAGAGTAAAAGCTAGACTTTATTACGTTAAAATGATTTGGAGAAATAAAATGATAACTAAAAATTTTATTAAGATCTAGGTTTGGTATATTAGGGGATAGGATATGATATGATAAATATAGAAGCTTTTAGAGTAAATAAGATGGTATTATTATTATCTGTTATTAGAAAGATGAAATTTGTACCATTCGATGGAGATGCTAGATTTTCTAAAGTTATTAAGGCTGCTAGAGTTTTTACTAATGCTCCTAGCATATATAAGGAGTTGCTAGAAGATAACAAGTTAATGAGTGATCTTTTACCAATATTAGAAAGTGATGTCTTTGAATCTTTATATGAAGAAACATTAAAATATAGAGATGAAGTAGCTAAAAAATGGAAAAAACTTGAACCAATTATAAGTGATTATTGCACAAGTATGTTAGGATTTATGGATGAAAAGAAAATTTTAGTAAATATAGTTAATCCACGATTTAATACTGGAACTAATGATATGAAAGATGAAATTTTTTGGGGGCACACCACTGGAAGAAAAGACATTAGTTATGATGCTACGTATATTATGCACGAATCAATGCATTGTGTATATCCAAAAGAAAAAGAATGGTCTGAAGAACAATACGGTGTATGTCACTCGTTGATTGAGCTTGCAATAGACAATGAGTTAAGGAGCAGACTTGGTGGAGATAATAAAAATTATTCACAAGGACACTATGATGCAGAAAAAATAAGAAAAAGACTAATGCCTTTATGGATAGTTTTTTTAAGCCAAAAAGGTGGAGCTTCAGATTTTAAAATTCCTAAAGATAAGAAATTTGAAAAATATATGGATATGGCACAAAACTATAATGTTCAAAATATGAGATTTACAGAGCTTATGAATTATTGTGTTGAACATTATCGTGAATATGGTTTAGATGAAAATGCTTTCAAATGGAAGAAAAACGAGACTTCATATGATAGATGAAGTCTAAAAATTAGGCATAGAAGATTAAAACACAAGCTACCAAAAGTGCATCTAAGGATTATGTATTTGATAATTTGATAGGTAAACGTTTTCATCTTAGATATTGAAATTTGTGACTTTTATTCGTTCCAAAAGGAAAAAACAAGTTTAATCAATAAAAATTTGATTTGTAGGAACGAATTTAGGGATAAATAATTGGTTGAAAGTAATCATAATGAAGATATGAGGAAGTGTAAATATGTTTAAATTACATTCGAATTTTGAGCCTACTGGTGATCAACCACAGGCAATTGAATATTTAAGTAAAGGAATTGAAGAAGGAAAGAAATATCAGACACTTCTAGGTGTTACGGGTTCTGGTAAAACTTTTACAATGGCTAATATTATTGCCAATGTTAACAAACCAACACTTATATTAGCTCATAACAAGACTTTGGCTCGGACAACTTTATTCGGAGTTCAAGGAGTTCTTCCCAGAGAACGCAGTTGAATATTTTGTATCTTATTATGATTATTATCAGCCGGAGGCATATATCCCTCAAACTGATACCTACATTGAAAAGGATTCGGCGGTTAATGAAGAGATAGATAAGCTTCGTCACTCGGCCACAGCTGCTTTGTTTGAAAGAAAAGATGTTATTATTATTGCGAGTGTGTCGTGTATTTATGGCTTGGGTGATCCTGATGATTATAGTGGACTTACTATTTCGCTTAGACCTGGTATGAAATTAGAAAGAGATGTGCTTTTAAAAACGTTGATAGAACGTCAATATGATAGAAATGAAATTGATTTTAAACGTGGTAAATTTAGAGTTAGAGGTGATACGGTTGAAGTTTATCCTTCTAATGAAAATGAAAAGGCTATACGAATTGAGTTTTTTGGAGATGAAATTGAAAAGATTTCTGAAATAAATCCATTGACAGGGCACCGAATAGGTATTAGGAATCACGTTTTGATTTTCCCTAATTCGCACTATGCAACATCGAGAGAGAAAATGCAGAGGGCTGTTAAATCTATTGAAGTTGAGTTAGAGGAGAGGGTTAAAGAATTAAAAGAGCAAAATAAGCTTGTTGAGGCTCAAAGAATTGAACAAAGGACAAATTTTGATATTGAAATGATGCTTGAAACCGGCTTTTGCCAAGGTATTGAAAATTATTCAAGACATATTAGTGGCAGAGCTCCAGGCAGTGCGCCTTATACATTGATGGATTACTTTCCAAAAGATTTTTTACTTATGATAGATGAGTCTCATGCTACAGTGCCACAAGTTAGAGCTATGTATAATGGAGATAGAGCTAGAAAAGAAAGTCTTGTTGAATATGGTTTTAGGCTCCCATCTGCATTTGATAATAGGCCTCTTAAATTTGAGGAATGGGAGCAGAGGATAAATCAAGTTGTGTTTGTTAGCGCAACACCTGCTGAGTATGAGTTGGAACATTCTAAGAATAGAGTTGTTGAACAAATTATTAGACCGACAGGACTTCTTGACCCTAAAATTGATGTTAAGCCAGTTGAAAATCAAATTGATGATTTGATTGAACAAATCAATATTACTGTTGAAAAAGGCGAAAGAGTGCTAGTTACAACTCTTACTAAGAAAATGGCAGAAGATTTGACTGCTTACCTTAAAAATATAAATATTAAGGTAACATATATGCATTCAGATATTGACACTTTGGAGAGATTAAAGATTTTAAAAGAATTGCGTGAAGGTAAATATGACGTGCTTGTTGGTATCAACTTATTGAGAGAGGGCCTTGACTTGCCAGAAGTTTCGCTTGTTGCAATTCTTGATGCAGATAAAGAGGGCTTTTTAAGAAGTGAACGTTCTCTAATTCAAACAATAGGTCGTGCTGCTAGAAATGTTGAGGGTAGGGTTATAATGTATGCAGATAGTTTGACTGGTGCTATGGAGAAGGCTATTTCCGAAACAAATAGAAGAAGAAAAATTCAAATGGAATATAATAAGGAACATGGAATCACTCCTCAGTCAATTAAAAAGAAAATTAGAGATGATATAAAGGCAACATATGTTGAGGAAGAATCTGAAAAATACGATATTGGAGAGGGCAAGACAATCGATGATGTTATAGATGAACTTACGACTCAAATGCTTAAATATGCTGAAAAGATGGAATTTGAAGAGGCTGCTAAATTGAGAGATGAGATTAAAAAAATAGAGGATATGAAAAGTGAATAAATTGTTGTAAAGTGATAAAAAAATATATATAATATTTACGAAAACAAAAGAGAAACAAGGAGGAGCAATATGTTATTTGGGCAAATTTTATTACTTGCGGTTGGAATTTTACTTTTGATTAAAGGGTCGGATTTCTTTGTTGATGCTGGCTCTGCAATTGGTAAGACGTTAAAAATAAATGAACTTTTACTTGGTTTTACAATAGTGTCGTTTGGTACAAGTTTGCCAGAACTTATAGTTGCACTAACAAGTGCACAAGCTGGTAGTAATGAAATTGCACTTGGAAATATTTTAGGTACTAACCTTTTTAATATTTGTGCTATACTTGCTGTTATTGCAATCATAAAGCCTATACAGTTTAAAAAAGAGACTGTAAGAAAAGATATGTATATGTCAGTGCTTACAGCGTTTGTGCTTATGATTTTAATGGCAGATAAGTGGATTTCTGGAGATTCTGTAAATATATTGTCTAGAACAGATGGTTTAATCTTGTTATCACTTTTTGCAGTCTTTATGTATTACACACTATATTCTTGGCTAGATATATGGAATGAACGAAAAGCTAAAAATGAAGAAGTTAAGTTGAAACTTAAAGATATTGATACACTTACTAAAAATATATTTTTAATGTTACTTGGGCTTACTATGGTGTTTATTGGTGCAAATGCTTCTGTTGATGCAGTGGAGAAAATTGCAGAGATGCTTGGAATATCTGAAACTTTTATAGCAATATTGGTTGTTGCTGTTGGGACATCACTTCCTGAAATTTTTACTTCGATTACTGCAATAAAAAAAGGAAAGCAAGATATAGCTGTTGGAAATTTAATTGGAAGTAATATGTTTAATATATTGTTTGTGCTTGGTACTGCTGCAACAATAAGCCCAATTCCATTGCAGATGGATTCGCTTGTTATTGATGCACTTACATTTTTTTTGATGACAATTATATTAGTTTTGCATGCAAAAGGTGGTAAAAAGTATGAATTAGGTCGAGGCGAGGGATTTTGCCTACTTGCGATTTACGTGATGTATGCAATTTATGTTATTGTTAGAGGATGATGCTTTTGCTTTTGAAAGGAGCTTTGAAATGAAGAAAAAAATAATTAGTATAGCAGGAGATTTAAGTAGTGGGAAAACTACAGTTACAAAGCTTATGCAGGAAACACTAGGATATGAAATATATAGGAATGGCGAATATTTTAGAAAGCTTGCTGCTGAAAAAGGTATGAGCGTCACAGAATTTAATGTATATGTTGAAGACCATCCAGAAATAGATAGACAGATAGAACAAAGCGCAAAAGAATATGCTGAAAATAGAGAAAATTTAATAATAGATGCTAGGCTTGGTTGGTATGCTGTTCCAGATTCATTCAAGGTATATTTGAGAGTGGATATTGACGAAGCAGCCAAAAGAGCATACAATGATCCAGACAGAAAAAAGACAGAAAATTTTAAGACAATTGAAGAGCAAAAAGCTGATTTAATAAAGAGATTTAATTTAGAAAATGAGAGATATTATAATCTTTATGGCGTCAGAAAAGATGATATGTCTAATTATGATTTTGTATTATACACGACAAATCTTACACCTGAGGAAGTTAACAGTAAGATAATTGAAGCATATAATAATTGGCTTCAATCATAATTGACGAATAATTTGAATAAAAAATTTGTAAAAATCTTTTATATGAGGGTAAAGATAAAGTGATTTACTTGCATTAGGGAAGTGAGGTGATACAGGTTGAATTACTTAGAGAATAGAACAGAAAAGATAAAAACGTTGCATGATATATATAGTGAAGGCAAAGAGATACCAGAAGATATTAAGAGGCTACTTGAAATATCAGAGGTTAAACGATTAGATGGAATAGATCAAAATGGTGGAGCCGAACGTTCTGGCTTTAAAACGTTTAATTACAAATATTCAACCTTGGACCATTCACTTGGTGTTGCACTTATTTTAAATAACTTTGTTTCTAATAAGAAACAGATAATAGCAGCATTGTTGCACGATATGGATGAGCCAGCATTTTCATACAGTACAAAGCAAGTGGACAATAAAAATTATGATAAAAAAGAGGCAAATGCACTTACTGTGTTTGAAGCAATTGTTGGATCTGACAAGTTATTTGATTATTTAACGGATAATAATTTTTCAATAGAAGATATGTGCGATTACACAAGATATCCGATAGCATATAATGTTGTTCCGTACTTGTGTGCGCACACGTTGGAATATTTTTTACATACAATGTTTTTGAATAATATGTGCAGCGAAGAAGAAATTGTTGAAATGTATGATGATTTACTAATAGTTCCTAATGAAGAGAACATACCGGAATTTTGTTTTAACACTCCTGAAATTGGAAAGAAGTTTTGTTTATTAGGAATTGAGTGTGGCGAACTATATAGGTCTTATGAGGCAAAAGCTGCAATGAGATTTATAGCTGATACACTTGGTGCAATGCTTAGAAGAGAAGTTATCTCACGCAAAGATCTTTATACATATAGTGACAAGGTAATAATGGAAATTGGTCTTGGCTGCAATGATAAAAGAATTAGTGATAGATGGCGCTATTTGCCAGAGCTAAAAAAAGTTTATACTAAGTTTAATGAACAGGAAGATAAAAAATGCAACAAGGTAGTTTCGAATTTGACTTATACAGATGTTTTGATAAGGAAGAAAAATGGAGATGTTGCAAGGGTATCGAAAGAGTTTAAGGAGTGCAAAGATGCAATAAGCACTTTTCTAAATTCTGATACGGATTTGTATTTTTATATAGATTACGAAGATTAGAATTATTAACGAAAGAGGAGGAGAAGTAAAATGAACAAGACACTTGAAACCGTTGGGGCTGTACACACACACACACACACACACAAGCCAATTTTTAAATAAAAGAAATGTGGTAGCAGATTCTTATGAAAGTGCGTTTTATGGTGTTGGTGCTTGTGCCGGAAGAGTTGCAAGTGTTTTTGCTGGCATTTTATTTTTTATAAATTATATTGAAGATAGTTAGGAGACTAATTGAAGTTTTGTTACTTATTTGAGTTTTGCATAAGACTTGAATAAATGACTGAGTTTTGGTTAGTCTTTTTGGCTTGGAAAAATATATTTTGTTATTTTTACTTTTTTAGATAGTAGCTATGTTTGATTAGTTACTATGATTTTCGTGTTGCGCTAGTTTAAGGCTTATTGGCATAGTACGTCGTAAAAGTAATAGAAAAA
This sequence comes from uncultured Clostridia bacterium, assembly GCA_934132775.1. Taxonomy (GTDB): domain Bacteria; phylum Bacillota; class Clostridia; order TANB77; family UBA1234; genus UBA1234. The sequence goes on along the minus strand of CAKPAA010000016.1, from coordinate 2,317 downwards.
TTTTTTCTCCTACCTACCCAAACCGAGCCGAAAAAATTTATTCTATATACTTTTACTCCTTTGAACATAGTGGCTAGGTTTAAGCAAGTTTTGTTTAAGAGAGTTACTAAGGTTTATGAAAGTGCTAGTTTGAGGCTTATTGGCATAGTACGTCGTAAAAGTAATAGAAAAATTTTTTCTCCTACCTACCCAACCGAGCCGAAAAAATTTATTCTATATACTTTTACTCCTTTGAACATAGTGGCTGGGTTTAAGCAAGTTTTGTTTGAGAGAGTGCTGCTATTTATGAAAGTGTTAGTTTAAAGCTTATTGATGTAGGAGAGTAGTAAAAAAGAGTTAGTAACTAAATTTAGACTTTAAATGTATTTACAATAACTAAAAAGATTGATAAAATTTAAATTGATAAATATCGTATTATAATTCATTATGTTTAATACAGGCATTTATGGAAACAATTATAGTATAAGTAAAGAAATTACTAATGATAGTTTTTTGACAAAATACATAAGGAAGGGGAATTTCAAAATGGGGGATTTGAAATTAAAAAATAATGAATGTGGTATTTCACTTATTGCATTGGTTATTACAATTATAGTAATAATTATTTTGGCAGCGATTGCTTTTAACAGTTCGACAAGTACTATTGGAAAGGCGAATTATTCGAAGTTTGTGTCTAATATTAGTGAGGTTGAACAGGCTATAAATGAGAAGATGATAGAAGTTAAAGGTGCAATGCTTGCAAAGGGTTCGCAAATTACTGATGGACAGGCGTTTAATTATGTAGCTAAAGGTGGAAAAACAGATGAAGATTTTGTTGTTGAGAGTAGAACTCCTGATTATACAATAATTGATAAAAGTGCAGATATTGGTATTAAATTACCAGTAATGAGAGTGAATACTCCAAGTGAGACCAATGTTGAGGTTAAGTATGCTGTAACTAAGAATGGTAAGGTGTTTATTTGGCCACCATACCCAAGTGAGAATGCATATAATATAAGGGATAAAGAGTTTGTGGATAGTTCGCTTGTTTCAAGTTCAGGAGATATTGATATAACGGTTGCTAGCACAACGTTTAAGTTGCAAATAGATGGAAATAGTAAAATTGAAAATAGAGAGCTATTAGACGGTGGTTTATCTAAGAAAGAGTTTGAAGAAATAACGAGTAAAATAAAAGTTGGTGACTATGTTAATTATGAGCCAATAGCAGTGCAGAATGTTGAGACAGACCCAACTAAGACAGGCTATACTAAACAAGTATTATCAACAGATGCAACTGCTAATTGGAGAATTTTGAGTATCGACAAAAGTACAGGTAAAATAATGCTAACAACTAATGGATACGTAAATAAAGTTACTTTAAAAGGTGCAACTGCTTATTTTAATGGAGTTAGTGAGTTACACAGATTATGCGAATCATTATATTCAAATGCAGAAAAGGGAATAGTAGCAAGAAGTATGACAATAGAAGATTTGAATACTGCTTGTGATTACATTCCATCAACAAATTTAACAAGATGGGCTTGGTATTCAGCCGACACAGCAGATAGTGATTTGAAAGATGTATTAGCAGGTGGACACACATACACAGCTAAGAAACATACAGCAAGTTTGGCAAGTGGAGTAGAATATCCAAGATTCTACAATTGGGATGATAAAAACGGAGTAACGCATCAATCGACAAGTGAAACAGATTATATTGAATTGAAGTCAAAAGAGGAACCTGTGTTAATTACACAAACAATGTACTGGTACACTCCAAGTGATACCAATGCGATTATTTGTGATATACTAAAAGGAGATGACACGAATAGAGGCTGGCTCGCTTCGCCGTATGTCGCCTTGAGCTCTGAGTATGCCAATACTCGCTATGGATTACGAACGGCTTATGCTACCTATGTCGGCGGGGACGTCTCAGTTGTTTCGACTGGCTACGTGAACGTACCTTCGTGGGGCCTTCGTCCTGTAATTTGTATATCAGCCAATTTATTAGATATTTCAAACATTTCAACTGATGGTTCTGCATCAGCAGCTTGGAATATTAAGTAATACCTTTAACAAATACAAAGAATGGAGGAATTTCAAAATGAGGGATTTGAAATTAAGATGTAATGAACGTGGTATTTCACTTATTGCGTTGGTTATTACTATTATTGTAATAATTATTTTGGCAGCGATTGCTTTTAACAGTTCGACAAGTACTATTGGAAAGGCGAATTATTCTAAGTTTGTGTCTAATATTAGTGAGGTTGAACAGGCTATAAATGAGAAGATGATAGAAGTTAAAGGTGCAATGCTTGCAAAGGGTTCGCAAATTACT
>CAKPAA010000015.1 GCA_934132775.1 uncultured Clostridia bacterium | reverse complement strand
AATCAGCATAAGACATGCTTGGTACTCAAAATATATATTTTTAAATATTTTGTGACAAATGATTGATTAACCTACATGAAATATGAAATTTATAAATAAAAAGTTGTTGACAAGAGCTAGATTAAATGTTAATATAGTTCTTGTCGACAAGACGACTACAATTTGGAGAGGTGGTCGAGTTGGTTTAAGGCACCAGTCTTGAAAATTGGCGTACGTGCGAGCGTACCGTGGGTTCGAATCCCACCCTCTCCGCCAAAGGCACTTTGTTTGCTAAAAGCAAAGTGCTTTATTAAAAATAATTGGAGACATACCCAAGTCGGTTGAAGGGGACAGTTTGCTAAACTGTTAGGGTTCGTAAGGGCCGCGAGGGTTCGAATCCCTCTGTTTCCGCCAAAGGCACTACACAAGAAACGTGTAGTGTTTTTTTTATGCCAAAAACATAAATGATTCGAACCCGAGAGGGCAACGAGCGTAAAGAAAAAGCTCCAGTGGAGCTTTTTTAGTGAGTTGACAGAGCTTGCGTTGCAAGCGAAGTCTAGTATGCGAAGCAGACGGCGAATCCCTCTGTTTCCGCCAAAGGCACTACACAAGAAATGTGTAGTGCCTTTTTAAAAATAAACTTAAAAGTTAAGTATGATAATGCGAAAAGAATAATTGACTATTTTTATAATGAACCTTATTCGACAAGAAAAAAGATCGCTGAAACATTAAAAATGCCAGAATCCACTGTTAATGGTGTAATAAAAGAGTTGAAATCTGTCAGTATAATAAAAGAAACAACTGGATATAGTAGAAATCAAATATTTGTTTTTTCTGAATACATAGAAATATTCTTATCTGATTGATTTATGAAGTGAAAAAATTATTAAAAGAATTCTTAAATTGTATATAGAACGAAAAAAGCGAAAAATTCGTTCTATAAAAACGCATAAAACGAAAAAAGTGAAAAATTCGTTCTATAAAAGTACATAGAACGAAAAAATTAGAAAATTTGTTTTATAATATTTTTAAAGATGAATATTATTTCTTTATAAATTAAAAAATAATGAATTTTCTTTTTTACCAAAGGCACTGCACAAGAAACGTGTAGTGTCTTTTTGTATGCAAAAAAATTAAATGATTCAAACCCGAGAGGGCAATGAGATGAAATAATTTGTTCTATACACTTTTACTCCTTTAAAAATAGTGACTAAATTTAAGTCTGAATATTATTTACAATAATTAGAAAGATTGTTAAAATTTTAATTAGTAAATATCATATTATAATTTATTTGTTTTAATGTATTTATTTGTGGGATAATTATAGTATAAACAAATAATCTACGAATGATGTTTTTTAAAAAGAATACATATGAAAGGGGAGTTTCAAAATGGAAAATTTGAAATTGAAAAGGAATGAGCGAGGCTTTTCAACTGTTGCATTGGTTATTACGATTATTGTAATAATTGTTTTAGCAGTGATTGTATTTATTAGTTCTACAAGTGCGATTAGTAAAGCAAACTATTCAAAGTTTGTATCGAATATAGGAGAGGTGCAAGATGCAATTCAAACAAAGACAGTAACTGTAAAAGATTTTGCAATGGCAAGTGGCACACAAGTTACAGATGGACAAGCATATAATTATGTTGCAAAAGGTGGTTCTAGTGAGTCTGCCTTTTTAACAGAAGCACAAGTGCCAGATTACACAATTATAGAGGAAACAGCAGATATAGGAATAGATTTGCCTGAGATAAAGGTAAATACACCAACAGAAACAGGAGTAAAAGTAAAATATGCAGTAACGAAAGAGGGAAAGGTATTTATTTGGCCACCATATAGCTATGAAAATGAATACAACGTAAGAGATAAAGAAACGGTAAATAAGAGTTTAGTAGGAGTAGAGGGCGAATTAGATATAAAAGTAGCGGATAAAGATTTGAAGATAAAGACAGATGAAAAAGGAATGTTACTAAACACAACAGCAAGTGGCATAGAAACAGGGCCAACACAAGAAGAGATATTAGCAAAGATAAAAGTAGGCGACTATGTAAATTATGTACCAACAAGTAAGACAATAACGACAGATACAAGTAAAACGGGTTATACAAGCTCTCAAACATTAACAACAACAGCAAATACACAGTGGAGAATATTAAGCATAGATGAGACAACAGGAGAAATACTATTAACAACACAAGGAGTAACAAATACAGATACGAAAGTAACTTTAGAAGGAGCAACCGGATATTTGCACGGAGCAGAAGAACTAAACAGAATATGTAAAGAGTTATATTCATCAGGAAGTTTAGTAGCAAGAAGTATGACAATAGAAGATTTGAATAAAGCAGTAGGTGGATATGACACAACATCGGATAGTTATTATGGAAAAGAATACACATATACTTATGGAACATTTTACACATATGAAGAGAATGGAAAGACAGTAACAAGTGAAACACCCAAAGTAGCATCAAGTTCAAATCCAGTAACAGTAAAAGACGCGGATTATTCTTATAACTCAGGTAGTTTAAATACAATAGTAGGCAACATATTGGGAGACAGCAGGGGCTGGCTGGCTTCGCCGTGCGTTTTTGCCTATTCTGGCTATGCTAGCTTCAACATACGTCATGCTAACTCTAGCTATGTCTATGGTTTTCGCTTGTATTACTCGTACGGTGACGTCAATACGCCTGCGAATGGGTTGCGCCCCGTAGTTTCTCTAAGCTCAAAGCTCCTAGATATAGGAGATGAAAGTAAAGACGGCACAACAGTAGCAACAGCTTGGAACTTGAAATAAGACGTGTGCGAGCAGGCTTATGGTCTGCTTGCACAAGCTAGTACGTGGCAATGTATGAGCGAACAATCCCATTGCCACGAGGGCATAGTTGTCAAAGGTTGGCTTTGCCGTACGTTAATGCAAATTCTAGCAATGCTAACTTCAACATGCGCAATGCTAACTCTAGCAATGTCAACGTCGGCAACTTGTACCACTCGGGCGTCAACGTCCGTACGTTTTCGTATGGAGTGCGCCCTTACAGCTTCTAAAACTTGCGGATATATAACTAATGGCTATATGTGAGAAAATTAGAAACAGACTAGTGTCCTTTACTTAAATTTATAAATTTAAGTATAAACAAAAAATAGATGACTGCATTTGTTAGTAGGTTAATTCTCGAAAGGGAGTGCAAATCTAGCACTATTTTTGAGCGTCACTTCAAAAGTGGCGTTTTTTTGTTGTTTTTAAAACTTAGTTATAGTATTCTATATATTGTAATTTAATTAGAATTTTATTTTCCTAAAAGGGGGTGAGTTGTTGATTTCTAGAAAGGTTTGTTTTAATTTTTTTGTTAAACAAATGAACTTTTTTAAAGTTTTTGCTATGTTTTGTTTGACTTTAATTATTTTATCTTTTTCTTTGGTTTCGTTTGCTGTTGTTGAGCCTACTAAGGATTTTTATGTTGCCGATTATGCTAATTTGCTTACAACTGAAACTAAGAATTTTATTGTTAATTGCAATGTCGATTTGAATAATAAGACTGGTGCGCAAATTGTTGTTGTTACTATTAAAAGTTTAAATGGTGATTCTTTGGAAGACTATGCTAATACGCTGTTTAATGAGTGGGGTATTGGTGACAAAGATAAGGATAATGGTGTGCTTTTGCTTTTGGCATTTGAAGAAAGGCAGTTTAGAGTTGAAGTTGGTTATGGCTTGGAAGGGGCTTTACCAGATGGTAAAACTGGTAGAATCCAGGATGAGTATATTATTCCATATTTAAAAGAGGATAAGTGGAATGAGGGTATTAAGAATGGTTTTACGGCCATACTTAAAGAAGTTGAGGATGAGTATGATGTTAAAGTAACCAATCAGGAAGCAACTAAATTAAGTGGAAATTCTTACACACGTATGGAGGAAAACTTGAGTTTTGGTAGACTTACAATTTATATTGTGTATGGAGTTATTAGTCTTATTTGGTTTTCAAGTTTATATAATATGTTATTTGGCAGAATGACATTAAAGAAACTTTTGGCTGTTACTTTTGGAGGCTTTTTTCATTTTTTAGGTGTTCCAAATATATTTATACATTTAATAGGAATTGCAATTATAGGAAAAGTAATGCAGTTTATTAATGTGTTTGTAATATATTTTTTCTGTATGCTTCTTTTTGGTGGAGGTCCTGGAAGATACTCTGGTGGAGGTTACTCAGGAGGTGGCCATTCTGGTGGTGGTGGTCACTCTGGCGGAGGTGGTAGTTCTAGAAGTTTTTAGAGCTATAAAATTATAATATTGAGGAGGAATTTTAAATGAAAAAGTTTGGCGTTTGGGAAATTATTTTAGTAATTTTGGTTGTTATAGTGGTTACACTAGTAAGCAAATATAACGGCTTAGTTTCAAGAAGAGAAGCAGTAGATGGTGCATATGCAAATTTAGATGTTACGCTTCAAAGAAGGTGTGATTTGATACCAAATTTGGTTAGCACTGTTAAAGGCTTTGCTTCACATGAAACAGAGACTATTGATAAAGTAATTGATGCAAGAACTAAGTTAATAAATGCAAATACTATCGATGAAAAATCTGAGGCTAATGATGAATTAACTTCTTCACTAAATGCATTGCTTGTTGTGGTTGAAAATTATCCTGATTTGAAGTCATCTGCTAATTTTACACAACTTGCAGATGAACTTGCTGGAACTGAAAATCGTATTGCTGTTGCAAGGAGAAATTACAACAATGCTGTAAGATCTTATAATACATACATTGGAAAGTTCCCATCAAATATAATTGCTAATATGTTTGATTTTGAAACTTCTAAATATTTTGAGGCATCAGATAATGCTTCTGATGTTCCACAAGTTTCTTTTGACTAATGAAGTTTTGGGATGTGAATTGGAAGATTATATGCTATATAAATTTTAGTATATTGATGATGCTTCCTTAATTTTACATATATAAAATTTTATAAAAATCTGCTCTATTGCTTGAATTGCAATGGAGCTTTTTATATAATAGACGAAGATTTTAAATATTTTGGAGGGAAGTATGGTGAAAATAATTTTAGCTTCGAAATCGCCAAGAAGAAAAGAGCTTCTTTCTCTTATTACTAGTAACTTTGATATTGTAGTAAGTGATGCTGACGAGTGTGTTGATAGTTCTTTGAAACCTATTGAAAAGGTAAAGGCTATTGCTAGTCAAAAGGCAAATGCTGTTTGCAATAAGGTCTCAGAGGATTGTGTTATTATTGGTAGTGATACTATTGTTGTGGTGGATGACAAAATTTTGGGTAAACCTAAGGACAGAGAAAATGCTGTTCAAATGCTGAAACTTATTAGTGGTAGAGAGCATAAGGTAATGACAGGTGTTTCTGTTATTATTAAAAATGGCACTAAGGTTAAAGAAATTGTTGATGCTGATGTTACTGCTGTTCACGTGAGTGATTTGTCTGATGCTGAGATTGATGCTTGGCTTGACACTGGAAATGCGTGGGATAAGGCTGGAGCATATGCTATTCAACAGGAATTTGCTGTGCACATTGATAAAATTGACGGTAGTTTTGCAACGGTAATGGGGTTACCGGTACATCTTGTATACAGTATTTTGAAAAAGGAGAATATTGTGTAGTACTCAAAGAATTAGTTTATTGCTAGATTGGCATTTGTTAACTTTTTAAAGTTATTTTTGTATTGGGAGGATAATCAAATGAGAAAGAAGAACACTCAAAAGCAGACACAAAGTGCATTTACTAAATTTATTGCACTTGTTGTTTTTTTGCTTTTTGCTTTTTATGCAGGAAATAGTGATTTAAGGGGATATATTGATAATATTGGATTTGATAATCCAAGTTCGGGTAATGAAGAAAACATTAGTGGAAATGTTGAAAATACATTACCTGACATTAGTTCGAATGTTGATAACAATACTAATGAAAATGTAGGCAACCTAAACATATATTATTTTGATGTTGGTCAAGCTGATTCTATTTTGCTTAGATGCGATGATCAGAATATGTTGATTGATGCGGGAAATAATGCTGATGGCAAGTTGATTGTGAATGAGCTTAAAAGTATGGGCATTGACACGATTGACTATTTAATCGGCACTCACGCACACGAGGATCACATTGGTGGACTTGACGATGTGATAGATAATTTCAATATTGAAAATTTCTATATGCCATCGAAAGAGTATACTTCTGCTACATATAAGTCTGTTTTGAAGTCTGCTGAAAATAAGAATTTGGAAATTGTGGCTCCTAAGATTGGAGATAAGTTTACACTTGGAAGTGCAACTTGTGAAGTAATGTCAATTGATAATGATGCCAAAGAATTGAATTTGACTTCTATTGTTATTGAAGTTACAAATGGTGATAATAAATTCTTGTTTACTGGTGATGCAGAGATTGAAAATGAAGAGAAACGTTTGTGGAATGATATTGACGTTTTGAAAGTTGGTCATCACGGTTCAAGAACTAGTACGTCTGAGGATTTTATCGAACAGACAAAGCCGGAAGTTGCTGTTATTTCGCTTGGTGAGGGTAATTCTTATGGGCATCCTCATAAGGAAACTATGGATTTGCTTAATGAGTATAATGTAACTATTTACAGAACTGATACTCAGGGCACTATTCATATCACTAGTGACGGTGAAAATTATAATATTGAAACTTTGGATATTCACCTTGACGGCGATAAGAAAAAGTAATTGATTAAACAACCTTTGATTTATCTTATTAGATAAGTTGAAGGTTGTTTTTTGCAATGGGAAACTTGCTAACGTATGTCAATATAAAAATTAAAATTTTATGAAATATTATTTGGGGAGATTAAGGCACGACAAAAAGTAATGAATTTAGCAATTTTTTATGTATGTTTTTTTCTTTTTCTATTGTATAAAAAACTTTAATTTATTGCGAGAGATTTTCTTCCTTTTAGTCGAAATCTCTTGATGGTCGAAAATCTGAAAATTTATTTATATTTCCTTAAAAACAATTATTGAAAATTTTAGTAAAAAAAGTTAGAATTATATTGAGTATGTGATGCAAGTTTTTACGTAAAAAATATTTTGATTATAAAATATTTGAGATAGGAGGATAAAAATGTTAAAGAACAAAAGAGGCGTGTCGCTGATTTCTCTTGTTATAACGATTATACTTATAATAATATTGGCCTCAATAACATATTTTGCTTCGGTTTCAGCAATAAGTAAGACTAATTATACTAGGTATGTGAACAATGTTAAAAATGTTGAAGATGCAATAGAAGAGAGATTAGTTAAAGTTAGAGGAGAGACGATTCCGAAAGGAAAGTTGTATACAAATGGTCAAATATACAATTATATAGCTGATGGTGGTTCTAGTGAATTGGATTTTGTGAAAAAAGATGAAGTGCCAGAGTATACGATAATTAAAGATAATGCAAATTTTGATTTTGAGCTACCTGAGCTTAAAGTAAATACTCCGAGAGATACTGGTGTAAATTTAGTTTATGCAGTAACTGATGATGGAACCGTTTTTACCTGGCCACCTTATTCATATAAAAATGGATATTATATAAATCAAGATAGCACAGTTGATATAGATATTATGTATGATTCGGGCGACCATGATGTAACTATTGGGGACAAATTAAAGACGATAACGGTTGATGCTAACGGAAATTTGCTTGATGCTTCAATGGGTGGAAATCAATCTTCGGATAATAAAACGAAGATTCAAAAGCCGACTGTTACAGGCACTTACACTTATAATGGTCAGGAGCAAACAGCAGTGCTTTCTGGCTTTGATGAAGCAACAATGACAATTGTAAATAATAAGCGTAAAAATGCTGGAACTGGTAATGTTGTTGTTATGCTAAAAGATCCTGAAAACTATGCTTGGGTTGGTGGTGGCGGAAAAAATATCAATATTCCGTGGACCATAGAAAAGAAAAAGGTAAGTATTGAATGGAGTTCAACAGTGTTTGATTATGATGGTAGAACTCATGTACCATCTGCCAAAGTAGTTGGTGTTGCAGGAGAACAGATAAAGTTAAAAATAACAGGTGCAGCAATGGTAGGTGGTGAGTATACTGCAAATGCAAGCATAGACAGTGTAACAAATGGAAAGCCAGACAATTATGAATTAGAAAACGCATCTACAAAATTTGAAATAAGAGTAAAAGAAATTTTAATAAATTCAGCAGATTATTATGGTGTGTATGACGGAAATGAAAAAACTTTTGAATTAACTGTAAAAAACTTGGTTAGTGGATATTCAATATATTATAGCGTTAACACTCCACTAACGGCAAGCAATTACGAAACGGCTGGCACATCAGTAAAACCAACAAGAACAAATGCTGGTGAAACAATAGTGTATTATTATATTAAGACTATTTATGGTATTGAAAAAATAGGAAGTAATAAAATAACAATTGAAAAAATAGGAATTTCTCCAACACTTAATATGGAAAACTATGTTTATGGCGGTATTAAGCCAACACCAAGTGTAAATGGAAATATTGAAAATTCACCAGTTACTTATTACGTAACAACATCAAATTCAACGACTGGTGGCAAAAATTGGGCCGAAATAACGGATGCGACTGGACTAGATGTTGGAAAATATTATATGTATGCAGTTGTTAGTGCTTCAACAAACTATAAGAGTGCAACAACACCGGCAAAAGCATTCACAATAACAAAGGGGAATATGTCAGGAAGCGTTTCGATAATGGGCAATGCAGTTTATGATCAAACATTAACGGTAAGTTCAACTGCAATTATTCCGACAGGATGCACTTTACAATATAGTTGGTGGTCAGCAACATCTGCTAGTGCTACAACAGGTGCGACAATAGCAGATTCAACGAATAGTGCAACGTATAAAGTTGGTAAAGGTCTTATTGGAAAATATATTGGCGTTACAGTAACTGCAACAAAAGCAAATTATAATGAAAAAGTTTTCACAGATATAACAGATTCAAGTAATGGTGGGAACGGAACAGTTGTAACAAAAGCTTCAAGTGGTGTCACGGTTAATTTAAATCAAACACAGTTTGAATACACAGGGGCTGAAATAAGACCAACAATTACAATAAAAGATAATGGAACAACATTAGTAAATGGAACGGATTATGATATAGCATATACAAATAATGTAAATGTTGGAACATCAACTGTTACAATAACATATAAAGGAAACTACACAGGAAAAGTTGATAAAACATTTGAAATAACTAAGAAAACAATGACTGTGGTGCCAACGAGTGGACAATCAAAAATATATGGATCAAATGATCCAGTGCTTGTATACACTTCATCTGGAATGATAAGTGGACAAACTCCTGCATTTAACGGTGCTTTATCGAGGACAACTGGTGAAAATGTTGGAACATATGCAATAAATAAAGGAACGCTGGCATTAAAAGATAATGGAACATTTTTGGCTAATAATTACAATTTAGTTTTAAGTGGCACGGTAGTAAACTTTACAATAAATACAAAGTCATCAAGCACATTAACAGCCTCGCTCAATACGACTTCATATACTTATGATGGAAATAAAAAAATACCTACAGCAACTGTAAAAGATGGCTCTAAGACATTAACAAGTGGAACAGATTATACACTTTCGTATGCAAACAACACAAATGCAGGTGAAGCAACGGCTACAATGACATTTAAAGGAAATTATACTGGAACAATAGAAAAAACATTTACAATAGCAAAAGCGAATATTTCTCCAAGTGTAAATATGGATGGATATTCTTATGGTGGAACGAAGAGCACACCAACGATAAGTGGAAATATTGGAAATAGTACGGTCACATATTATTACAATACAACAAATTCTAATACTAACGGAGCAAATTGGACAAACGTTACAAGTGCATTAACGTTAAATGCAGGAACTTATTATATGTATGCAGTTATAGATCCAACAAGTAACTATAATGGAGCGACAACAGCTGTGAAATCATTTACGATTTCACCAAAAAGTATTTCATTAACTTGGGGTTCAACAATTGTGTTTACGTATAATGGCGGAGTTCAAAAGCCAACAGTAAGTGTGACATCAGGAATATCACCAGAAACTATAAAATTAACTGAAATAGACCCTAAGATAGATGCAGGAAGTTACACAGCATCAGTAAGTATAGCAAGTGTAACTGGTGGAAATGCAAATAAAAATAACTACAAAATAACGAACCCAACAAAAGCATATACGATAAATAAAAAAGCAATAAATGTTGTTTGGAGTAATACAAAATTTAATTATGACGCAGCATATCATATAGCATCAGCTAGTATTAGTACAGGAGTACCAAATGAAATAATTACGTTAAGTGTTGTTGGAACGGCACAAAAGGATGAGGGAACATACCCAGTTACAGCATCTATTACGGGAATTTCAGGCGGTCAGGGTAAGTTAAGTAATTATTCTATTTTGAATACAACAACATATTTTACGATTGGACAGGGAAAGGTATATGTCACATTATATACAGATGGAACATTAGTATTTTCAGGAGTTGAGGATAAGTTATCTGGAAAAGCAGTTAAGAGTTCGTACGGCGATATTTCTACACAAACATTTAACTTTTGGGCATTGTCTCCTTGGTATGATGAGAGAGATAGTGTAAAATATGTAAAATTTGCAACACCTATTTTTCCGAAGTCAACAGCGTTGTGGTTTCACGCTTGTAGCAATATAGAAAGTATAGATACTACTAATTTAGATACGTCATTCGTAACAGAGATGCAATGTATGTTTAGAGGATGTACAAAATTAACAACATTGGACTTATCTAAATTTAATACAAGTAAAGTTACAAATATGAACGATATGTTTGCACAGTGTAATAGCTTGAAATCAGCCGATTTATCTAGTTTTAACACTTCAAATGTAACGTCAATGCAAGGACTGTTCTATTTTTGCTATGCATTACAAAGTGTAAATGTTACAAGCTTTAATACAAGTAAAGTTACAAATTTAGAAGGTGCGTTTAACTCTTGTAGATCTTTGACAACATTGGATTTAAGTAGTTTTAATACATCTAATGTTACTGATATGAATGGAACTTTTGCTGATTCTGGAAAATTAAAAACTATATACGTTGGATCTGGTTGGAACACATCAAATGCTGATACGTCTAATTTGTTTACAAATTGTGGTACAAATACAGTAACAAGAAAATAGTTTAAATTAAGATTTGAATTTATTATAGTTTTTAAATAATAATAAGATAATTTAATTAACTTTGTATAGTAATAAAAAATAAATACTTCTAAATTTAAATTTCACAAAAGTGAATCCAGTTGTTAAGTCTAAAAAGCTTAACAATTAGGGTTCACTTCTTTATTTTGCAAGTCTTTTTCTTTTTTCAATTTTTACCTTTTTTTCCATAAAAATATTGTTATATTAACAAATATTTTAAACAAAATAATAGTGACACAAAAGATTAACAATATTTTATGGAGGGAAATGATTATGAATTTGAAAAAAACATTCTTAGTGTTATCAACACTATTTATATTGTTAGGTTCAAATTTGGCTGTTAGTGTTTTAGCAACTAGTGGCGAAGTTGTACCTAATGAAAGTGGTGAGTCTTCAATAACTAATCCTAGCGGTGAACCTAGTAAGCCAAGCGGCGAAACTCCAACACCTAGTGGAGAGACTGTTACACCATCTAATGAATTATTAAGCACAGCTAATGATTCTAAATTTACTATTAAAAAAGGCGAAACTTTGAAGAGTTCTATGGAAGCAACCGTATCTGGCGATGAAACTTTTAAATATGTAGTTATTACATCAACTAAAAACGGTGTTTTGAGCCATTCTGATGAGTCGAAACCAGATTTTAGTTACACTCCAAGCGGAGATTTTACTGGAAAAGATTCTTTTACATTTAGACTAGAATCAGGCGATAAGTATTCAAATGTAGGTACTGTTTCGATAACAGTTGAGAATAATACTCCTGTTATACCGTTTAATTATAAGGATATGCAAAACCATTGGGCTAATTTCTCAGCTTCACACTTAGCTGCTCGTGGATTTATAATTGGTGAAGAAATATCAGACAGTTTCTATTATCATCCAGATGAGCAAATGACAAGAGGAGAGTTTATGTTATTTTTATTATCAATAGTAAATAAAGATAAGTCTGCTAAACCTGCTAATGTTGTGTTTGACGATGAAGAAAATATACCAGATTGGCTTTTGAAAGATGCTAAAATTGCGTATAAATTGAAAGTAATTAGTGGTGTTGGAGAAGGCGAAAAAGTTTCATTATATCCAAATAGAAAAATAACTCGTGCTGAAGCTTTTACAATGATTAACAATGCTTTAAAAGCTAAAATGACAGTTAGTGATTCAAAAGATGATTTGAATTATGCAGATAAGGATATGATACCTGCTTGGGCATTACAAGCAATTAAAAATTTAACTGGTTACAAGATTATTCAAGGTGGAAATGGTAATAAGATAAATACTTCTGGAATTGTTACCAGAGGTCAAGCAGCAGAGCTTTGCTACAAATTGCTAAAACAAATTGAATCGTCTCAATTAAATCCATCTGGAGATGTTAAGTAATTGCAAAGAATAACAGAAAATTAAAAAAATAATTTTATCAGACTAACGGCAAAATCACTGCCAATGGTCTGATTTTTTTGTTACAAACTTACATATGGTGACTTGTAAAAGTAACTTCCATTTCTAAAAGTAACTTCCATGTGTAAGAGAAATGTCCATATTATGGCTTACAATGCTGGAAATATATGCATAAAAATTTGACAAGTAGATAAAATAGTAGTAAAATTAAGCTCGTTCGTCTCACTAAAAAGAAAGGGGTATTTAATGGAAGAACAAGACAGTATATTACTACAAAAGAAAACAATTTTAATTTTGTCAGCAATTATAGTAACATTATTATTTTCATTGACTTACAAAACAAATCTAAAAGCAAGGAAAGTTGCAACTGCGATTAACGAATATAATCGTAATTTAATTACTGTGGAAAGACCTGATGAATATGAAGAAGTGGTAAGCGAACAAGTTGTTTTTTCGGCATCTACGGAAGTTTTAGAAAATACAGTTGATGAAGAGAATAATAATATTGAATTAGAAGAAGTAAAAGAAGAAGTAATAACTAACGTTGAAGAACAAAAAATAGAAGAGTCAAAGATAGAAGAAAATGTAACGAATGATGAAAAATCAAAGGCAGATGAAGTAGTTAAAACAGAAGTTAAATTAGTTTCATACAGAGATTTGGCAGAAAATAATCCACCCGAAGAATACAAAAGTGTTATAGAGGCTACTGCCACAGCATATTGTTTGTGCGAAAAGTGTTGTGGAAAATCTCCATCAAGTCCTGGATATGGAGTTACGGCTTCTGGATTAAAAATAGTTCCAGGGACAGGAATGAAAGTTATAGCAGTTGATCCAAGGATTATACCACTAGGTTCAAAAGTATATGTTGAGGGGCTAAATGGTGCTTGGGATTATGGTTATGCTGTTGCAGCAGATACTGGTGGTGCTATAAAAAATATTAGAGTAGACTTGTATATGGATTCTCACAGTGAGACTTTAAGCTGGGGCAGAAAAAAAGTTAATATATATGTTGTAGAATAATTTATAAGTATTTAGTTTCTTAAAACTTGAAAAGATGCGAGAGACTAAATACTTTTTTAATATTATTATTTTAACGTATTGCAAGTTTTTAACTTTAAATTTATAATGATATTGAGGTGTAATATGAATTTAAGAGAAGAAACAGAATTTTTACTAAATAAATATAAACTAAGAGCTAACAAAAGTTTAGGCCAAAATTTCTTAATAAATGAGCAAATAATTGATGATATTGTCAACGTTTCTAATGTGACAGCTGATGATGTTATAATTGAAATTGGACCTGGATTAGGAAGCTTAACAGCTAAATTAGCAGATAATGCAAAGAAAGTAATTGCTATTGAACTAGATGAAAATATGATAAATATTTTGGGTGAACGTTTTTCTTTGTATAAAAATGTAGAGATTATTCACGCAGATATTTTAAAAGTTGATTTAAACAAATTAATTGACGGCGAAGAAAACGTCAAAGTTGTTGCTAATCTTCCATACTATATAACAACTCCTATCGTTATGAAACTTTTAGAGGAAAATTTGAAAATAAATTCTATTACAGTAATGGTTCAAAAAGAAGTTGGAGAGAGATTTTGTGCAACTCCTGGTGGAAAAGAGTATGGTGCGATAACAGTTAGCATAAACTATTATACAAGTCCTAAAATTGTGTTAGATGTTCCAAAAGAGAATTTTAATCCTGTACCAGAAGTTGATTCTTGCGTAGTTAAATTGGATTTAAAGAATGAACATATTGAATTAAAAGATGAAAAATTATTTTTTAGACTTATAAAAACAACTTTTTCTCAGAGAAGAAAGAATATTGGAAACTCTTTAACTGGGATTGGAATCTCAAAGCAAGAAGTTAAAGAAATACTAGAAGAACTTAATTTAGATGTAAATTTAAGAGCTGAAAATTTATCTATTGATCAATATGCAAAAATTGCAAATTATATTGCAAAAGATAGATAAAAATTGGTAAAATAGTTATTAGAAAAAAGGTTTATAGGCTTAATTCCATTTAAAAACCTAAATACATTGTGCAAGGAAAGAAACATATGATAAATACTGAATACGTTGTTATAATCGATGATGACGAAGATGTTTGGAATTTAACACAAAAGATATTTGAAAATGAAAAGGGATACCAGTTTGTAAAGACTTCTTCAAATTCAAAAAAATTGAAAGAAGCAATGTTAACACTTCCTGACTTGATAATAATAAATGAAGATAATTTACAAAGTGATACAGATGAAATACTTAAAAATTTAAGAGGAAACACAGACCATAGTATAACGCCAATTATATTAGTTTCGAGTTCTTCGGATAAGGTGCACAGAACAAAAATGCTTGAATGTGGTGTTGAAATATATATAATAAAACCTCTTAATGAACAATATTTTTTCTATACAATTAAAAACATTTCTAGGCTTATTGCTTCAAACCGTTGCATTAGCGCACTTACAGGATTACCTGGAAATGTGCAAATTGAAAACGAAATGAAAAGAAGAATGGCTTCACAAGACACTTACGCAGTCTTATATATGGATTTAGATAATTTTAAATCTTACAATGATAAATATGGATTTATGAACGGCGACGAAGTAATAAAATTTACAAGTGAGCTTATTCAAGAGGCAATTCAAAAGTATGGTGTTTTGGGAGATTTCTTAGGTCACATTGGTGGAGACGATTTTGTGGCCATAGTAAATTATGAAAATGCTAAGAAAATTGGTAGATATATAGTTAAGACATTTGATGCAAGAATAAAGAAGTTTTATAACCAAGAAGACGCAACAAAAGGTTGGATTCGTGTGGTTAATAGAAAAGGCAAACTTGAAAAATATCCAATAATGACAATAACAGTTGCAATGATAAGCAATAAATTCAAAAAATATACAACAACACTAGAAATTGGCGAAGACGGTGCAATGATAAAGAAAAAGGCAAAGACCATAATAGGAAGTACATTCCTAGAAGATAGACGAAAGAAAAAAATTATATAAAAGGAGCGAATGAAAATGAAAAAAGAAAAAGTTTTGTACATTTGCTTAGGTGTCGTAGCACTTTTTATTTGTATAGGAGCTGCTTGTATAATAGGTTTAAATAGTAATAACAAAGATTTGGATGACGGAAAAGGCGAAATAATTGATAATGTAAACGCCGAAAAGAATATTGATTCAGATACTGAATTGGCAAGAGTTTATAATACTGAAACATCAGATAGTATTTATAAAGAAATTACAATAGGGCGTTCTCAATCAGCAAAAATAAATGTAAAATTTAAACCAGTATCAGGAGATATTTTCATCGACTTATTTGGAGATGGTGGAGATAATGTATTTACTTTAACTAATTACGATGAAGCGATAGAACAGACATATACAATAGATTCAGGCGTTGGAAAGTATAGACTTAATGTACATGCTGAAAATTTCACTGGCTCTTTTGATATAAGCTGGACAATAGAAGATAGTGAAACTACTGTTATATACACAAGTGATGCTGGATATGTAACAAAATATAATGATAAAATATTTACAGTAGAAAAGAAAACAAATGGAGATATTTTTACATTACCAAGCACAACTTATGGAAAACCTGCAACACTTGAAATTACAGTCCTTTCAAACGGAGATGTTGATAGTGTATTAAAACAAAAAATATCTGATGAAGATAGAATAGGTGATTGTTTAATTGGTTATGATGCAAAATATGCAGGAAAATTTGCAGAAAAAGATTTGCAAGATAATGACGATTACAGAACATACAGAGTATTCTGTGTAGAATTAGGGGACGGAAAAATTATGACAGTAGAACAGAAATGGGAAAGACACACAGAAGACGAAGCAGAATTAAATAAAATTTTAGAGTCTATTACAACTGACTAAAATAAGATTATTAGAACAAAGTTTTCAATAACTTCAAGAATAGGACAAACTATTTACACAATTCAAAGATATACTAAGTACATCATAAAGAAAAGGAGTGAGGCCTATAAGATATTAAAATAGCAGTGCATAAACAACCTAACAAAAAGAAAATTAACAAAATTAAAATATACAATAAAGACATCATAGTAAGGAAGGAGTGGTGCCTATAAGATATTAGAAGATTTGAAGGATATATAGCTTAAAAAGTATTTTCAAGATGCAAATTTTTATCAATCGCATATGTAATATATATGGTGCAGAGAAATGGTGAATATCATCATTAGCTCTGCACCTTTTTGGCTTTTAATCTAATATTTAGAAAAAACATATTGACAAATTAAAACTACAATTGTAATATATAGATACAAACTACAAATGTAGTTTTGAAAAGGAGGAGTTTTAATGAAAGATATTTCTGATGCAGAATTAGAAGTAATGCAGTTTTTGTGGAAGAATGGAGAGAGCACTTCTATTGAAATTGTAAAATATGTTAGTCAAAAAAATGAATGGAAAAGCAATACTATTATGACTTTGGTTTCTAGACTCGTTTCAAAAGGTTTTGTTGAAGCTGTGAAAAACAAAGGTAAGTTAATAATTTACAAGCCAATTGTGTCAGAAGAAAAATACAAAACAAAAGAAACAAATACATTTATAGAAAAAATGTATGAAGGTTCGTTAAATAATATGTTAGTTGCTTTTGCAAAATCTAAAAGGCTGACAAAAGAAGATTTAAAAGATTTAATGAAACTTATTGATGATTAGGAGGCTAACCAATATGATTATAGAAAATTTATTTGCAAATGTATTATCTATGTCGACAATAGCAAGTATAGTTTTTCTGATGACAATGCTAATTAGAAAGATTATTAAAAATAAGATTTCTTCATCAAAACTTTGCTTGTTATGGATAATATTTATTTGTACTTTAATTTTTCCACTCAGATTTTCCAGTCCACTAAGTATTAAAAACTTTATAAATCATAGTAAAAATAGTGTTATTATAAATTTTACTAATTCATATGATTTAAATAATGCTAGTGCTGATGTTGTTGTAAAGCATAACTCATACAATGATTATATTCCTGTTATGTGGATTACAATTTCAGCATTGCTACTATTAAAAGATGCACTTATTCATATATCAATTTCAAAAAGTATACGAAAAAATGATTATACAGTTCCACAAAATGTAGTTAGATTGCTTGAAAAATGTAAGAAAGAAATGAAAATATCTGACAAGATAACTTGTATCACTCAAGAAAAAATTAAAACTCCATCATTATTTGGTATTTTTCGTACGAAAATACTTTTATCAAAAGAAATTTTAGAATTGCCTGATGATGAATTAAAATTTATTTTTATCCACGAATTAAGTCATTACAAAAACAATCATCAATTATTATATATAGTGCTAAATATATTAAAAAATATATATTGGTTTAATCCAGTTATATACGTTGCAAATAGACTAATAAAACAAGATTTAGAGTATATAGCAGATGAAAACGTATTAAAAATAACAAACAATAGAAAAAACTATTCAATAACTATTTTGAAAATTTTAGCACTAAATAATAAAATTAATTATTCATTTCCAAATATTTGTGGCGAAAAAATAGAAGTCGAAAGGAGATTAAGGAAAATGAAGGAAATAAAAATTGATACAAAATGGTCAATAGTAATCATTGCTACAATTATTGTCGCAATGAGCCTTATAACCATATCACTTGCAACAGATAGAAAAAATGAAAACACGGTAAATACTGAGAATGTAGAAATAGGAGAAAAACAGCAAAAACAAGAAGACACAGTTAAAGAGTTGATTCAACCTTTAAAAGATGCAAGCGTATCTTACAAATTTGGAAAAATAGCAAATAAATCAACAGACTTAGCAACAACACATACAGGAATAGATCTTGTTCCAACTTCAACAGATGAAATAGTGGCTATTGCAGATGGTAAAGTTATTTATGCAGATTATAGTGCTGGAAGCGGAAATACCGTAAAAATAGAGCACGTAGACGGAAGTGTGTCAATGTATGCACACGGTTCTAAAATATTAGTTAGTGTCGGAGACGAAATAAAAGCGGGAGACACAATAATGATAGTAGGAAGCACAGGAATGGCAACAGGCAAGCATTTACACTTTGAACTAACAAATGCAGATGGAGAATATGTTGATGTAAATCAATTTTACGAATAATGCAAAAAAGCACTTGAATATTAGAGCTTTTATCTAATATTGCAAGTGCTTTTAAATTTAAGGAAAAATGTGATATTATGGGTCAAAATATCAGGAATTTTGTGAAAAAATGAGTAAAAATGCCTGGAATTCTGTGAGAAAATAAAACCTCTATTCTTTGTATCCAAACTTCTCCATTCTTTCTTCTTCTCTATTAGATAATTCTTTTATCCATTCAGCTAATCCATTACTATCATTATTTCTTAAAAGCTCAAAATATTTTACTCTATCCTCTTTTGCTATAACAATAGGTGGTAAATTATTTTTAAGTAATTCATAATTTATAAGCAATCTGCCTGTTCTACCATTTCCATCTTCAAAAGGATGTATCTTTTCAAATTCAATGTGGTATCTAGCAATTTTAGTAAATATGTCTTGCTCGTTATGATTATAATTGTATATATAATACATCATTAAGTTTGGTACTTTTTCAGGTTCAGGCGGAATATGTTCACTACCTTGAATAAATACTTGTACAGATCTATAACATCCAGTGTCTTTAATATCTCTATTTATAGTTTCATTTATTTTTTTTATAAATCTTTCATCAAATTCTTCATTACTTTGTAAATTCTTAAAAAGCAATTCTAATGCTTTTTTATGGTTGATAGCCTCATATATTTCTCTTGGCTCTTTTCCTTCAATTTTAAAACTATTGTCATTATAAAGAATAGCATAAGTTTCAGCATAAGTAAGTGTGCTTCCTTCAATAGCATTTGAATGATAAGTGCTTCTTGTAATCAAATCTTCTAAATAATCTTTGTTATTTAAAATAAATTCTAAAATAGTCATAATTTTTCCTCTTTTCTATATATTTAACTTTCATTATAATTTGTAGCTGTGGAAATCTGATAATTTGCCATCGTTTTTGCTCATTCTTAATTTACGTATAAATTTTATCATGTTCATTTTGGAAAGTAAATGATTAGTGAAAACTAAATATTTTTTAAATAGAAGTTATAGAAAGTTTAGAAAATTAGAAAAATGCAGTTTATAAAGGTAATTTTTTATGTTAAAGAAATGTGAAAATTTTATTTGTCTTTTAATGCAAATTTTAATGCAATTTTATTAAACTTTGAGCAATTTATGTTAGCTTTTAGCAATTGTTAAAATACGCTCAAATCCTTGATGCTCTAATGAAATATATAAAAATAGCTACTTTGAAGTTTTACTTCAAAATAGCTATTTGATGGTCGGGGTGACAACCCTTAAATACGCATTATAATCGCCTGTATTTAAGCCTTTCTTGGCTCAATTTTTGAATTCGTGAAACAAATTCGTGAAAATTCACTTTTATTTTTACTGTGAAATCTTGAATTTGTTTCACGATTATTTTTAAGTTTTTCTAAAGTTCTAAGAGATTTCCTCGTTTAGAAGAAACATGTCGTTTTGCTCTAAATAGCTCTCTACATTTTTGTACTCTGATATTTCAAAATGATCATCTACATTTACATAGTATTTCATTGTTGTTGCAATATCTGTATGACCCATTATCTTTTGAAGTACAGCAGGAGCAATTTTAGCTTCTACACATCTAGTTGCAAATGTGTGCCTTAGCATATGCGAATGCACATCACTTGTAACTTCATCTTTTCCACTTTTATTAATATACTTTCTAACTCTAATACCACATTTAACACATATTCTTTTAAGTGCAGAGTTGATAGCACCCTCATCGTAAAGAGTTCCATCATCTTTGCAAAATAGTAACTTATCTTTATTCTTATGGTAGTGTTTTAAGTTACCAACAAGTGACATTCGGCTCATTGTATTTAAATTGAAAACTCTCTTTCCAGAATATGTTTTTGCAGTAATTCCGATAATATTATTTCCGTCAATGTCTTTAGTCAATGTTCGTTTGATAGATAGTTTTCCATTCTCTATATACTAGACATTCTCCAATTCTCATACCAGTACTAAGTTGTAATAAGTATAAATATTTGTGCTTGCATGATGAATCTGGAGTACTTGCTAAGTAGTTATAAAGTGTTCTTTCTTCCTCAATCGTAAGAGCTGTAATTGGCTCTGACGTAGCTTCACTACTTGGCATTGCAATTTTATTGTAACCCTCAAAGAAATTTATCGTTATTATTTTTTGATAAAAAGCATAAGCAAATGCTTGTGAGATAATCTCATATTGCTTTTTAATAGTACTTGCAGAATATCTCCTGATAGACTCAAAATAGCTTAAAAGGTCAACTCTTGAAACCTTGGTAATGGATTTATTCACAAACTTTTCTTTCTGCATTCTTTTTAAAGCATCCATATTAGTCTTATAGGTGTTCTTATTAATTCTACCCATTTGTAGAGCTTCTTTCTTTAGATGCCTTATAATGTCACTAATAGAGCAATTATCGACCTTATTTAGAACAATAGGACCTTCTGTTTTTTCAAGAGTATCCTTAAAGGCATAGAGCTTTTTCAAAGATTCTTCCTTTGTCTTACCAGTAAAGGTTTTTGTTAGACGTTTTCCATTTAAGTCTTTTCCAAGAGATAAAACAGCTTTGGTTACTTCTGAAGTGTAGTATAGGCTATTTTCATCAACATAAGAAAGATCATTCTTGCATTTAGAACACTTTAATAACGATTTAATTTCTTTTTTACTATTACAATCATAAATTGTTTTACATTTCTTACAAATTTTTTGAATTGGAAATTTTAAAGTGGATTTCAGTTTTCGATTGGTGTATGTTCCGACTGAGATTTTCTCTAATTTCATAGAAACCTCCTAAAACTTAATTTTTAGAATACGTGTCTGTGATTTAAGTATTCTTCTAAAGCACTCTTTTTCACGTAGAACGCTCTACCAATCTTAATGCTAGGAAAATCTGGTCTATGGAATAGCTCCAGTATTTTCTGATTTCCACACTTAAACAATTTCCTACAATACTTTGTTGAACATAGTTCAATATCAACATTCATTTCATCTTTCATTTTTTATTCCTCCATTTACTTTAATCTGAAGGACAATAAAAATTGAATTTACAATACGACTAGACTAAAGAATTCACCCCTTTCTTGTATTATTTTGTAATCAATTATTATTTCCCCCTATAATACTAGCCATCGAAAATAGGTAAAAAGTCCGCCTGATTTCAAAAAAAGTTTAAAAATTTTTACATATTTTATGCCTTACACTATATAGCCAGTGAAAATAGACAAAAATTACGCTTGATTACAAAAAAATTGTAAAATTTTAATTTCATACATTGCCCCTCTACTATAGAGCCATTGAAAACGACCAAAAATAACGCCTGAAATCAAAAATTTTTCATTTTTTACATTTTGTAAACTTGATCGCTTAATACCCCCTAAGTAAATCACGATTCAAAACATACAAAAGTTGCCATCAAAATTGAAAAAAGTTAAAAAAGTTAAAAAAGTTAAAAAAGTTAAAAAAGTTTTGTTATGTTAAGTACTGCTTTGAAGTAAAAATGTCTTGAATGTATTGATACAGAGGCAATATATGATATTTAATTTGAAAATCTTAAAAATAAAAAATTTTTAGATATTTCAAATTGATTGTTTACATAATATTTTTGGTTTTTTGAGAACTAAAGAAAAAGTTTTATGAAATTCTATTAAGTTTTTGTGACAGCGGAGAAGTGCAGATAAAATATATGATTAAAAAATGTGAAACAAAAATTAGTAAGAATTGGCAAAAATGTTTCACATTTTTGAGAATTTGTATGAAAAATCGGTATTTTAATGAATATTCGTGTGAAAAAGTCGGAAAAATAATGTATAAATGCACAATAAAATTATGCATAGTTGCACAATAAAAATATGATTTTTTGCACAATAAGTATTGAAAAAAGGTTTTAAATGAGTTATTATATAGTTAAATACTAGATATGAGGTGATTCTTATGAGATTGACCAAAAAAGGATATAAAGAAAGGCTTATTGACAAGCTTATAGCGGAAAATTTACAGATATTTGGAGCAATTAGCTTAGAAGGACCAAAATGGTGCGGAAAGACGTGGACTGCTTTAAATAACTCTAATTCTGTAGTTTATTTGAATAATACAGCTGACAATTTTAAGGACAAACGTCTTGCTGAAATGGATGTTAATCTTATATTGGATAAAGAGGCTCCTGAAACGATAGATGAATGGCAAGAAGTACCTCAAATATGGGATGCAGTTCGTTATAAATGTGATGAAGATAAAGAAAAGGGTAAATATATATTGACTGGTTCGGCTACACCTGTTACAAGTAAAGTACATCATTCTGGAGCAGGAAGGATATGCAAAATGAATATGTACACGATGTCTTTATATGAGTCAGGCGATTCTACTGGAGATGTTTCTTTAAAAGAACTTTTTGAGAATAAGGACATTGAAAGCAAGGTCGTGGAGAAAAAAGAACTTGAAAAGATTGCAGAGCTAGTTGTAAGGGGTGGATGGCCAGAAGTAATAGATATGCCTGTTAAATCTGCTATGAGAATTGCCAAAAGTTATATAGAAGCGGTTCTTGATAAAGATATTGATGAAGTGGATGGAGTAAAAAGAGATAAAGAGAAAATGAGTATGCTACTTAGATCACTTGCTAGGAACGAATCTACCATTGTAACGAACAGCACTTTAATTAATGACATTGAAGAAGACAACAGTGAAAACAGTATAAGCAGAAATACAGTTACAGATTATCTGAATGCACTTGATAAACTTCATTTAATAGAAAATCAGAATTCATTTATGTATAAAATTCGTTCAAGGGATAATGTAAGTAAAAATCCTAAAAGACACTTCACAGATCCATCACTTGGTTGTGCTGTTTTAAATATCACACCAGAGAAGCTAATGAATGATTTAGAAACATTTGGATTCTATTTCGAAGCACTGGTTGAAAGAGATTTAAGAATTTATTCTGAATACATTGGGGCTAAATTATATCATTATAGAGATAATAGATCTGGAATGGAAGTTGATGCAATTGTAGAACTTGCTGATGGCGAGTATGGCGCAATAGAAATAAAGCTTGGTGGTAATCAAGAAGAGGATGCTGCAATAAATTTGAAGAAGTTTTATGAAAGTGTGGAGATAAAACCTAAGTTTATGTGCGTTATATGTGGACTTCATGATGTGATAACTCATAGACCAGATGGGGTATATGTAGTACCAATAACGGCTTTGAGACCGTAAAGATGAGAGGGGTATAAATAATGACAGCTTCTTTAACAGAAGGGGAACTTGTAAATTTTGATATGAAAAAAGCTTTTAAATATATAAAGAAACTTGGTGAAGGTGGAACTGGAGACACATATTTATTTAAAGATGAAACAACAGATATGATGTTTGCATTTAAGAAGTATGTTCCTAAAGAAAAGGAATATGAAAAAGAAAATTATGAAAGATTTGTTAATGAAATAAAGATTTTATTTAAATTATCCCATCCCAATATTGTAAGAGTATATAATTATTATCTGTATCCTGAATTTACAACAGGATACTTACAAATGGAATACGTTGAAGGAATTTCAATTGATAAGTATAATCCAAAATTATATGAAAAAGATTGGAATAATATTTTTGTCGATATAATAGATGCCTTTAATTATTTAGAAAAAAATAAAATTTTACATAGAGATATTAGGAGTTCCAACATCTTAATTACATATGATGGGACTGTAAAAATAATTGACTTTGGCTTTGGTAAAATGGTTAATCTAAAAAACAAAGATAAAAACAGCATATTTCTTAATTGGCCTGTAACAGAGATGCCTCAAGAAGTAGATAATGAAGGAAAATATACATATGCTACAGAGATATTCTTTCTAGGTAAACTATTAAAGAAAATTATTTTAGAAATTGATGGCAATACAAGTAATTTTATTTATCGGAAACATCATTGAGAAAATGGCACAAATAGATTTGAACAATAGATATCAATCTTTTTCTCAAATTAAGAGCGACATTTCAAATGGCTTATTATACGGAATTGATTTTAGCGAAAAAGAAAAAGATGTTTATATTGAGTTTGCTGATGGAATTTCAAACAGTATAAATTATTATACTAATGATTTTACCCCTTGCGAAGATATTGATGGTATATTGAATAATTTAAGAGAAATTATTAAAAAGAATTCATTAGAAAAATATATTCAGAGAAATGTAGATGTTATAAGATGCTTTGTAATGAATGGATATAACTATAATAATAGAACCAATATTAGTACAGATTCTGTCAAAGCTTTTTATAATTTGTTATCAACTGTTTCAGAAGAAAAACAATATATAATTTTAGAAAACATAAAAAATCGATTGCAAAGAAAGCAGGTAAGAATAGATGATGATGATTTACCTTTTTAAGTAAATCGTATATAAATGATTTTGTTTTGGGAGACTTTTATGGGATTAGAAAGGATTTTGATATTTTAATTGATAACTCCCATGCATTTAATTGGTGCCCAGATTTAATTATAGCTCGTGATATCTATTTTTATGATAAAAGAACTTGTTCAATTCTAACACCTTTTATGTATGCATACTTAGAAGAAATAATACGTTCTACAACAACTGAATATGGCAGAGCTCTAGTGGGTAATACATGCAGAAAAGTTGGAATGTCATTAATAAAATTTGCTAAAGATCAAAATATTGAAAATAAAAAATATGTAATAGAATTAAACAGGATTCAAAAATATTTTCAACAATCAACAGCTATAGATGAAGAAAATAATAGAAACAGTACTGTTCATGGATATATGCATCCGAGATTTTGGACAGAAGAGGCTTTTGAATTACTAATACATGATATTGCAAGAATGTCAAAATATGCAAAGTTTTAGTATTGTTAATTAGATGATTTAATAGGAGGAATCTTTATGACAGATAAAGAACAAAAACAAAAGGCTAAAGAGTTTGCCGAGTTTTGGAAAGGCAAAGGATAATAGAAGAATTAATGAAAAATTTGAATTGCTATATAAAGATATAATACAATAAACAAAAAAGAATGTGAGTGTTAAATATGGTTGATAGAGGTAAAGTTAGACCATTTGTAAAATGGGCTGGTGGAAAAGCAAGTTTGATTCCACAAATTAAGAATTATTATCCACAATCCTTAAAAACTGGTCAAATAGATACGTATATAGAACCTTTTGTTGGTGGTGGTGCTATTTTATTGGATGTGCTTCAAAATTATGATATAAAGAAAGCATATGCGTATGATACGAACAAAGATTTAGTAAATGCTTATAATGTTATAAAAACAGACGTAGATGATTTGATTATTAAATTAAAAAAATATGAAAACGAGTATATACCTTTAAACATGGAGCAAAGAAAAGCATATTATTATGACATTAGAGATGAATATAATTCGGCTGAGGTAGAAGATGGTAAGCTTTCAGTGAAAAGAGCTTCGCAATTTATTTTCTTAAACAGAACTTGTTTTAATGGATTATATAGAGTGAATCAAAATGGCGATTTTAATGTGCCTATGGGAAAATACAAAAATCCTACGATATGTGATGAAGAGAATTTAAGAGGATTATCTAAACTTTTGAAAAATGTTGAAATAGTATGTGGAGACTATGGCGATACAATAAATTTAATAAATAACAATACATTTGTATATTTTGATCCCCCATATAGACCTTTAAATGCTACGTCAGGATTTACATCGTACACTAAAGAAGATTTTAGTGATGATGATCAAAAACAACTTGCAACATATTATAAAAAATTAGATTCTTTAGATGCAAAGTTAATGTTAAGCAATTCTAATCCAAAGAATGTAAATGTTAATGATACTTTTTTTGATGATATTTATTCTGGATATAATATAAATGAATTACAAGCTAATCGAATGATTAATTCTAATAGCAAAAAACGAGGCAAGATTTCTGAATTACTTATTTTGAATTATTAGGTGATAAGATGCAAGAGAGAAAATACTATTTTAAGAAAGATGATTTTAAATTAATAAATGACGACACATTAGAAGCAACTAAACATATGGATGATAAGACATTTGACATGATTTTTGCCGATCCACCATATTTTTTATCTAACAATGGAATAACTTGTAGTGGTGGAAAAACGGTGAGTGTAAATAAGGGTGAATGGGATAAAACTTTGTCCGTTGCAGATAAACACGAATTTAATCGCAAATGGATTAGAGAATGTTATCGTATTTTAAAAGATGATGGAACAATATGGATCAGTGGAACTTTACACAACATATATTCAATAGGTATGGCTTTAGAAGAAGAAGGATTTAAAATCATAAATAATATTACTTGGCAAAAGAGTAATCCGCCTCCTAATTTAGCTTGTAAAACATTTACTCATTCTACAGAGACAGTTTTATGGGCTAGAAAAGATTTGAAAGGTGTTAAATATAAGTTTAATTATCAATTGATGAAAGAATTAAATGATAATAAGCAAATGAAAGATGTTTGGACGACAAGTCTTACTAAACCATCAGAAAAGAAATTTGGTAAGCATCCTACTCAAAAGCCGTTGGAACTATTAGAAAGGATAATCCTTGCTTCTACTAATGAAAATGACTTGATATTAGATCCGTTTAGTGGAAGTGGCACTACGGGAATTGCTGCCAATATGCTTGGAAGAAATTATGTTGGGATCGATTTAGATAAATCATATTTAGATATATCTATTAAAAGATATAAAGAAATAATTGGGGGTAAAAATGAAGAATAGAAATTTTGAAGAGTGGCTTGAAAATTTTGAAGATAGTATAGCAAGTTGGAGATATTATACTGATTTTAATAAAGCGTTTCAAAATGTTAATAGCATAAAAAATGAATTGAATCTTTTAAATGGACTTATAGGAAGTAATAATATAGAGGATGATTTTAAAAAATTAGTATCAGATTATCAAAATGTTTTAAAAGCTATACCTATATTAATAGCCAAGAGAGAAAATGTTATTATAATAAAAGATGCAATTCAAGACTATTATTATAATTTCACGCATATGAACTATGATATTAACGATTATGTTTTATTTATGAGAAATACAGGTATTTTTGAGCTTTTAGAAAAGCATCTAATTTCTAGCTTGTTTGATTACGTTACTGGAGTTGAAGTGGGAATGGATACGAATGCACGTAAAAATCGAACAGGAGATGCTATGGAGGATCTAGTTGAAAGCTACATAGTAAAAGCTGGTTTTGTAAAAAATCATAATTATTATAAAGAAATGAAATCTGTAGAAATAAGAGAAAGGTGGGGCATAGATTTAAGAGGTATTTTGGAAAAAATTGATAATAGTACTGGAAATCGAGTAAATATGGCTGAAAAGAGATTTGACTTTGTGATAGATTTTAATAATACTATTTATCTTATAGAAACTAATTTCTATGCTTCACAAGGTTCAAAATTGAATGAAACAGCTAGAAGCTATAAAATGTTAAATTCTGAGTTGAATAATATTTATGGAGTCGAATTTGTTTGGATAACAGATGGAAAAGGCTGGAATCATGCAAAAAACAACTTGCTAGAAACATTTAGTGAAATGAATGGTATATATTGTTTAAAAGACTTAAAAGATGGTGCTTTTACGCAGTTGTTTGATGACAAACGTCTAGAATTAAAAGTTGCTGAAGATAAAGAAGATTACAAATAGTCATTTTACAAAAGAAAGCAGAGAGAAAAATGTTTGTTTCTCTTTGCTTTTTGTTTAAATCTATTTTGACTAGAAAGAAAGTGAAAGATATGAAAAGAATTAGTCCGGAAAAAGAAATAATGTATATTTCTAATGTTATAGAAAAAAACATACAATATTATAATGCTTTAAAAGATAAAGGTTTCCTTGCGGAAAATATTTTGTCTCAATTAAGAAATTTAATGGAAGATGTTGCAATATTAATAAACAATAGAGAAAATAATCAACAGTTAGATACTCATTATGATAACGTGAAACCATCTTTTGATGCTTTAAAAGGAAAGCAAAAGTACAAATTTATATTAGATTTTCATGAGTTCTTGAAAGGAACATCATCTCATTATACTCCAAGTGAGGATGGGGCTGAGAAATTAGTATCATATTATTTTAGATATATTTGTTTGACCAAAAAAATTCTATATGATGAATATAGTATTGAAATTATTAAGAATATAGACGATTTTCCCATATATGATGATAAGTCTATGAAAGAAAATTATGACATTATTTGTAAAGTGGTAGAAGAAGAATCAAATTCAAACTTATCATATATCAAAGGAAAGTTTTATGTATACAAGATTAATACTATTTATTCTAATGGAAACATATACTATGAAATAACTTTAACCAAAGCAACGGATTATCAAAATAAATTTGAACATATTACACTATACTCAAAAAAGTATATTCCAGACAATTATTCGATAAATATTTCGGTTATTGATAAAGAAGTTGAATTGAATATAGGAAAAACAAGAATAAAAATAATAAATGATTACAAAGTGGCAATAAGAGTTTGCGAGCTAAAAAATGTTTTCTTTCTTATAGGAGGTATTAAGAAATTCGGAGAGGAATACAAGGAATACAAAAACTTGATGCAGTATCTAACAGATAATCAAAACATAATTACTAATATTCTATGTCTCAGTGATGATGATTTTTTGAAAGTAAAGCAATTCCTTCAGAATGGGGCTGAAAATCATTATATTACTGAAATGCTAGAAAAGATGAGATGTATTATAATTAATAATGAAAAAGGCTGTAATGTTATTAGATATTTAACTACAGTTATGGAAAATGTTGTTATAAGAGATCAGAAATCTGATAACACTAACTTTGTTTTTGACTCTCTTTATATAGATTATCATAGTGGAATGTTTGATAGCATGCCATATGCGATGGCACTATATAAGCATAATATATCATGGCAGCATCTGATAAAAGCTATTGATATGTATGATAAAGACGAAGAACTACTGTATAGTTATATTATGTCACAAGTTGAAAATGATAATAGGCTATTTGTGCCATTATCCGAGATTACGCATTTTGATAATATTCCAAAATTAGTTGAAGACTTTAACAATAGACTCTTAAAATTGAAAAAGAATGCAAAAAATCTATTAAAAATAGAAAATGGAATGCTTTTTATTAAATCTTATGAAGAAGATACAATAGAAATTATTTCTTTGTTGAGAAAATATGCTAATATAAACAACCAGGATATAAAGAATTCTATTGATTTATACACTTTATTTGAGGCTCTAAATGATATTTCACAAGATAAAAATGAGATTTTAAAAAGTGTTTTTAGTACGAGTTCCATTACATTTATATATGGACCAGCTGGAACAGGGAAAACAAAAATGATTGAATTATTATCAAATGCTTTTAAAGATTTCAAAAAATGTTTCATAGCAAATACGAATACGGCAGTATCAAATATAACTTCTAGAGTTAACAATGTTGGTAAATCTTATTTTTCAACTATATCTAGCTTTATAAAGAATCAAAATATTGAATGCGAAATATTATTTATAGATGAGTGTAGTATGGTTAGCAATGCAGACATGATAAAAATATTAAAGAAGCAGGATTATAAGGCAATAGTCTTGGTTGGAGATATATATCAGATAGAATCGATAAAATATGGAAACTGGTTTCAGCTTTGCCACAAGTATTTTGACGGAAAAATCATATACAATTTAGAGGACACTCATAGAACTTCTGACGAGGCCCTTATGGAACTATGGAAGAGTATAAGGTTTAACGATAAAAATGCTATTAATATATTGAGTAATCAAGAATACACCCAACCACTATCTAAAGATATTTTTAATAAAACTTCTGATGATGAGGTAATACTTTGCTTGAATTATGATGGTATGTATGGTATTAACAATATAAATAGAGTTAAGCAACAATTGAATCCAAATACAGAATATAACTTTGGAATTGATACATACAAGATTGATGATCCTATACTATTTAATGATTGTCCTAGATTCAATAATTTTTTGTACAATAATTTGAAAGGTATTATCAAAAATATAGAAAAGGATGAAGAAAATAATTGTATTTGGTTTACAATAGAAGTAGATGAAGATGCAATTGATACTTTATTCAAACCGTACGATGTTTTTCTTGAGCGAAGCGAAAATGTGGGAAAGATAAATATTTGCTTTAAGGTTAATGAGTTTGTAGACAAAGATGATGATGAAAACGAATATAATCATATAATTCCTTTTAATCTTTCATACGCAATTTCCATTCACAAAGCACAAGGTTTAGAATATGATAGTGTTAAAATTGTAATAACTTCAAATGTTGAAGATAGAATTACAAAAAACATTTTTTATACTGCAATTACGAGAGCAAAACAAAAGCTCAAGATATATTGGAGTTCTGATAGTCAGACTAGGATTTTTGACAATTTTGATAAAAGAGAGAATACACGAGATCTAGCAATCTTAAGTCAAAAAATAAGTAGGTTAGATTCTAATTAGGTTGGTTTATGCTTGAATATCTAAGTTCCTTCTTTCAAAAAATAATGAGCTTGATTTTCAATAAAACTGATGAAAATTTTCAACCTAACATTCAGGGGTATGGGGTTCATTACTCATGCAAGTTGAAAATGTCGTATTACATTTTCTATGCTTGCTATGTAATAAAATTAAGAGAGCTTGGTTTTATGTCGCCAAAGGCGGATATAAAAACCAGCTCTCTTTTATTAAATTCTCCTTCGATTTTCTCATCAAAACTATGCGAGTTTTTCTTAAAAAGCCACTTCATTTTTTATAAAAACCTTGAGAGATTTTATTAAAAATCCACTTGAATTTTGCTCCAAATCTTTATAGATTTCTATCAAAAATCTCTCAAGTTTTTGTTCAAAATCCTATCAATTTCCTAAAAGAAATCTGCAATTTACTCTTTCAAAATTCCAATGTTTTTGAAGTAAAAGTATGCTTCCTTTCCACCCAAAAAGAAGATTTCTTGCTCTTCAAAATTTCGAATTTCGAGCTCCAAACTGACTAATTTTTGAAGCATCTTGCAATCATTTTTTGTTAGTGAAATGTCATCATCTTCTTCAAAAATCATCTGTAAATTTGGATTGTTTTCTTTCTATTCGATGACTTCATCTAGCAACTTTTTATACTCTTTATTCTTATACCTGAGTGCCACTTTTGCTTTATCAATTACCTCTGCAAGTTCAATACAATCTATGTTAAATAACTCGTAATCACTCACGATTTTTACCACCGTTTCTTATGATTATCTATGGAGCACGCAGTACTCCGCTACGAATAAATTAATTCATTTATCACAATTTCTTCAGCTCGATTTTTAATGTTGTTCATCTTTTGCATCCACAAAATATGGTTCGAAGCTTTTAAGTTCTCATCAACATTTTCTTCTTTAGCAAGTTGAGTAATAATCATATTGATTTGCTTTCTAGCTTCTTTATCCACAGAAACTAAATGATTAGTTATTTCTTCACTTGCTACCAAATGATCAAACATAGCTTTTCGATTCTCTTTCAAAAACTTCTCTCTTAATCTTCCATATTTGCCGATATTTCTTTTTTATCATCAACACTACTGTATATCAGGTACATACCAATCTTTGTTTTTAACGTATTTAAAATCCATTCTAAAGTCCTCCTTTATTTAATCTCAAATTACATAGAACCTATCTAAATTTTGATATTGATCTGAATTATCGTAAAATCTATTATCTCTTTTTAGTGAGTTAGAACGTACTATATTAGTATTATTAGAGCGGAGATTTTCCGCTTCTTGAAATAGTCATCTGGTAACTCTTCGATTTTGCCTACATAGATGATATTCGGTTTTGAGCATTTTTGCTTTTGCTCCAGTATAAGCTCACAATCTCGTAATTCTCTAAATGCTTTTGCAATAGTTTTATCAGATAGACCTAATAATTCTTGCGGTTCTTTTCTAGTGAAGTAGAGATACACGCTATCGTCTTTGTCTGTCCAGCGATTAATAATTGATAGCGTAAGCCTATCCAGTAAAAATCCATATAGTAAGATACTATCGGAACTTAATTTGTCTTTGTAAAGTGGATGTAAGAACAATTCTTTTGGGATTTTAAGGTAATGTTTAAGATTGAAACATTCATCAATCTTATATGCATGGAATGCCATTTTTGATTGCTCATTTCAATTTGTCTTGAAAGGGCTTAAAATACAGGGAATGAAATTCGTGAAATTTCGTGAAACACTTTTTGGCGAAATTTTTGAATTCGTGAAACCAATTCGTGAAACAAAAATTGTTTTTTTGGTATTTTTCAAAATTTTTAAAAAACTAAAAAAATACCGCCATAACCAACTTGATTCCTTGATTATAGCGGTATTCATGTTTTTAGAATTTTCTCAAATTCTTATCCGTACCCTTGAAAAAAGGTAAAACATGGTCGGGGTGAGAGGACTCGAACCTCCGGCCCCATGGTCCCAAACCACGTACTCTACCAGCTGAGCCACACCCCGATACAATTATGAAGTATAGCACTAATTTTGGGGTTTGGCAAGTATTTTTTTTATTTTTTGTTTATAAAATCTTTGTAAATAATATTTAAATATCTGCAAAATAGCCTATATATCAGCGCTTTTACGCATATATCTGCTAAAAAATATTTCTAAAATATTTTTATTTTTACAGTATGACAGTATATCAATATTTTATTTTTTTCGGTGTTTTTATTTTATATCTTCTTTTAAATCTTCTCCTGCCACTTCTTCTGTTAGTTTCATTGTTTTTACTATTTCTAGTGCTTTTTCTGATTCGTCTTCTTCAAGTCTTTCATTGAATGCCCATACTACGTAATTGTATTTTGGCTCTGCACATACAAATGTCCAGTCTTTTGAGTTACCATAGTATCCTATTGTTATTGAAGTTCCGTCATTTGTTATAGCATCTTTTTCTGTTAGATCTGTGCCACAAACTCCCATTTTTCTCTCTCCGTATAAACAAATTCTTGCATATTTGTTGGCGTCTGATGTGTAAATTTTTATTCCACCTTCACTTGCGTTTTCATCTGCTTCGAGTAATTCATAATTCCAATCAGTTGGCAATGCAATGCTTAGTGTATAGTTATCTTTTTTAAATTCTACTTCTGTTGTTTCTTGTTTTGGCGTAATGTTTTTGTTTTCTTCAAGTGTTGGTGTGTTTGTTTTGTCTCCACTTTTGACTGATGTTGTGTATTTGTGTCCCCAAGTGCTGAATATAACTTCTTTGTCGTTTTTCATTCTGTTTATGTCTATTAAGTAGGCACTGGCGATTACAAGTGCTGTAATTACTAGTATAATGGCTATTTTTTTCATCATATTATTACCATTCCTTTCTTTTCTTCTGTTAACGCTGTATTTTCAGAAGATATTAAATTTAATTTGAGTTTTTTTCAATCATTTTTTTAGACGCTTGAAATGGTATAAAAGTTCCTTTTGCTTTTTGATGGCAAACTTATGATTGTAGCTATGTTTTAAGTGTGGTATAATTTTTTTGCATATTTGAATGGATGATTTAAGAAAATGGTTTGTAATTTGGTTTAATTTTTATACAATAGGAAAGAAATGAATTTACTAATTTTTTTGTGTGTCATTTTTCTTTATTGTATAAAAACTTTAATTTATATGAGAGATTTTCTTTCTTTCAGTTGAAAGCTCTTGAAGACTTAAAGGTTGAGAAATGAAGATTTTTGCTTTTCTTACAAAACTTTAATTAAAGAAGTTAAGTCTAATATTTTTGGAAATGTATAAATATGTTTCTTATTCAGATATGTAAGGCAATAGGAGGGCAATTTTTATGAAACAGATTTTAAGTAGTATTAGAAAAGCTGTTGATGATTATGGAATGATAAATGAAGGGGATAAAATAGCTGTTGCGTTATCTGGTGGTAAAGATAGTGTAACGTTGCTTTTGGCACTTAAAAATTTACAGATTTTTTATCCTAAGCATTTTGAACTTATGGCGTTAACAATAGATCCAGGTTCAGAAACTTTTGACACGACTGAAATGGAAAAGCTTTGTGAAAAAATTGGAGTAGAATACGTAATAGAAAAAACACATATAAAGGAAGTTGTATTTGATATAAGAAAAGAAAAAAATCCTTGCTCACTATGTGCAAATTTAAGAAGAGGTGCTTTGAATAGTGTTGCTGAGGAGCACGGTTGCAATAAAGTCGCTTTGGGTCACCACAAAGATGATGTTATTGAGACTCTTCTTTTAAGTTTACTTTACGAGGGTAATATCCATACTTTTGCACCGATAACTTATTTATCAAGAAAGAATATAACGACTATTAGACCGATGATTTATCTGGAAGAAAAAGAAATAAAGAGTTTTGCTAAAAGAAATGATATACCAATAATGAAGAAAACGTGTGCAGCAGATGGATATACTAAAAGAGAATTTATAAAAGAATTGATTAGGGAACTATCGAAGAAAATTCCACGTCTAAAAGCTTGTATATTTGGTGCGATACAACGCTCTAATATTAAAGGATGGGAAAAAGTAGAATCAGAGGAGGAAAAATGAAGAAGAATATACTAATTTCAATGATATTATTTGTGTTAATTATTTCATCAACTACTAATGTTTTTGCACTTACTACGTTGTATGAAAAAGAAAATGATGAAAGAATATCGTCAGGAGTAGTATTAAAAAGTTACAAAAGATTGACGAATAATGGTTGGCTATCAATTAACATATTAGAAGTTGATTTAGCTGATGAGGATACTAAGGTTGGACTTTTAAATTCAGAGAATGGATTAAACACATTTCAGGCAGTGTCTCAAATGGCAAGTAAGAATAATGTAATTGCAGCTATT
The DNA here is from genome assembly GCA_934132775.1 of uncultured Clostridia bacterium. Classification (GTDB taxonomy): domain Bacteria; phylum Bacillota; class Clostridia; order TANB77; family UBA1234; genus UBA1234. Next base: position 8,144 of record CAKPAA010000015.1, on the reverse strand, counting down.
AACGGTGACTTTTTTAATGGAAATTATAAGAATGGAAATACAATAGGTTTGTCAATATCAGATGGAAAGTTACTTACATCAACGTATTACGAAAATGAGACGAAAGATACGTTTGGAAGTTTTATATTAGATGAAGATAATAATGCTTGGTTTGATTATTTTACTAATAAAATAACTTTGGTTTCTAAAAGAGATGATACAGAGTTACCAATAGGAGAATATAACAAGATTTCTTCAAACTATGAATATCCAGTACTATACACGAGAGACTGGAAAGAAACTTCTCTTGGTTCAACTGAAAGTAGAGTTTTGACGGAACTTGTTGTTGAAGATGGAAAAGTAAAAGAAATTAGATATAATGAGCCTGCAACAACAATACCAGAGGATGGATTTGTTATAGCAACCATAGGAAATTCTGCTAAAATAATAGAAGATAACTTTAAAGTTGGCACTAAGGTAGAATTAAGAGTTGATATGGATTTGGATATTGAAAGGGTTAAAATGGCTGTATCTGGTGGCGCAATGTTGGTTGAAAAAGGAAAGATTCCAGAAAAATTTGCTTCTAACATAAGTGGTTCACACCCAAGGAGTGCAATAGGTCTTTCAAGAGATACAGAAACATTGTATTTAATTACAGTTGATGGCAGACAAACTTCAAGCATAGGAATGACTCAAACTGAATTAGCAGATTTTTTGATTGAAAAAGGAATATATAATGCACTTAATTTAGATGGTGGCGGTTCTACAACAATGGTTGCTAGAAGACTGGGATATAATAATATTTCAACAATAAATTCGCCTAGTGGTGGCGTGCAGAGAATGGTAACTAATGCAATAGGAATTTATAACAATAGCAAAACTGGAAAACTTGATAAAATAATTTTAAAGACATCAGAAGAAAATGTTTTTGCAAATTGTAAGAGAAAACTAGAAGTATTAGGTTATGATAAATATTATAATCCTGTTGAAGTTGACATTGATGATCTTTCATTTTCTTATGACGGTGTTCCTGTTAAAGTTGAAGATGGAATAATAATTGCAGGTGATGAGGCAGGAACAGCAACTATAACAGCTAAAAAAGGTAGTGCAAGGGGCAGTATAAGTATAGATGTTTTGAGCGTGCCTAATGAATTAACGATAACGCCTAAGGACACAACTGCAACATTAGGAAAGAGTGTTGAATATAAAATTATAGCAAAAAATAAAAATGGGTACTACGCTTCAATAGAGGCTGATGAACTAGACTGGAAAGTGGTTAAGGGTACAGGAAGTTTTGAGGATAACAAATTCACTCCTAAATCAGAGGGTGAGCATATAATTTCAGTATCAGCTGGTAAAGCAACTGCTTATGCAAGAGTTATTGTTGGTAAAAAAATAACAGAAACAATATTGAATGATTTTGAGACGGAAAACTTTTTCTTTACTTCATATCCTGATGTAGTAAGTGGAAAAGTTGGGCTAACAGATAAGGAAGTGTATGATGGTGAGACATCAGCTAAAATAACATATGACTTCACAACCACAGATGCTACAAGAGCAGCTTATTTGAGATTTAATGATGGAATATCAATTGCGGAAGATGTTGAAAAAATAAATTTTTATGTTTGTGGTGAAGATGAAGCTTCTGATTATATTAAATTGAAACTTATTGATGCAAAGGGAGTTACACAACTTGTAACAGCTCAAAAATCTGTTCCAGATAAATGGACTAAGGTTACAGTTGATTTAAGTACAATAGCACTTCCAGCAACATTAACAGATATTTATGTCGTGCAAGATAAATCTGAAATAAAAAATAAAAATGTAGTGTATGTAGATAATTTAAGTATTTCAAAATCTTCTGATGTTGCTGTGAATAAAACAAACATACCAGAGGATATAAAAGGTGACGATGTTTCAAGTAAAAAGACAGACTTTGAAGATGCTAACACTTTTAAAATATTTGTTTATGATAATATGAAAGATGAGAAAACCCCATTAGATAAATTGACAAATACCAAAATAGAGCAACTAATAAATAAAAATGCAAATCTTGCAATATTCACAACAGAGCAGTCAAGTGAAAAGACTAAAAATATAAAAACAGAAATACTTTCAATGAATAAGTATTCAATAAAAGAAAATGAAGAAGCGACATATATAACAATAGATGTATCAAATGGAGGATTAAGGAAAACAGATTATACACAATGGGTGTCTTTGCAAAAAGATATTAAAAACACATCAAACAAAAATATATTTATACTAATGAAAGGTACATTAGAAAGTTTCACAGATGCTAGCGAGAAGCAGGCTTTTATAGATACACTATGTGATTTAAGAAGGTCAACATCAAAAAATATTTGGTTAATTTATCAAGGCGATTATACCACTTATTCAATGGAAAGGGGCATAAAACATTTGATAATAGGTAATGAATGGATTGATAAAATTGAACCTTTGGAAGTTGCTGAGAACACAAAATGTTTGATTATAACGTTAGATGGTAAAAATCTTACATATGAAATAAAGAATATTTTTGAAAAATAATTGAGTTTAATACAAAGCCAAAAAGCTTTGTAAAAGAAAAAGGCCGTGGAAAAATTTTTATCCACGGCCTTTTTCGAACTTTTGTGTTAGCAGTTATAGAAAACTGCTGTGGGTGCTATTGAAACAGGTACTTATGGAGCTCATAAGTGAGCCAAGTGCCAATTCCAAACCATCCGATAAGAACCAGTGCCATATCGAATGTGAAATTTCTTTCTCCTGAGAACTCCCAGAGAGAGGAATCTTTGGCTGAGAAGCCATTGCTTCCGTTAATGAAGTCCCCCATGAAAGCCCACGCATCCGCCTTCACCCAAAGGTGGATGCCTTCATCAAGAAGATACTCTGCACCTTTCACTGTAAAGTTTTTTGTGCTCAACGCATTGAGATTTACAAGACTAGGACGCTCATTGTAAACCTCCACTGCGAAGCTTTCTACTTTGTTCCAAGCATCGACTTCACGCTGTTTCTTAATGCTGTGTCCAGCCACAAACAGGGCGATGCACAAAATTGGTGCCCATAGATGGACATCAAAGAAGATGTCCACAAGCACAGAAAGAAAATTTCGCCGTTCGTATAATTCCATACGATTAGCCCCTCCTTGTAATAAAAATTTATGACAATATCAATTATAGCACAGTTATGTTAACTGTGCAAGATGTATTAAAAATAAAAAACAGTATATAAAAAATAAAAGCCAAAATTAAATGCTTTTTGGCTTTTTAAAAGTTCTTTTCTTTTTGTTAAAGTATTTAGAAATAGTTTGCAAAGCGTTACTATCAATGACAGTTTTGCCATACTCAGACATTTTAGCTTCAAACATTGAAGAAAATCTTGCAATAGAAGCGTACTCTAAAATGTTTGTGTAAGGCATTTCATTAGCTTTTAAGTAGTAAATGTCATTCATTGAATAAAGTGTGTTATCTCCAAGCTTTGAAACATCAACAGTCTTACAAAAGTTACAAATATCATCAAAAGAATTAAAACAAAAAATAGTATTCGTCATAACTAATGGCATTTTCTTTCTTTTTAATTTAATATTTTCTTTCTTTGAGTGCTTTTTCGCATTAAACTTAATAATGGGTTTCTCATTTGTTTTTGTTACAATTAGAGTAAAGTTACCACCACCTGAAGTAGAGGCCTCCACATAAATCATAGAATCATCAACATTAAAATCGAGTTCGCGTTCTGCTTCACTCATAACGTCCCAAAATAAATCTTGAGATTCAGGTGAGTTATACATAAAAGAATATAAATCAATATTTCTAGCTTCTAAATCATCAATTGTTATAGTGATTTTGATTTGGTCTTCCGCAATTTTCTCTATCTTCAAAATAAATGCCTCCCTTCAATTTTTAAATTACTATAATTTAATTATATAATCTAAAAAACCAAAGTTAAATGATAAATGTTTGGTAAATATGGTTTTAAAAAGAAAACTTTATATTATAGTATATTACTTTTATTACCATATGTACGTTGTACGAGAGGAATTATATTTATAAACTTGCTAAATGTCAATATAATACGCGTTATAAAATATAAAAATATGATGAAAGTAAATCCTATTTAACTATAATAGGGGGAAGAAGTTACTTTTACAAGTTACCAAAATATAATGAAATATTTTAAAAGTCTGCTTTTAGTCCGTCAAGAAAATATGCAGATATAGCTAATATAAATAGAATATTCATATTTTTCAATATGTGTACATACCTTTTTGTAGGAGGGATGAAAATGAAAAATTCAAGAATGTTTTTGGCATTGTTTATAACAATAATAGTTTTAATACTTGGTTTGAAAATAAGCAAAGTTAATTCAAATAAGAAATTAGATAATGTAGAAACAGAGAATATGTCGCGGAGAGCAAACTCAGATATTGTTATATTTTTTAGATAGCGATGAAAAAGAGCTTATGCCAGAGTATAGATACGTGTCTTTGGAAAGAATAAAAGATAATATGTATCAGACGATAATTGAAGAGTTAATAAAAGGACCAAGCACAAGTGAATATAAAGCAACTGTTCCAAAAGATACAAAAATAAATAGTATAAATAAAGATGGAAATAAGGTTATAGTAGATTTATCAAAAGAATACTCACAAGGTGTGGAAAATAGTGAAGAAGATTTAGGTAAAATATACTCAATTGTTAATACGCTTACAGAAATAAAAGAAATAGAAGAAGTTGAGATTAAAGTTGATGGAAAAGAAATAACTAGCAAGACAAGGCTGTAAAAAGTCTTAATATCATTTTATAAAAATCTCAAAATGTATAAAAACTTCTTAAACGGCTAAAATGTTAAAAGCTAGAGGTTAAATACATTTTGAGATTTTTCTTTTCTACTTAATTGACATCTTAAAACTCAAAATGTATACTATTGCTAGATTGTTTTAAAGGAGGATAATAATGAGTAATTTAATTGAAATTAGATGGCACGGACGTGGTGGACAAGGTGCTAAGACAGCTTCATTGTTACTTGCAGATGCTGCATTTAACACAGGTAAATATATTCAAGGTTTCCCTGAGTATGGACCTGAAAGAATGGGTGCCCCAATCACGGCGTACAATAGAATTAGTGATACACCAATAACAATTCATAGCAATATTTATGAACCAGATTATGTAGTAGTAGTAGATGACACATTGCTAGAATCAGTTGATGTAACAGCAGGTTTGAAAAAAGAAGGTGCAATTGTTATAAACACAACGAAAACACCAGATGAAGTAAGAAGTTTATTAAAAGGATATGAAGGAAAAGTTTGCACAATAGATGCAAAAACTATTTCAATAGATACATTAGGAAAGTATTTTCCAAACACACCTATGCTTGCTGCAATTGTAAAAGTTAGCGGAATAATGTCTGATGAAGAATTCTTAAATGATATGGTTGAATCATTTAAGCACAAATTTGCTAAAAAACCAGAAGTAATAGACGGAAATATGGAAGCATTAAGACGTTCACTAAATGAAATAAATGGACTATAAAGGAGGAAAAGAAAATGACAGAAAAGAAATGTAAAATTAACGTAAAATCAACTTGGGAAGAGTTAACTCCAGGTGGCACAATATATGATGCTGCTAATTCAGAAGAGTTTCAAACAGGAGACTGGAGATCAAGAAAACCAGTATTCCACGAAGATAAATGTAAGCAATGTGGTCTTTGCGTACCAACTTGCCCAGATAGTGCAATTCCAGTAGTAGAAGGTGGAAAGAGAACAGACTTTAACTTTGATTACTGCAAAGGCTGCGGAGTATGTGCAAAAGCGTGCCCATTTGGTGCAATAACAATGGAATAGGGAGGAGAGTAAAAATGAGTATAAGAGAACGTCTAAGTGGTAATGAAGCTGTTGCGAATGCAATGCGTCAAATAAATCCAGATGTAGTTGCAGCATTCCCAATAACTCCATCAACAGAAATACCACAATATTTTTCAACATTTGTAAATAATGGAACAGTAGATACAGAATTCGTACCAGTAGAAAGTGAGCATAGTGCAATGAGTGCTTGTATAGGAGCATCAGCAGCTGGTGCACGTGTTATGACTGCAACATCTGCAAATGGACTATCTTTGATGTGGGAAATGCTATATATAGCATCAAGCTTGAGATTACCAATAGTAATGTCTTGCGTAAACAGAGCAGTATCAGGACCTTTAAATATTCATAATGATCACTCAGATTCAATGGGTGCAAGAGATGCAGGTTGGGTTCAATTATATGCAGAAACAAACCAAGAAGCATATGATAATGCAATAATGGCTTGTAGAATAGCTGAAAATTTAAAAGTTCAATTACCAGTTATGAATTGTTTTGATGGATTTATAACATCACATTCGATTGAAAATATAGAGTTGGAAGAAGACGAAAAAGTAAAGGCTTTTGTTGGCGAGTACCATCCAGAGCATTATTTACTAAATAAAGAAGAACCAATTGCGATTGGCCCATTAGATTTACAAGCTTATTTATTTGAACATAAATTCCAACAAGCAGAAGCGATGAGAAATGCAAAAGAAGTAATTTTGGAAGTTGCTGATGAATTTTATAAAATGACTGGAAGAAAGTACGGACTTTATGAAGAATATAAAATGGAAGATGCTGAAACAGCAATAGTTGTGCTAAATTCAACAGCTGGAACAGCAAAATTTGTTGTTGACGAACTAAGAGCAAAAGGTCAAAAAGTTGGATTGGTAAAACCAAGAGTATTTAGACCATTCCCAGTAGCAGAAATTGCAAACGCATTGAAAAATGTAAAGGCAGTTGCAATAATGGACAAGTGTGATAGCACAAACGGAGCTGGTGGTCCATTATACACAGAAGTAACATCAGCACTATACACAGAAGGTATAACGAATGTAAAAGCAGTCGGATATACCTATGGAATTGGTGGTAGAGATGTAAAAGCAACAGATATAGAAAAAGTATATGCAGATTTAGCAACTATTGCAGAAACAGGAAAAGTTGAAAATCCATATAGATATTTAGGACTAAAAGGTTAATAGGAAGGGAGTTAGGAAAAATGGCATATAATTTGAAAGAATATATACAAAAACCAAACAGACTTGCATCAGGACATAGAATGTGTGCAGGTTGTGGAGCTCCAGTTGTTGTAAATGCTGTATTGCGTGGATTAAAAGAAGAAGATCGTGCTGTAATTGGTTCTGCGACAGGTTGTCTAGAAGTTTCAACATTTATTTATCCATACACAGCTTGGAGAGATTCGTTTATACACAGTGCATTTGAAAATGCAGGAGCAACAGTTGCTGGCGCAGAAGCTGCATACAAAGCAATGAAGAAAAAAGGAAAAATTCCAGATGACGAACACACAAAATTCATCGCATTTGGTGGAGATGGTGGCACATATGATATAGGTTTACAATCATTATCAGGTGCAATGGAAAGAGGACACGATATGGTTTATGTATGTTACGATAATGGAGCATATATGAACACTGGTATTCAACGTTCATCTGCAACACCAAGATTTGCAGATACAACAACATCACCAGCTGGAAAAGTTGTTCCAGGAAAGCAACAAAAAAGAAAAGATTTAACAGAAGTAATGGCGGGACATCATTTACCATATATTGCACAAACTGCTGCAATAGGCAATTTTAGTGATATAACAACAAAAGCAGAAAAAGCCATATACACAAAAGGTGCTTGCTTTATGAATGTTTTGGCTCCTTGTCCAAGAGGTTGGGGATATGAAACAGAAAACTTAATGGAAGTTAACAAGTTAGCTGTTGAAACTTGCTATTGGCCACTATATGAAATTATAGATGGAAGATATGTTGTAAATTACAAGCCAAAGAACAAACTTCCAGTTTCAGAATGGTTAAAACTGCAAAAAAGATTTAAACATCTATTTAAACCAGGAAATGAATGGATGATAGAAGAATTACAAAAAGAAGTAGATGAAAAGTGGGAAAGATTACTAGAACTAGAAGAATTAACAAATAAATAAAAATATATTATAAGATATTAAGATTTTATAAAAATAAAAAGATAAAAACGCCTATGTACAAAGTTTGTGATAGGCGTTTTTTTATAGGTTTAAAATAGATATGTCACAAAAATAAATATTGAAAGAGAGTACCAAAAATGTTAAGGTTTAAATAAC
>CAKPAA010000014.1 GCA_934132775.1 uncultured Clostridia bacterium | reverse complement strand
AATAAAATAGAAATAACAGGAAATGTATTTTTAAGAAGTGCAGAAGAAATTGAGAAGATAGTAGAAGTATGTAAGAAAAATAAAATAGAAATAACAGGAAGTGTGTTTTATAGAAGTGCAGAAGAAATTGAGAAGATAGTAGAAGTATGTAAGAACAATAAAATAGAAATAACAGGAAGTGTGTTTTATAGAAGTGCGGAAGAAATTGAGAAGATAGTAGAAGTATGTAAGAACAATAAAATAGAAATAACAGGAAGTGTGTTTACTAAAAATCCTAAGCAATTAAAAGAAAATATAGAATATGTTTCTGAAAATTTTGGAAATGAATACATAAGACCTTTAATTGTATCAAAAAGTAAGAAAAATTTGGAGAAGGTATTGCCGTTCTTGCAGGAAAAAGGTGTATTACCTGTAGTATTATCAAGTGCCTCTATTTTGATACTTACAAAAGATGAGATAGCAGAAAGAATGGAATATTTACAGAAGCACGGTAAACCAATTACAGTTGATAGTAAAAACGGACAAGCTTTTAATTCGGTATTTGGATTATCTAGGAAAAAATATAAAGAACTAGCAGATAAAGATAAGGCAATATCTGCTGAAATAGGTGAATAGGAGGACTATATGTATAGTGTAGATTTGAAAAAGATGAAAGAGATATATGGAGATGAAATAATTGAAATGATTGATGAGAATATGGACATAATATCTCAAAATATTGATACAATGAAGAAGTATAAATTTGATGAGATACAATGGCTTTTTGAGTCCAATCCAGCATTCTTTATGAATTTTCCGAAACAATTTGAAGAAAAATTAAAGAAAATAATTGAAAAGATAGGACCAAATTACGTTCAATACATACAAGAAAATGTTGATGTTTTAGAAGTGTAATTAAAAGAGCATTTAAAAAGTAGTTTCATCTAAATAGGCTCAAATACCAGTAATTCGGTATCGGAGTTATTTCTCAGAAACTACTTTTTTAAAATGTGAATAGTAATATTCGTCTAATAATTACTATTGGCAGCAAGGTCCAATTCCTTTACGGTCGTTACCACCACAGCAGTTGCAAATGATGAATAATAAGATAATTATCCAAATGAAGTCTTCACATCCTCCGAAGCATCCTCTGTCTGACATTTAAATCCCTCCTTTCAAGTAAAATATCTAATCAAATTGTAAGTAAATATCATTAGTTACAGCCACAACCGTTGTTCAAGTTGTTGTTATTATAGTTGTAGTCGTTAGCTGAAAGTGTGTCGGTGTTTCTACCACCAGAGCCACAGCCATTCCAGAAAAGAAGTAAAAATAGAATTAAAAACCATAAGATGTCATCATCATTGTTGCAAAAGCATCTAAATAGATTTCCCATTTGTTTGTGCCTCCTTTTTAAATATGTTTTCTTTGTTTTGTTGTCTATGTTATATATTATTCAAAATTAAAATATGTGTTACAAATAATTGAATAGTTATTAAAAATATGGTAGACTGTTGGCGTAGGATAGTTTTTTGTATTTGTTCGCCGTTACTAATTGTGAGGAGGACGTTTTTATGAATAGGTCAAATCGTCGGTGTGATTGTTTGGAACTTAAACAGGGAACTATAAAAGAGATTGTTGGCAATGCCCAAGAGTATGTGAAAATACATCCTGAATATGTTGGCTTGCTTCTTTGCGAGGGAAATGCAGATAGCATAGATGTAAAACTTTATCGGAAGGTTTACCCATATCTTCACGTTGTTCCAAGTGGTGGTTGGCCACAAATAAAAGGGATTTTTTCAAGTGTTAAGTCAAGAATGAACGGTTTTCCTGTTTTTGCAATTACAGATAGAGATGCAAAATCTAAGAATGAAGTACGTGAACTGGAAAAGGTGGGCATCTACTGCACTAAACTTCCTTTTATTGAAAATATTATTTCGGCTCCTGAAATTGTTAAAACTATTGGAAAATATTATGATATGGAGCTAGAATGTGGAATCGATTACGTTAAGGAAAAGCTTTTATATCTGCTTTCTGCAAGTCTTCGAGATACGTTGCCAGTAAACATATTGCATTCTGAGGAGGATGCTGTGGCGTCGATAACGTTCACTATAAATCTTAAAAGTGGTAAAAATATTGAAAAGACCGTTAATGAATCTAATATAATATACGCATACAGGGATAAAGCTGTTGCAAATGAGACGGCAGATATTTTTGGAATTGTTGGACGACGGAGTTATTATAGATTCTTTGCAGAGTGTTTGGATGATCCAGAACTTTGCGAAAGGATTGTGAGGCGTGCAAGAACGTATTTACCAGATATTCAGTTTGAAGTTGCTGATTAAAAAGTAGATAATGAATTTAGGTACTGACAAGTTTTATGAAAATGAGATTTAGACCGATAATCGGTTTAAATCTCATTTTTGCTTGCAATACTTTGCAAACAATAAAAAAAGATGCTAAGTTTATTTTAGGCTTAGCATCTTCTCTAAAAATAAAAATATGGGGAGACCTCAAAATAAAGGTCTTGTACAATGTTTGGTGACCCATACGGGAATCGAACCCATGATTCGGCCTTGAGAGGGCCGCGTCTTAACCGCTTGACCAATGGGCCATCTCCAAACGACGAAATTAGTATAACACTTGTTTCGAAACTTGGCAAGAGTTTTTTGTTGAAAAAAGTATTGATTTTTTTTATATATGATGGTAAAATGTTGCAGTACGTGAAAAGCACGTATAATCCACATACAATAATAGCTCAACTATCAAGTGCCTTTTATGAGGTGATAGAGGCGATGATTTGTTGTAGAGGGTAAAAACAAAAATCAAGGAGGAATTTTAAAATGTCAGTAGTTGCAATGAAACAATTATTGGAAGCTGGTGTTCATTTTGGACATCAAACAAGAAGATGGGATCCTAGAATGCGCCCATATATCTATACAGATAGAAACGGCATTTATATTATCGATTTACAAAAAACAGCTAAGAAGATTGATGAAGCTTATGCTGTATTAAAGAGCATTGTTGATGAAGGTAAAACAGTTATCTTCGTTGGAACAAAGAAACAAGCTCAAGAATGTGTTAAAGAAGAAGCTGAAAGATGCGGAATGTACTACGTTAACCAAAGATGGTTAGGTGGTATGCTTACAAACTTTGATACAATTAAAAAGAGAGTTGAAAGATTAAAAGCTTTGGAAGCAATGGAAACAGATGGAACTTTTGATGTCCTTCCAAAGAAAGAAGTTATAATTCTTAAGAAAGAAATGGAAAAACTTGAAAAGAACTTGGGCGGAATTAAAGGTATGACTGAAATCCCAGGTGCTATGTTCGTTGTTGATCCTAAAAAAGAAAGAATCGCTATATTAGAAGCTAGAAAATTAGGTATTCCAGTTATCGGCTTAGTTGACACAAACTGTAATCCAGAAGATGTTGACTACGTAATTCCTGGTAACGATGATGCTATTAGAGCTATTAAACTTATCGTTGAAGCTATGGCAAATGCTGTATTAGAGTCTAAACAAGGCGAATCAGCTGACAAAGAAGAAGCTGCTGAAGAAGATACAGTTCAAGAATAATTGAAAGCTAATTTTAAGGAGGATATAAAAATGATATCTGCAGAGCAAGTTAAAGAACTTAGAGAATTAACTGGTGCTGGAATGATGGAATGCAAGAAAGTACTAGAAGAAGTTGAGGGTAACAAAGAAAAGGCAATCGAGCTTTTAAGAGAAAGAGGAGTTGTTAAAGCTGCTAAAAAAGCTGGAAGAATTGCTGCTGAAGGATTAGTTGAAAGTTACATTCACGGTGATGGTAGAATTGGTGTTTTGGTTGAAGTTAATATTGAAACAGACTTTGCTGCTAAAAATCCTGAATTCAGAGAATTTGTTAAGGATATAGCAATGCAAATCGCTGCTACAAAACCAGAGTATGTTAGAAGAGAAGATGTTCCAGCTGAAGTAATCGAAAAAGAAAAAGAAGTTATGAAAGCTCAAGCAATGAATGAAGGCAAACCAGAAGCTGTTGCTGAAAAAATCGTTGCTGGTAAGATTGATAAATTCTTTGCTGACGTTTGCTTACTAGAACAAGATTTTATCAAAGATCCAGACAAGACTGTTCAACAAGTTTTAACTGAAAAGATTTCTAATATCGGTGAAAATATTACAATTAGAAGATTTGTAAGATTTGAAAGAGGCGAAGGAATTCAAAAGAAAGAAGAAAACTTTGCTGAAGAAGTTATGAAACAAATCAATGGCTAATTAAGTTATTTAGAAGAGAGTTCGAGATGAGCTCTCTTTTTTGTTAGATGAATATTGTCGTAACTTAAAATAATAAGTTTAAAAGCTTAAAAATATCTACCTTTTTCTTCTATTATATGATAAAATACATTAGAATGTTTAAGACTATGTTTTTTCTAAAAGGAGGACGTTTAAGTGGCTAAAAATACAGTAGTTACAAAAAGATTATCGAGAGAAGAAGAGTTAATCAGAAAAATTGCAAAATATATTTTATCTGCTTTTTGCCTACAGTTTGTGGTTTATTTGTTTTTGCTAAATATTATTCCGATAGGAACTGACCAAAATGGAGATAATATGATTTCGTATAATGAATTAAACTCTATGTATTACGAAAAGTGGGATGGACTTGGACAGTATAGTGTAAATGGTGAAAGAGTGTATATTGATAATGGTATGCAATTTATTTATGGATATAATATGATGTTGCTTGTCGCAACGTTGTTATTGGCAGGCTATTATATGCTTGTGTTTACGGATAAAAATGAGGGCAGGGCGGCAAGAAAGATTAAAGAGTTTTTTAAAGAAAATAAAGCACTGCTTGTTTTACTTGGCTTTATGGTGTGGACATTTTTTAGTTGTATCCTTGCAAAAGATTTGTTTAGATCTTTTTGTGGTTGCTTTAATTTGCGTGATGGATATTTTTCTTTTATGTTTTATGGCTCAGTGCTTATATGTATGCTTCTTTTGGGCAAAGATAATAAGAAAGATCAAAAATTTATAATGAATTTATTTTTAATTAGTGCAACTGTTGTGGCTGTTCTTACATTGGCTAATTATTACTTTAATCTGGCTGGAAAGTCTTTCTTTATAGAGACAAAGCATATTGGCTCAGAAATAATTAGTGGCATTTTTAATAATAGTAATCACTATGGTTACTTTTTGTCTATTGCTGTTGTTGTTGCTGCAACGATGGCAGTTAATGAAAAGAAGTTTTATTTGAAAGCTTTATATGGCGCAAGTTTCCTAGCAATGACTTGGATGCTAATTCTAAATAATACTTTTGGCGCTTATTTAGGCGTAGGTGTTGTGCTTATTTTAATGGTTGTTCACGCAATTATTGTGAACTTGTCAAAGATGTTAAAATCAAATGGAAACAGAGGCAATATTTCTTTATTGATAGCAACAGCTATTTGTCTTGCTGTGTTTATTGCAGGGTCATTTGTTATTAAGAATGCTAACGGCGAAATCATTGCTAAAAAGAATTTTGAAGGCATATTTTCTGATGTGAAAACAATTTTATCTTCAAGCAAAGACTCTACTAATACCAGAAGCGACAATAGCGAAAATACAATAAGCGGAGAAGCGAGTGGTGAAAATAGTAATACTACGAGCACAACAAATGCAAATGATGCTGGCTCTGGAAGATGGGAGCTTTGGGTTGGAGGCATAAAGCTAATTAAAACTAAGCCAATACTTGGATATGGTCTTGAAAATATGAAGGCAGAATACTACAATCAGTTAGGAATTGGAGAAGGCAGATCTCATAATCTTTTAATTCAACTTGCTGGCACAACCGGTATTCCTGGTATGCTTTTGTATATAGTTGGTATTATGATGATTTTATTTAGAAATTTGAGATATTATAAAGAATGGGATATGTTTTCTTACACAGGCGTTTTTGTTATTATTTCTTATATTATTTCATCAATTGTTGGAAATTCGGGCTTTTATACTTCGGGATATTTTTACATATTTGTTGGACTTATTGCTTTGACACCAGCTATGAAAAAGCAAAGTATTAAATAATTAAGTTTTAAGGAGAAATAATGAGGATAATATCAAAAATTGAAAATTTACCAAATAATTTAAAAACAATATTATTGTGTATCATAGATGCTATTATAGTGTTTGTGTCATACTATTTTGCAATTGCGTTTGAAGATATTACATTTTCTTTAAAAGATCCAGCAATTCAAAATACATTGCTTTTTATAATTATAATGTATTTAGTTGGACTAAATATTGTTGGAGTTTATAAAGGAATGGTAAAGTATTCTAGCACAAAGGAGTATTTGAAAATTGCTGAAACTTCTCTTATTTGTGTAGCACTTTTTTGTACTGCAAAGGAATTTGTAAAATTTAAAACATTAGATACCAACATAAATATTTTGGCTGGCCTTATAATGGCTGTGCTTAGCATATCTGCTAGAGTTATAATGCGTGCAATTTTACTTAAAGAAGTCTCTTATATAAATTCAACTAAGCAAAAGTTGCTTATTATTGGTGCTGGTGCTGAAACGTCTCAAATCATAAAAACTTTGCAAACAACACTTGCAAATGAGTATTCGATAGTCGGAATTATTGATGATAATCCTAATAAACTTAACAGGTATATGTATGGAATTAGAATAATTGGTGATAGAAATGATATTGCTGAGATATGTGAAAGAGAAAATGTAGATGTTATTTTCTTTTCGATAGATAATATAAAACCTAAAGAAAAGAACAAGATTTTAAAGATTTGTGATGCTACTAATGCAAAGGTGAAAATAGTTTTGCCTTTGAACCAAATTATTTCTGGCAAAAATTTTAATGATGCCATTAGAGATGTTGAGGTTGAAGACCTACTAGGCAGGGAGCCGATTGCTTTAAATGATAATAAGATTTCAGAGTACCTATATAATAAAGTTGTTTTAGTTACTGGGGCTGGTGGTTCAATAGGAAGCGAGCTTTGCAGACAAATAATTAAGTTTAAACCTAAGAAAATTATTATGCTTGATATATATGAAAACACTTTGTATGAGACTGAGATGGAGTTAAAACAAAGCTATAAAAATGCCCCTATAATTCCTGTTATTGCTAGTGTTAGAGATAAAGCTAGAATGGATGAGGTTTTTGACAAATACAGACCACAAGTTGTTTTCCACGCGGCAGCTCATAAGCATGTACCACTTATGGAGATTAGTCCTGTTGAAGCAATTAAGAATAATGTTTTTGGCACATATAATGTTGCTGAATGTAGTGATAAATATAATGTTGAAAAATTTACGTTTATTTCAACAGATAAAGCGGTAAATCCAACTAGCATAATGGGAGCTAGTAAACGCATATGTGAAATGATTATTCAAGCTAAAAATAGAACAAGCAAAACAATTTACGCAGCGGTTAGATTTGGAAATGTATTAGGCAGTCACGGCAGTGTTATACCGCTTTTTAAAAAACAAATTGAAGCAGGTGGCCCTGTTACTGTAACTCATAAAGATATAACTAGGTATTTTATGCTTATACCAGAGGCTGTTGGACTTATTTTGCAGTCTGCAACCTTTGCAAATGGTGGAGAAATTTTCGTGCTAGATATGGGCGAACCTGTTAAAATTTATGATTTAGCAACAACACTTATTAAGATGTCTGGAAAGAAGATTCCTATTGAGATAGTTGGACTTAGAAAAGGCGAAAAGCTATATGAAGAGCTTTTGATGGCAGAAGAAGGACTTATTAAAACATTGCACGAAAAGATTATGATTTCTAAGATAAGTGCACCTGCTGATGAAGATATATCTAAAATGATGAATAGGCTTAAAGAAGTTGTTGAAACCAAAGATGAAACAAGAGAAGATGTTAAAAAGGTTATAAAAGAGTTTGTACCTACTTTTATAGATTTAGATGAGTAGAAAGGGTGGTTGTATGGAAAGAATATTTTTAGCTTCACCACATATGTCTGATGAAGGTTATGAAAGAGCATTTGTTAAAGAAGCATTTGATACCAATTGGATAGCTCCATTAGGTGAAAATGTAAATAAATTTGAAGAAGAATTGGCAAATTATGTTGGAATAAAAAGTGCTGCTGCACTTTCATCTGGCACGGCAGCAATACATATGGCAATTAAATCAGCCGGAGTTAAAAAAGGTGACAAAGTTTTTTGTCAGTCTATTACTTTTTCAGCTTCTGCAAATCCTATTATTTATGAAGATGCTATTCCTGTTTTTATAGACAGCGATGAGAAAACTTGGAATATGAGTCCAGAAGCACTTGAAAAAGCGTTTGAAAAATATCCAGATACAAAAGCTGTTATAGTTGTTAATTTATATGGTAATCCAGCTAAACTTGATGAAATTCTTGAAATTTGCAATAAGCACGGAGCTATTCTAATTGAAGATGCTGCTGAAAGTTTGGGTTCTTTATATAAGGGCAAACAAACTGGCACTTTTGGCAAGTATGGTATTTATTCTTTTAATGGAAATAAAATTATAACTACTAGTGGTGGTGGAATGTTCGTTTCTGATGATGAGGAAGCAGTTCAAAAAGTAAGATTTTGGTCAACTCAGTCGAGAGAGAAAGCTTTATATTACGAGCATAAGGAAATTGGCTACAATTACAGGTTAAGTAACATTTGTGCTGGTATAGGAAGAGGGCAGCTTAAAGTGTTGGATAAGAGAATCGCTAAGAAGACTGAGATTTACGAAAAGTACAAAAAAGAGCTTGAACCAACTGGAAAATTTAAGATGATTAACGTCCCTGATGATTCGGTGCCTAATCATTGGCTTTCCGTTATGACAATTAGTAAAGATGCAAGAATTACGCCTACCGATATAATAAACAAACTAGCAAAAGAAAATATAGAGGCAAGAAATGTATGGAAGCCAATGCATTTACAACCAGTTTTTAAGGACTGTGACTTTATCAAAGTTGGGGATAGAGCTGTTTGTGAAACTTTATTTGATACTGGTGTTTGTTTGCCAAGTGATACAAAAATGACTGATGAAGAGCAAGAAAGAATAATTAAGATTATAAAAGAAATGGTAAAATAGAAACGAATTAAGATAATTTGCTTTTAAAGCTTATTAAGTGTGCAACTATGAAAGATTTGCTTAAATATGGAACTAAAAAAGGAGAAAATAAAAGATGAACAATATATTATTTTGCAGTGCAGGAAGAAGATGCAAACTAATAAAGGATTTTAAAGAGACAATAGGGGATACTGGTATAACTGTGGTTGCTGAAAACTCTATATATTCTCCAGCAAGATATGTTGCTGATAAGTCATATACTGTACCTAAAATAACGGCTCCAGACTATATAGATAATATAATAGAAATTTGTAGGAAAGAAGATATAAAAGTTATTCTTACTTTGATTGACCCCGAAATAGAAATATTAGCCCAAAATAAGGCAAGATTTGAAGAAATGGGGATATTGGTAATGTGTCCTTCAGAAAAATCTGCTAAAATTTGTTTTGACAAATATGAAATGTATAAATATTTAAGAAGAAATAATATTCCGACAACTCTTACATATGGAAGTTTAGAAGAATTTGAAAAGGCATTAAATGAACAAAAAATTAGTTTCCCAGTGTTTGTAAAGCCAAGAACTGGAAGCGGCAGTGTAGGAGCAAGAAAAATAAGTAATATTGATGACTTAAGAAGTGCGATGAAAGAAGATGAAACTTTAATTATCCAAGAGTTTATGGCTGGAATTGATCTAGATGCTGATGTTTATGTTGATATGATATCAAAAAAAGCAGTGTCTATGTTTTCAAAAAAGAAAATAGAAACCAGAATAGGTGGAGCTAATAAAACAATATCATTTAAGGATGAAAAATTATTTGAATTGATAAAGAAAATTGTAAATATATTTGAATTTAATGGAACAGTGGATATGGACTTTTTCTATAAGGATGGTCAATATTTTTTGTCAGAAATAAATCCAAGGTTTGGTGGAGCATATTTACACGCATATGGTGCAGGTGTTAATTTCCCTAAATTGATTGTTAATAATATAAGTGGCATTGCTAATGAAGAAAATATTGGAAATTATGGGGATAATATTATGATGCTAATGTATGATGATGTTGTTATTGAAAAATTGAGATAAAGATAGATTATTTGATTAAAAACGAGAGCAGGAATATGTTATGAAGAAAGTTTTATTTGTTGCAACTATTGCTAGCCATATAAAAGCATTTCATTTGCCATATTTAAAGTTGTTTAAAGATAATGGATTTAAAACATATGTTGCAGCTAATTGGAATTTGGATGGTGAAAAAAGACTTGATTTTGTTGATGAATTCATTGATTTGCCAATTCAAAGAAGTCCATATTCTATGAAGAACTTAACAGCAATAAAATTATTAAAAAAGATAATTGACAAGGAAAAATTTGATTTAATACATTGCCATACACCTATGGGAAGTGTGGTTACAAGGCTAGCAGCAAAACATTCGAGGAAAAATGGCACAAGAGTCATATATACAGCCCACGGATTTCATTTTTATAAAGGTGCTCCCACTTTAAATTGGATGCTTTTTTATCCTGTGGAATGGTATTTGGCAAAATATACTGATACTTTAATAACAATAAATCACGAGGATGAAAAATTAGCAAAAAAGAAATTTGCAAAGAGATGTAAAGATATTCAGTATATATCAGGTGTTGGAATTGAAACGCAAAGATTTAATCTTAGTATTTCAGAGAAAGAAAAAATAAAATTAAAAGGAAGCTTAGGGTTAGAGAAAGATGATTTTATACTAACGTGTGTAGCTAGACTAGATAAAAATAAAAATCAGGGATTTTTATTAGAATGTATGAAAGAGCTAATAAATGAACACAGCAATATTCACTTGTTATTAGCTGGAAGAGATGAGTTAAACGGAGAATATCAAAAATTGTCAGAAAAATTAAATTTAGAAAATAAGGTTCACTTTTTAGGCAATAGAGATGATGTGCCTCAGTTACTTAACATTTCTGATGTTGTTGTATCTGCAAGTAAAAGAGAAGGCTTGCCAGTAAATGTAATTGAGGCGATAGCAGCTGGAAAGCCTGTTGTTGCAATCAAGTGTAGAGGAATTGAAGACATAATTAAAAGTGGCGTAAACGGCTTTATAGTTGATAATAAAGATGATTTTATTGATAAAATAAATTTAATTTTTTTTAATGAATTTTCACCTAAAAATGATGATAATTTTGTCGATAAATTTTCTGTGTTAAGAATTACTGAGAGTATGAAGAAAATATATAATTTATGATGAAAGTATAAGTGGTTTTACATTAACTTGATTATAAAAATAGTTGAATTGTTGAATAAACTTATTATATGAGGAGAAAAACTTATGAAAAAAGTATTGTTTGTTGCGTCTGTAACAAGACATATAAACACGTTTCATATTCCTTATTTGAAGTATTTTAAAGATAATGGATATGAAGTTCACGTTGCAAGTAAGGGCGAGGAAAATATTAAATATTGTGACAAGCACTTTAATGTGAATTTTGAAAGATCGCCTTTCAAGAAAAATAATTTGAAAGCATATAAAGAATTAAAGAAGATTATTAAGGAGGGCGATTATTCAATTATTCATTGCCACACGCCAGTTGCTAGTGCCTTGACTAGACTTGCTGCAAAGAAGGCTAGAAAAAATGGAACAAAAGTTTTTTGCACTGCTCATGGATTTCATTTTTATAAAGGAGCACCAACAAAGAATTGGGTTATATTTTATCCAGTTGAGAAATATTTATCTAAATATACAGACACTTTGATTACGATAAATGAGGAAGACTATGAGTTTGCAAAGAAGAAGCTTAACGCAAAAAGAATTGCACACACGCATGGAGTTGGTGTCGACCCTAATAGATTTAGTTTTGATATGAGTGATGGAGACAGAAATTTAATTAGGAGCAAGTTTAATATTGGCGAATTAGACTTTTTAATGATGTATACCGCAGAACTTAATGATAATAAAAATCAACAAATGTTAATTGATGCAATGAAGGTTCTTGTTAAGAAATATCCTAATATAAAGCTATTGCTTGTTGGTGATGGTGTATTAAAAGAAAAATTCGAAAAAGAAATAGAAGAAAATCTTTTACAAAATAATATTCTGTTACTAGGTTATAGAACAGATATACCAGAGCTTTTAAAGATTGCAGATTTGTATGTTGCAACGAGTAAAAGAGAAGGTCTTCCTGTAAATATTATTGAAGCTATGATTTCAGGCTTGCCACTTGTTGTTACAAATTCAAGAGGTCAAAGAGAGCTTGTAGAAGATGGTAAAAATGGTTATGTTGTTGAAATTGGTGATGTTGACACATTAGTCAAGAGAATAATTAGTATATACAGCGATATTAGAATCCGTGAACAAGTCGTTTCAAATGCAAAAGATGGTGTTAATAAATATTTGATAGACAATGTAATGAAAGAAATGAAGGAAATTTATGATATTTAGTTTGGAGTTTGTTTTATGAATGTGTATGATTTTGATGGAACTATATATAATGGTGACTCTGGTGTTGATTTTGTGAAGTTTATGTTTTTTAAGAGACCTTTTCTTATCTGTAAGTATTTGTTCATGTGTATAATACCAAGTATTTCTTATTGCTTGAAGGAGATTACATTTCAAGAACTTAAAGAAAAAGTTTTTGCTTTTGTGAAAGAGGTTGATGATTTAAAAGTTTTCACAGAAGAATTTGCAGAACTTCATAAAAATGACATAAAGAAGTATTATCTTGATACAAAGAAAGACAATGATGTGATTGTTAGTGCTTCTTTGGATTTTTACTTAGTTCCACTTTGCGATAAAATTGGGATAAAGAAAGTTATTTGCACTAAGTATGATGTGAACAGTGGAAAAATTGTTGGTGTTAATTGCAAAGGCGACGAAAAGGTGAAACGTTTTGACGAAATATATGGAAAAGATGCTGTTATAGAAAATGCTTTTGGCGATTCTGAAAGTGATGTTCCAATAATTAAAAGGGCTAAAAATGGCTTTGTTGTAAGAAATAACGAGCTTATACCGTATTCAGATAGTTTTAAATTTTAATATTATGCTAGACCGATTATATCATTTATGATATAAATATATAAAAGAATATAGGAGGTTTTTATATGCCGAAAGCTAAATATAAAAGAGTTTTATTAAAACTAAGTGGAGAAGCAATGGCTGGTAAAAATGGATTTGGAATAGATGTTGACACTCTTGCTACCGTATGTGACTATATCAAAAAAATTGTCGATATGGGTGTTGAAGTTGCAATTGTAGTTGGTGGTGGTAACTTTTGGAGAGGAAGACAAGCCCATCATATGGAAAGGACAACAGCTGACTATATGGGAATGCTTGCAACGATTATGAATGGTCAAGCTCTTCAAGAAGCACTTGAATATAGAGGCCTTGATACTAGACTTCAAACATCACTAGAAATAAAGCAAATTGCAGAGCCATACATAAGGCGAAAAGCTGTTAGACATTTAGAAAAAGGAAGAGTTGTTATTTTTGCTGGCGGAACTGGAAATCCGTTTTTCTCTACTGATACGTGTGCAGCACTTAGGGCTAGTGAAATAAATGCAGAGATTATTTTATTTGGTAAAACAATTGATGGAGTTTATGATTCTGACCCAAAAGAAAATCCAAATGCTAAGCGATACGATAAGATTACTTTCACAGAAGTATTGCAGAAAAATTTAAAAGTCATAGATTCTACTGCTGCTTCACTTTGCAGAGATAATCATATTCCTATTAGGATTTTTGCACTTCACGATGCAGAAGACATTGTTAGAGCAGTGTCGGGAGAAGAGATTGGAACTATGATAGACGAATAGTTTGTTTTAGATTTTAATTTAAATAAAGATATAATTTATGAAGGAGAGAATAAGAATGTATAGTCATATTGAAGAAAAAATGAAAAAAGCCATTGAGGCATTAGAAAACAGATTGGGAGAAATCAGAGCTGGTAGAGCTAATCCAAAGGTTTTAGATAAGATACAAGTTAGCTATTATGGGGCTATGACTCCAATTAACCAAGTAGCTAATATAATGGTGCCGGAAGCAAGAATGATTACAATTCAACCTTGGGATTCTTCACTTTTAAAAGAGATTGAAAAAGAGATTCAAAAATCTGATTTAGGACTAAATCCAACTAATGATGGAAAAATAATTAGACTTGTTTTCCCTGAGCTAACAGAGGAAAGAAGAAAAGAATTAGTTAAAGAAATTAAAAAATATGCTGAGGAAAATAAAGTTGCTATAAGAAGCATAAGAAGAGATGGTATCGAAGAGTTTAAGGCAAAACAAAAGAATAGCGAAATAACCGAAGATGATTTGAGAAACGCTGAAGAACAAATTCAAAAGTTAACAGACAAGTATATTGCAAAAGTTGATAGCACTTGTGCTGAAAAAGAAAAAGAAGTTATGTCAGTTTAGTTCGGAGATAAAGATATTATTTGAGAGCTTTTTTAAAGTAAAAGCTCTCAAAGTTTGAGTTGTTAAAATTCAGTTTTATATTTAGGGGGATAATCTATGGTTAAAAATATTAAGGTGCCTAATCATATAGCCATTATCTTGGATGGAAATAGAAGATGGGCTAAAAAGAGAGGGCTACCAACCCTTCAAGGGCATACCGAGGGAGCAGATAATTTAGAACGTATTGCAACATATTGTTCAAAGATTGGCGTTAAGTATCTTACAGTTTATGCTTTTTCAACAGAAAACTGGAAGAGAACAGAAGAGGAAGTTGGCTATCTTATGAAGCTGATGGCAGAGTACATAAATTCTTTTGAAAAGAAATTTAAAAATTCAAATGCTATTATTAAATTAGTGGGAGATATAAGTAGATTACCTAAAAATTTACAAGAAAGTATAATAAAAATAGAGAAAAAGACTAAGAATAATACTGGATTAACACTTAATTTGTGTATAAATTATGGTGGCAGAGAAGAGATTGTTAATGCAGCAAAGATAATTTCAGATAAGATATTATCTGGTGAAATAAATAAAGATGATTTATCTGAGGAGATGTTTGCTAAATATTTAAGGACTGGCGAGACTCCTTATCCAGATTTGTTTATTAGACCTGGCGGAGAGAAAAGACTTAGTGGCTTTTTACTATGGCAATGTTCTTACTCTGAACTATATTTTGTAGATACGCTATGGCCTGATTTTAATGAAAATGAATTAGACAAAGCTATCGAAGAATTTAATAATAGAAAAAGAAATTTTGGCAAATAAATTTAATAATATGAGGAGGAAATTATGGCAAAACGTTTAATAACAACTGCCGTTGGAATTTTGATTCTGGCTTTGGTTTTTGTTTCTCAAAATCAGTTTGTAATAAATTTAGCAGTTACGATAGTAGCAATAATTGGACTTAATGAGTTTTATAGTGCTTTTAAAGTAAAGTCTATTAAACCTTTTGAGACACTTGGGTACATAGCAACGTTGGGCATTCTTTCTATTGGGTATTTAGATAGTGAAATTACCAAGGCTATTTTATTTGTTGCTTTGCCACTCTTGCTTTTTATTTTGTTTTGTAAATCTATATTTACGAAAAACAAATTTAATATCATAGATATTGCTGTTACCTTACTTGGAATTGTTTATGTTTCATTACTTCTTAGTTTCATTCCATTTACCTATCATTTAACGAATGGCCATTACTATGTTTGGTATATTCTTGCAGGAGCTTGGGTTACAGATTCATTTGCATACTTAGTAGGTTGTAAATTTGGAAAACATAAATTTTCTGAGATTAGTCCTAAGAAGTCTATTGAAGGTTGCATCGGTGGAATTGTTGGATGTGCATTATTTTATTATGGATATACTTGTTATTTAAACAGTATAGGATTAGAAATTAACTGCTTTGTTATGACTGTTGTTGGGATTTTAGTTAGTGTGATATCTCAAATTGGCGATTTAGCAGCTTCTTCAATTAAAAGATATTGCGATGAGAAAGATTTTGGAACAATAATGCCAGGGCACGGAGGCATACTTGATAGATTTGATAGTGTTATTATGATTTCACCGTTTATTTATGTACTTTTTCAATTTTTGATTTAGAGTTTAAGGAGTGAAAAATGAATACAATATTAGTTTGGATAATTGGTTTTATAAAGATAGTAGTTGTTTTAGGAACTTTGATTACAATTCACGAATTGGGACATTTTACTGTTGCAAAGCTTTGCAAGGTTACTGTAAATAAATTTTCAATTGGATTTGGTCCAAAACTATTTTCAAAGACTTCAAAAGGAACCGAGTATACACTTAGACTTATTCCGTTTGGTGGTTTTGTGCAGATGGAAGGCGAAGAAGAACGCTCAGATGCAGAGGGAGCTTTTAATAAAAAGAATGTATGGCAGAGAATTGCAATTGTGGCAGCTGGTGCACTAGTTAATATTATTTTTGCACTTGTAGTTTATTTCTTTATATGTAGTGCTTCAAATTCATATTATACAACTGTTGTTACTCAAATGGATGGCGGAGCATTATACAATTCTGGAATTTGTGTTGGAGATAAAATCCTAAGTATTGATGGTAAGAACGTTAGTACAATGAGAGAAATTGAAGAGAAAATTGTTGATTCTAAAAGTGATGATATGAAGTTTACTGTTGAACGTGATGGAGAGAAAATAGACGTACCAGTAAAGGTACCATATGAAACTCGTGGCTTTTTCGGAATAGCGTTTGGACAGAATAGAGAAGTTGTATATGTTTACAAAGGCTCGCCAGCAGACAAAGCGGGAGTAGAAGTTGGAGATGTTATTGAAGCAGTTAATGGAGTGGAACTTTCTAATTCGGAGGAAGTTTCTAAATTTATTAAGGATATAGTTGAGTCAGATATTGAACTTGAAGTCACAAGAGGAGAAGAAAAGCTAGTGCTAAAAGGAGTTACTGGCTCAAATACTGGAAGATATTTTTCTCTTTTATGTGAAGAGATACATCCGGGATTTTTTGGCGGTATTGGCTATGCTTTAAATGAAACTGGATATTATTTTAGAGCTACAATAGAAGGAATTGGACAGATATTTACTGGTAAAACAGAAAATGTTGAAGTTATGGGACCAGTTGGAATTGCTTCTGAAATAACTAGCACAAAGGCTTGGAGAGACTTTTTCTATTTGATGTCTGCTATAAGTTTAAGTCTAGGAATATTTAATTTAATGCCAATTCCGGCACTTGATGGTGGTAGAATATTGCTTTTAATTATAGAGGGTATCAGAAGAAAACCACTTAAAGAGTCTGTTGAACAAGGCTTAATTCTTGCAGGTTTTGCTTTAATAATAATTTTTGCAATTGTTGTAACAGTTGGAGATGTAATTAAAATTTTCTAAAAACGAAAAGAGGAAAATATGATCGCAGAGGTAATAGTTAATTCTAAGGCAAATGAATTAAATAGAATATTTGACTACGGCGTACCAGATAATCTGGACGTCGCTTTGCGGTATGAGGGTACTTATTCCATTTGGAGCAAGAAAGATTTATGAGGTTGGTTATGTTGTAAATTTAAAGGAAAGCTCTGAATATAAGTGCAAAAATATAGTTAAAATTATTGATAGAGTTTTTGATGAAAAGAAGCTTATGCTTGCTAAGTGGATAAGTGAAAAATATTTTTGCACATTAGCTGATGCTATTAGGCTTTTAGTGCCACCAGGAACTACTACCAATGTTGAAAAAGTAAAAGCAAAAACTGAAAAATATGTTTCATTGCTTGATACAGCAGACTTTTCAAAAATAAAGTCGGACAAGCATAAAAAGATTGTTGAATTTTTAAAAGATAATGGAAGTTCACAGAAAGCTGTTTTGAAAGATATTCTTGATGTTTCAGATGCAATATTGAAGACCTTAGAAAAGAATAAAATTATTGAGATTAGAGATGTTGAAGTATCTAGAAATCCGTTTTGGAATAAGAAAATTGATAAAAAAGAAAAACCAGTGCTAACTGAGGAACAAGAACAAGTTGTAAAGAGTATTGATATAGAAGAGTATAGTAAAAATTTGATATATGGGGTTACTGGAAGTGGAAAAACAGAAGTATATTTACGACTTATTGAAAAAGTTTTAAATGCCGGAAAAAATGCCATTGTTTTAGTTCCAGAAATATCACTTACACCACAAATTACAGATAGATTTTTAGCTAGGTTTGGCGAAGTTGTAGCGATACTTCATAGTGGGCTTTCACTTGGAGAGAGATATGATGAATGGCAAAAGATTAAATCTAATAATTGTAGAATTGTTATAGGAGCTAGGTCTGCCATATTTGCACCACTTGAAAATGTAGGAATAATAATAATAGATGAGGAACACGATAGTTCTTATAAGTCTGAAACGTTGCCTAAATATGATGCAAAAGAGGTCGCTAACTACATTGCTTTGTGCGAAAATGTTCCATTAGTTTTGGGATCTGCAACTCCTGATATTAGAACATATTATAGTGCTTTAAATGGAGATATAAACTTATTAAAACTTGAAAATAGAATTTCAAAATTTGGGCTTCCTAATATTGAAATTGTCGATATGAGAGAGGAGCTTGCAAGTGGAAATAGGACCGTGTTTAGCAGAAAACTGTATTATTCTATGAAAGAAGCAATAAAAAACAAAGAGCAGATTATGCTTTTCCTAAATAGAAGAGGTTACTCAACGTTTATAATGTGTAGAGACTGTGGATATGTTGTAAAATGTGAAGATTGCGACGTTTCTATGACGTATCATATGGATTTAAATAAACTTATTTGCCATTATTGTGGCAAGACGAAAGATGTTGTGAATATTTGCCCTGAATGTGGTAGCAAGAATATTAGATACTTTGGCAATGGCACACAAAAAATTGAACAGGAAATAAAAAAATATTTTCCAGAAGCAAGTGTTATAAGAATGGATGTTGATACAACTAGAATTAAGGGTGGGCACGAAAAAATTCTTAACAAGTTTAAGAATGAAAAAATTGATATTTTGCTTGGAACACAAATGATTGCAAAAGGACACGATTTTAGTAATGTAACGTTGGTTGGAATTTTAGCAGCAGATAGTGCTTTAAACATAGGGGATTACAGAGCCAATGAAAGGACGTTTCAATTGTTAACTCAAATGGCAGGAAGAGCGGGAAGAGGCGAAAAGAAAGGTACAGCTATTATTCAAACGTATATGCCTGATGAATTTAGTATAAATGCTGCAAAAGAACAAAATTATACAAAGTTCTACAATTTAGAAATAAATGTTCGAGAAAAGTTGAATTATCCACCTTTTTGCGATATAATAGTCTCGATTATAAGTGGTGCTGATGAAGAACTAGTTAAAAAAGAAGCATCAAAGTTATTTGACATATTACATACTAAGTTTAATGCATATCTTCCTGTTCCAGCACCAATAAGCAAGATAAATAATGAGTATAGATGGAGAATTCTTATTAAAGAAAACTTGGATTATGACAAATTAAAAGATTTTCACTCACTTGTTTCGGAATTTTATAAAGTTAAAAGCAATGATGTGAAAGTAAGTGTGGATGTAAACCCTAACAATATGTTATAGAGTTTATAGTGAAAGGAATGAGCAAAATGGCACAAAGACAAATAAGGGAAGTTGGAGACCCTTTACTTAGAAAAAAATCAAGAGTTATTGAGAATATTGACGACAAGGTAAAACAGCTTATAGAAGATATGTATGACACATTAAAGTCATCTAATGACGGAATTGGTATTGCAGCACCACAAGTTGGTGTTTTGAAAAGAGTTATAATAGTAGATTTAAGTGATGAAGGTGGTGAGGGACCATATAAACTTATAAATCCAGTCATAACTAAATCAAAAGGCTCTCAGGTTTGTAGAGAGGGATGCCTAAGTGTACCAGGCTTACTAGGTGATGTTACAAGACCTAAGGAAGTTACAGTTGAAGCTTTAAATGAAGAGGGTAAGAAAGTGGTTATTAAGGCAAAAGATTTGTTAGCTATATGTTTATGTCACGAAATAGATCACTTAGATGGAATTTTATTTATAGATAAGGCAACAGAGTTATTTGATGCCGATGCGGAGGATGAAGAATAATAATGAATATTGTTTTTATGGGAACACCCGATTTTGCAGTTGAATCTTTGAAAAAAATATATGAAAGTGGGCATAATATATTAGCAGTTGTTTCACAGCCTGATAGAAAAGCTGGAAGAGGAATGAATGTACAACCAACACCAGTTAAGGAATATGCAATTAGTCAAGGCCTTACAGTTTATCAAACGGAAAGAATTAGAAAAGATAGAGAGTTAATTGAAAAATTAAAAAGTTTGAAACCTGACGTTATTGTCGTTGTTGCTTTTGGACAGATTTTGTCTCAGGAAGTGCTTGATATTCCAAAGTATGGTTCAATAAATGTTCACGGTTCACTACTTCCAAAGTATAGAGGCGCTGCACCAATTCAGTGGTCTGTTATAAATGGCGATGAAGTAACTGGAATAACAACAATGTATATGGATGCTGGAATGGATACTGGCGATATGATAGAAAAGTTTGAAGTTAGAATAAACGATGATGATACTTATGGAACTTTATATGAAAAGATGAAACTTGTTGGTGGAAAGGCAATTATAGAAACTTTGGAAAAAATTGCAGATGGCACAGTAAAAAGAGAAAAACAACCTGATGAATTTACACTAGCACCGATGATTGAAAAAGAAATGGGCAAGATAGACTGGAACAAGTCTTCTAGGGAGATTAGAAATTTAATTAGAGGATTTAATCCAATGCCGGGAGCATATACAATTATGAAAGATGATGTAAAGATGAAGATTTGGAAAGCAGAATGCTCAGATCGAATTGCATATAAAGATACTATGCCAGGCGATATAATTGTTGCAAATTCAAAAGAAGGTCTATTTATAAAAACTGGTGATGGTGTGCTTGAAATAACAGAATTGCAAATGCCAAATTTAAAAAGAATGTCTGCAAAAGATTATTTGAGAGGACATAGCTTTTGATTATCATTAAGCAAGAGTAGAAACAAGAAAATTTCTTGAAAAATAATTTTATATTTAAGGAGGCTTTAATATGGATGAAGAAAAGAAAAATATTGAAAATGAGCAAGAAGTAAAACCAAATGAGCAACTTGCTGAAACAGAAGTAAATGGAATTAAAATTGCAGAGGAAGTTGTTGCAAAGATTGCAGGAATTGCAGCTTCAGAGGTTAAAGGCGTTTATGGAATGAACGGAGGATTTGTTGAGGGAATTTCTGAAATGCTTGGTAAGAAGAGCTTTTCAAAGGGAGTAAAAGTTCAAGTTGGAGAGAAAGATGCAACAATAGATTTATTTATAATAGTTGAATATGGTTGCAGAATTCCAGATATAGCTTGGGAAATTCAAAATAGAGTCAAAACATCAGTTGAAAATATGACAGGTTTAAAAGTGCTAGAAGTCAATATACACGTTCAAGGTGTTAATTTGCCAAAAGAAATAAAAGAAGAGCCCCAAAAGGAAGCAAGCGAAGAGCAGGCTGAATAAGCAATAGTATAGGTTAATGTAATATTCTTCCCCATAATGGGGAAGAAAGCATTATGAAAATAAATCAAGATTATGCAATATGAATCAAGATAGAAATTTAAAAATTGATTTCAAAAATAGATTTATAAAAAGAAAGGAAGATTTAGATGAGAGCATTAGATAAATTTATTTCATTTATATTTTCGTTAGTTATAATTGTACTAGCAGTTTCAGTTATATTAGTTTCTACAAGTGTTGTTAAATATGCAGTAGTAGACGGCATTTTGACAAATTACGTATTTAGTGAAACACATAAGTTAACAACTATATTGGTTTCTATTCTTTTTGTGCTTGCTGGGTTAAAAGTAACAGTTTTTTCTTCATCACTTTCGTCAGGAAGAAGAAAGAATATATATGTTAACACTCCAAACGGTAAAATTCAGATAGCACAAGAAACAATTGAGGGAATAGCTCAAAATGTTATTACTAATTACAATGATGTAAAAGATGTAAAAACAGCTATGACTAAAACGGGAAAAGGCATTAACTTGTATATGGGTCTTACAATGTATCAAAACTCAAATATAACAGAAACTATAAGTAAAATCCAAGAGGAAGTTAAAAGTCAAATCGATAACATTACTGGTGTTAAGGTATATAATGTAGATGTTAAAGTTAGAAATGTTGTTACAGCACCTGTTAAGGGAACTTATTCAAAAACAGTTGGACAATCTAAAATTGATGTGAACAAAAATATAGAAAATAAAGTCATATTAGATAGTACACCAGTTGAAACATCTAAAATAGCTGGTGATGAAAGCTCTGTTATTAGTACTCAAAATCTTGAGACATCAAAGAAAGAGAGCGATACAGTGCAGGATGCTAATTCTAATGGAGATACAGGAAACAATATGTAATTAACTTTATTATTACGAAAGGGGAGATTGATATGACAGAAAAAATCGGAAAGTTTTTTTTGAATTATGGTGGTTTTATAATAGGAATTATCGTAGGAATAATAGTTGTAGCATTTGGAATAATAGATGCAATATTGACGATTGCTGTTATAGTTGGATTTGGATTACTTGGTGCATACATACAGAAGAATAAAAATAAGGTAAAAGAAGTATTAAAAAATTTGATAGAAAAATGGTAGGAGAGAAAATCTATGAGCAGAAAACTTGCAAGGGAGTTAACATTTAAGGTTGTTTTTTCGACGAGCTTTCAAAATGAAGATGAAAGTGTAACGAAGTTGATTGATAACTTAGTAAACGATAAAAACTTAAAAGAAGAAGTAACAGCTGATGATAAAAAATACATAGAAAGTGTTTCTTTTGGGGTTTTAAAAAGTACCGAAGAATTAGATAAACAGATTGAAAAGTATTTAAAAGGCTGGACAATGGAAAGAATAGGAAAGACAGACTTAGCAATTTTAAGACTTGCAATATATGAGATTTTATATAGAGATGATATTCCTTATAAAGTTTCAATAAATGAGGCTGTTGAGCTTGCTAAACAATTTTGCGATGAAGCATCACCATCATTTATAAATGGTGTCCTTGCAGGAGTAGTTAATGGTTTATCAAAAGAATAAATTGGAGGAAAAATGGAGAGACCAGAACCAATTACAGTAACAGCACTAAATAGATATATTAAGACTATTGTTGATAATGATGAAAGACTAAATATGGTTTATATAAAAGGAGAAATTTCAAATTTTAAGAATCATTATACAGGACATATGTACTTCACATTGAAGGATGAAAATTCGCTTATAAAGTGCATTATGTTTAAAACATATACTTCAAATTTGAACTTTACTCCAAAAGATGGAATGAGTGTCGTTATTTTGGGAAGTGTATCTGTTTTTGAGCGTGATGGAATTTATCAAATATATGTAAAAGGAATGGAAATTGATGGTGTTGGTGCGTTATACGCAGAATATGAAAAGTTAAAAGCTAGACTTTCGGAAGAGGGACTCTTTGATG
Source organism: uncultured Clostridia bacterium (assembly GCA_934132775.1). Taxonomy (GTDB): domain Bacteria; phylum Bacillota; class Clostridia; order TANB77; family UBA1234; genus UBA1234. The sequence goes on along the minus strand of CAKPAA010000014.1, from coordinate 23,194 downwards.
AAAAACACAAAAAGAAAATACCAATATTGCCAAATTCGATAGGTGTAATCACTTCTAAAACTGGTGCAGTAATAAGAGATATTATAAATGTAACAACGAGAAGATTCCCTAATGTTAATATAAAGCTATATCCAGCAAGTGTGCAAGGCAAAGGAGCCGCTGAAACGGTTGTAAAGGCTATAAAATATTTCAATGAGGCCAAAAACGTTGATGTGATTATTGTGGCGCGTGGTGGTGGTTCACTTGAAGACTTGTGGCCTTTTAATGAAGAAATAACTGCGAGAGCAATTTATGAATCTGAAATACCTATTATTTCAGCAGTTGGACACGAAACAGATTTCACAATAGCTGACTTTGTTGCAGATTTACGTGCACCAACACCATCAGCAGCAGGGGAACTTGCTGTGCCAGAAATAAATGAATTGAAGTGGAAACTAGATAATGTGAAGAAAAAACTTTCATTGCTTTTAAGACAGAAAGTTGAAATAATGAAGAACCGTTATAATTCGCTTATAAACAGTAAGGCTCTTAAAAATCCATACGATTCTATTAGACAAAAAATGCTATTGGTGGAGAAGCTAGAAGAAAGCTTAAAAAACAAGTTTGGAACTACTTTAAAAGATGATAAAATTAAGCTTGTAAAACTAGTTTCAAAACTTGAAACACTGAGCCCATTAAAAACTTTAACAAGAGGATATTCAATTGTTGAAAATGAAGAAGGAACAGTATTAACATCAACAAGTGAATTGATTAGCGGTGAAAAGATAAGCATTATTTTATCAGATGGAAAAAAAGGTGCTGTAATAGAATGAGACAATATAATATGAGTTGAAGGTTAAGAATACTAATGTATTGTAACCTTTGTTTTCATATGATTATACTAAATTTAGAAAGGAGCATATGGCAATTTAAAACATTGCTATATAAAAGAATATGGAAAAGCTAAGTTTTGAAGAAGCAATACAAGAGTTAGAAAAAACGGTTAATGAATTAGAAGCTCCAACACTAACTCTGGATGAATCTGTAAAAAAATTTGAGAAAGGAATGGAACTATCAAAGCATTGCAATGAACTATTAGAAAAAGCAGAAAAAAGTATTACGATATTACTTGAACAAGCTAATGGCGAGATGAAAGAAGAAAATTTTGAAGTACCAAAAGTATAGTGTTTACAAGAAATAGGAGGAAAATTTTGATGGGAAATATATGGGATAATTATAGTCTTTGGATACCTATTATAACTTGGCTTTTAGTACAAAGCATAAAGGTGCTTTCTGACTTAATAATTCATAAAAAGCTTAATATTAAAAGATTATGGGGTAGCGGTGGAATGCCAAGTTCACATTCGGCTTTTGTTACATCATTAGCTACTGTTGCAGCACTCTCAAGAGGATTCGATTCGCTTGAATTTGCTATATGTGTGATATTTGCCTCAATAGTTATGTATGATGCGGCAGGTGTTAGAAGAGCAGCAGGAAAGCAAGCAAGAGTTTTGAATCAAATTATTGAAAATGACGGAGATATAAATATTCAAGAAAAACTTGTTGAGCTTCTTGGGCATACACCAGTTGAAGTACTTGCAGGAGGAGTTGTTGGAGTACTTATGGCAATAGCACTTTATAATTTTTGGATGTAATATATATTATAAATAAACAGTATTATTTTGAAAACTATAAGGCTATATAGAAGTTAAAATTAAAATATGGATGCTATGTGTGATTAACAACTAGTGAAATCATAGGATTACAGATAATAACTTATAAATAATAAACTAAAAGGTAGAAATATTAAAACGATTTTACTAAAATATTTTAAAGTAAATTCATTTCAGTATTTCTACCATTTTGTTTTCAGCAGGCTCTTTTCATTAGGTGAAAAATGATTTCAATATAAGTTTCTTAATATAATTTATTGACTAATTTTTATTAACTAGGAACTAATCTTCATAATATTCACAGTCATTTTCGCTATCTGTGTCATTCCATTCAACCCATTTATGCTCTCTATGACACCAACCTCTGTTGTTATCGTTTTCGTCTTCTTCATATTGGTTACATTTACTACATTTCATAACAAATCCTCCTTTATATAGTAATATATGAAACTGACAAAATTATATAACTAGTTTAACATAATGTCAAGAAATAAAATTTACATAATTAAAAAGAAAATGTATTGTTATCATCGTGGCTCATCAAAAATATTTTTCTCTCCTTTTTGTCGTTCTCTATTTCTAACAAAAATTTATTTTTTGCAACAAAACTTCAAAAAACATTGTCGAATTGAGTGTATATATGATATTATTTAACTTGAAGAAATTTGGATTGAATAGTAAGATAAATTTTAGATTTGTCTTATAGGTATAAAAAACAAAAGAAAGCGTGGTAAAATGAAAAGTAAATTATTATTTTTTACACTGTTAATGGTGTTCTTTACATTAACTACTTATGCTGCAAATGAGCAGGTTACTGCTACTTTAAGCAAAAAAATAAGTATTATCTATAATAACGAGATGAAAGAGTTTTCTGATGTCAATGGAAAAAAAGTATATCCTATTTTATATCAAGGAACAACATATCTGCCAGTCAGAGCTATTTCAGCTTTGTTTGGTATTTCTGTTAAATGGGATGGCGAAAATAATAAAATCTATTTAAGCAATGGAGAAACAGATTCATCTACTTGTAAAACGATAACGACCTTTATTTCTGATGAAAATGAAAGTGTTTCGCCATATCTAAATCAAACAATTTCAATTGAATATAAAGAAAATATACAAACTTTTAAAGACGTAAATGGTAATGTAGTTTATCCGTTATCTTATCAAGGAACAACATATTTGCCAGTTAGGGCTATTTCAAATATGTATGGCGCAAGTATTTTATGGAATGGAGAAACAAATACTATAACATTAGAGAGAAAGAATGAAATCGCTGAAATAACTAATGTCACAATAAAAGTCATACAAGGAACTGTTTGTGCCGTTATAACAACTAACTCTCCGCTTTATGATTATAAATATTATTCGCTTGCAGAACCAAATAGGCTTATTATTGATTTACAAAACAGTAAATTTAATATGAAAAAAGATGCACAAAGTATAAAATATGATGTGCTACAAAGCATTAGATTTGGAGATCAAGGAAATAATGTTAGTAGAGTTGTGCTCGATGTTGATGAAATAGATAAGTATAAGGTTGTACAAAGTGAGGATAGGCTTATAACATATTTTGCACTTTCAGAAAATTTTGAAATACCTAGTGACACACAAAATAAAGATTACACGTTAATTGCATCGATAGGCAACACAATATATATTCCAGACATAGAAAATAATAATGACAATGAGAACAGTGGAGATGATAATCAATCTGGTAGCAATGACAATGAAAAGCCAACTACTAAGCTTGCAAAGGTCACCGCAGTAACTTTTTCACCATCTAGTGAAATAACTAAAATTATGATTGATGGAAATTGTGAATTTGTTACGTCGACTTTAGCAAATCCAGAAAGATTTATTGTCGATATAAAGGGCGCTGTGCTTGAAACCGACGGTCCAACTGAGATAACTCCAAAGAATAAAAATATAACTAAAATAAGATTTGCTCAAAATACAGAAGAGATTGTTAGAGTGGTGTTTGAGTTAGGTGAGAAAGCAATAGGAAATGTGGCAGAAAAGTCAGATTATTTTCAAGTATCTTTTGAAGATGTGAAAGTAGAAAATATAAAGTATGAAACGTTTAAAGACTATGCTACATTGACTTTACGTGATGTTAAAAAGAGTATTTTCTCAACAAATGAGTCTAGCAGGTATAATAGATATACATTAACATATAGTTCTACTAAGTTCAAAACAGAGTCAAATACATTAGAACCTGATGATGATTTTGTTAGTAGCATTGAAATTAAATCTAGCAAGATAATTATAAATGGTGCTGAGGATGTTTTGTATTCAATAAAGCAAGTTGGATCTGATACTGTTGTTACGATTAGCAAAGATACAAAATCAAATACTTCTGATAAGTTTGTTGTTTTACTGGATGCAGGGCACGGTGGTAAGGACCCAGGGGCTTGTTATGGAAATACAGAAGCAGAAAAGTATTTGCCTGAAAATCAAGAAAAAACTTATACACTTGCTGTAATGTTAAAGGTTAAAAAGCTATTAGAACAGGAAGATGATATCGAAGTTAGAACATCTAGAACAACTGATGTCTTTATTGATAGACAAGGTAGAATTGATTATGTATTAGACAATGAAGATGCGAATATGCTTGTTAGTGTGCATATAAATTCAGCTGCTACTAAGGCTTATTCGGGCACAATGGTGTTATTTTATAACAAGCCTGATGAAGAAAAAGATTATGGAATAACGAGTAAGGATATTGCAACAATAGTAAAGAATAATATAGTTAAAGATACAGGACTTATAGATAAAGGTACTGTAAGCAGAAAGGATATTTGGATATTAGAGCAAAATTCTGCGGGACAGATTTCTATGAATGCGGGAGAAGAAAGACCCGTAACTAATTTGCCTGCAATACTTTGCGAGCTTTGCTTTATTTCAAATGACGATGATCACGCAAAACTTATGGATGAAGATTTCCAAGATTCAATAGCTAATGCTATTTATGAGGGTATATTACAGTCAAAAGCGCAAGCTGGTAAATAATGATTTAATTTTGCACTAAATACTTACAAATGTAACTATTCTTATTGATTAGAAAGGAATGTTTAAAATGGAGTTTTTGACATTTGCGTTAAAAGGTAATTACAAAAGATTTTATAATAATTTAAAGGAAGTTTCTAAGAAAAATGGAAAAAGTCCGGTAATAATGTTTATAGATGCTGCTATTTCATCAGTGCTTGTCGGTTCTGGATTAACAGACTATTTGAATTACAAGTTCTATGATAGAACGTATAAAGAAAGAAGAGAATATGTAACAATAAAGTATGGTTCAGAGTTTTACGCTAAGTATTCTCCAAAGGATTTGGCTACAAATTTAAGGATAAAAACAAACTTTCATAAGTATTATTCAAAATATACGAAAAGGGAGTATTACATACCTGAGTTTGGACTTGAAAAATTGAAAGACTTTTTAAGTAGAAATGAAGTCTTTATGATTAAACCAACAGATGGACTTGCAGGTACTGATGTTAAGAAAATGTCGATTAAGGATGTTGAAACTACTGAAAAGTTTTACGAATATTTGAAAGAGAAAAATATGTTCTTAGAAGAATTTATAATTCAAGATGCTGAATGGGGCAAAATTTGTCCAAATAGTGTTAACACAATTAGAGCAATGACGAGAATTATAAATGGCAAGGCTGAGCTTTTCTATGCAGCAGCACGTATAGGAAACGGTACAGCTGTTGTTGATAATTTTCATCAAGGTGGTGTCGGAGTTAGAATTGATATGGACAAAGGAACGCTTATTGGCAATGCGCTTTCAAAAGATTTAGAAGAAGTTGAGTACCATCCTGCTAGTGGCGTGAAATTTGATGGCTTTAAAATTCCTTATTGGAATGAAATAAAGCAGATGGTTTGTGAAGCTGCAATGGTAAATCCAGATGTTAAAGTTGTTGGCTGGGATGTAGCTATTTCAAATAAAGGTCCGCTTTTAATTGAGGCTAATAGAAGACCTGGATTTGATTTAGTACAGGTATTGGAAAATAAGGGTACAAAATATATGCTAGAAGAAGTGAAAAAGGACAATTCTAATAAAAAGGAGGCTTAAATGGACGAAAATATTTCTAAGGGTTTATTTGGATTAAACAAAAAAGAAGTAGAAAGTTACATTGCAGAAATTAAGAAAGACTATGAACAAGAGCTAAGAAAACAAAATCAAGAATTGCTTTCTATGAAGTCAGAAAACACTAAATTGAATGATAGAATAAATCAATTATTGAGTGATAGAAAAGAAATAGAAGAAGCTAAGAAAAACATTTCAGATGTGCTATTTAAAGCGGAGCAACAAGCAAAACAAATAATCGAAGATGCTAAAAGTAAAGCAATAGAAGAAAGACAAGAGATTGATGCACAAATTGAGGCTGAAAAAGAAAAACTTATAGATGCAAAAATAGAACTAGCAATGCTAAAAGATAAGGCAAAAGAAGTTATGACCAGATTTGCTGATGACTTAACAAACTTGCAATAGTAATAATTATTTATTTCACTTAATATAAATGCTATTAGGTGATTTGATAATGATTAAAATAAAAGTTATTTCTGCAAGACAAGCAATAAATTCAATAACGGCGGCGTTTATATTACTCATTTTATCGGTATTTGTTGTGTTTGTGTTTATATCGTCGTTATATATTTTAAAGGAGTCGCTTAAAACACAAGTTTTTGCCAAAAGTGATACCTCATTAGAGACATTTTCACGAGAAAGCTTAATTAAGGAGATTTATGAAAATGAATTTCCAGCAATTCAGTTTAACAATATTGAAGCTAAAGACACTGGTGAAAAAAATAATAACTCTAATATTGAATTACCAACGAATGAAGTTTATGATGAAGAAAATAAAAAAGATGTAGAGGTTGATGTTGTAGAAAAGCACAAGTATACTCTGCCAGCTAGTTATGAAGTTGAGCTTTATGAAAGCGGTAAAGTAAGAGTGGGCACAACAGTTATAACAAATTATAGTAAGAAAAATTTAGATTTAGCTGAACTTTCAAAGCCGTCTGACATAAAGATAACTAAAAATTCTAAGTTTTTGATTTTTCATACTCACGCCACAGAAAGTTATACATTTAGTGATAATCCGAGTGTTGTAAATTATAGGACTACCGATAAACTTTATAATATGGTTTCTGTTGGAAATGTTTTATATAATAGGCTTAAAACAAAAGGCTATGAATGTGCACACGACACGGATTTGCACGATTACCCTAGTTATAATGGTGCATATAGGTCTTCACTTGCAGCTGCGCAAGATTATATGAAAAAACAAAAGTATGATTTTGTAATTGATGTGCATAGAGATGCACTTTCTAGCAATTTAGGTTTTAGACCAACAGCAAATATAAATGGAGAAACAGCAGCAAAGCTTATGTTTGTAATAGGAACAGATGCGTGTGGGTTGAGCCACGAAGAATGGATGAAAAATTTGAAACTTGCTCTTATGATTCAAAATAGAGCAGATGAGATGTATCCAGGATTGTTTAGAGAAATGAATTTAAGCAAGTCGAGATATAATCAGCATATTTCAAATGGTGCTTTTATAATTGAAGTTGGTGCAACAGGAAATACTTTGCAAGAAGCACAAAATGCAATGAAATATCTTGCTAATGTTATAGATTCTTTCGTAGATTAAAAAATAAAAACAAAGGATAAGGTGATTAGTAATGCTTATAAATTTAGAAAATTCATTTGTAACTAAAAAAGAATTAAGTTCTTATAATAAGAAATTAAAAGATGCAGAAACAAAATTAACTACAAAAACAGGAGAAGGTTCTGATTTTTTAGGATGGTTAGATATAAAATTTGATGACGAAGAAATATCAAGAATAAAAGAAGCTGCTAAGAAGATTAGAACAATTTCGAATGTTTTAATTGTTATTGGAATTGGTGGCTCATATCTTGGTGCAAGAGCAGTTATAGATGCGCTATCAAACAATTTTGGAACAAAGAGAGTTATTTTTGCAGGAAATAATTTAAGTAGTGATTATTTAATGGACCTAATAGACTATATATCAGATAAAGATATATGTTTGAATGTTATATCAAAATCAGGTACAACAACAGAATCAGCTATTGCTTTTAAAGTTCTAAGAGAGTACGTTGAAAATCGCTATGGTGAGGAAGAAGCCAAAAATAGAATATTTGTTACAACTGATGCCAAAAAAGGTGTGCTAAAAGAAATTGCAAATCAAAAAGGATATGAAACTTTTGTTGTGCCAGATGATATAGGCGGAAGATATTCAGTTTTTACAGCTGTAGGACTATTGCCAATTGCTGCTGCTGGTATAGATATAGATAAAATTTTAGAAGGCGTTAATATTGCAAAAGAAGAATTCAGCGAATCCAAGGATAATCCTTGCTATCAATACGCAGTTGCAAGAAATGTGTTATACAAAAAAGGAAAGAAAATAGAATTACTAGTTAATTATGAGCCAAAACTTCACTACATTATGGAATGGTGGAAGCAACTATTTGGCGAGAGTGAAGGCAAAGACGGAAAAGGAATTTTTCCTGCAAGTGTTGATAACACAACAGACTTACATTCAATGGGACAATATATTCAAGAAGGCGAAAGACACTTATTTGAAACAGTGCTTAATATTAAAGAACCATATAGAAATATAGAATTTAAGTGTGATGAAAAATCAATAGATAAGCTATATTACTTGAACGGAAAAAATATGAATGAAGTAAATCATATGGCAATGCAAGGAACTGTTATAGCACACACACGCGGCAATGTTCCAAACATTATGATAGAACTTGAAAAAATCGATGAATATAGCATAGGTAAATTATTGTATTTCTTTGAAAAATCTTGTGCAATTAGTGGATATATATTAGGAGTAAATCCTTTTAATCAGCCGGGTGTTGAGGCATACAAAAAAGAGATGTTTAGATTATTAGGAAAAAAATAAAAAGCATATAAAGGAGAAAATTATGTCTAAATTCTTTAATAATGCACTAATAGGAAACGGAAAAATTCTTGGTACTTTAACGGATAAAGGAGAGCTTATAAGGCTGTATTATCCGAATATTGATTACTTTCAAAATATAGATAAAAACAAATTGGGAATTGTGCACGAAGGCAGAATATTATGGCTTGATGAAGAGGCAACTTTAATTAGGCAACACTATGAAGGGAATATAGTTTATACTGAGTTAAAAGTTGAAAACTATGAAATCTTACAAAGAGATTATGTGTTGCCTAACAAAAACGTTGTAGTGAGAACTTTTAAATTTAATAAAAAGTTAAATTTGTTTATGTATTCGAAGCTTAATTCAGATGTTAATAAAAAAGTGTCAAGTATGGTTGTTGACAATACTTTAATACAGTATTGCCAAGAAATGTATATGGCTACTTTTTCAAAGAATGAAATAAAAAAGTATCAAGTAAATAATTCTAAGTATGCTATGCAAAATGGTATATTAAATCCAGAGGATTATATTGGTATGTCTGAGGATTCTGCAATTTTATATTCAGATGTTAATGAAATCACCATTTATATTGCCTTAGAAAATAATTTAAAAGGTGTTTTGGAGCTTGTAAATTGGTGCAAAATGCAGGAAGAAACATTGTTATACAATTCAACAAAAAAATATTGGGATAACTATTTAAAAAGTTTTTCTAATAATGTTTTATTGAAAAGTGTGAATAAAATTAAAGAAAAAGAGATAATAGAAAGAACAATTTATATGTATGCACTTGTTACAAATCCTGAAACAGGTGCAGTGCTTGCAAGCCCAGATGTAGACGAAAACTTTGAGAGATGCGGTAGGTATGGCTATTGTTGGCCACGAGATGCCTTATTCATAAATAAAGCATTAAACATTTTAGGTCTTAGCAAGCTTACTGATAAATTTTATAATGTGTGGGCTAAAAAAGCACAACTAGATTCTGGACTATTTGAGCAAAGATATTACTCAAATGGTGAACTTGCACCATCTTGGGGAATACAAATAGATGAGACGGCAGCGATACTAATAGGAGTATATGAAAACGGAAAGTATAGAAAGCTAGAAATTTTAATATTAAAAGCAATAACAGCACTTTTAAATTACATAGATAATGATTACTTATCAAAGGAATGTTTTGATTTATGGGAAGAAAGAAGAGGCAAACATTTATACTCGACAGCAAGTATATATGAAGGTTTAAAAGTTGGTAAAGAAATGTTGGCAAGTATAAATGCACTAAAATATAGAGCAACAATAAGTGAAATCGAAATTACTTTAATGAATATGAGAAAGGCAATTATAAATAATTTCACTGAAAATGGTGTGCTAAAAAGAAGTATAGATAATACACAAACAGATATTTCTTTACTTTCTTTATCAACTCCATATGACATATTAGAAACAGATGACGAAATTATGAAAAATACCATAAGTGCAATAGAACGAGACTTGAAACTATCAAATGGTGGATATATGAGGTATCAAGGAGATAACTATGTAGGCGGAAATGCTTGGATTATATCTTCACTTTGGCTTGCATTATATTATTCTAAGAATGGTGAAAAAGAAGTGGCGAGAGAATTATTTGATTGGGTTACAAATCATTCTGATTACTTAAATTTCTTGCCAGAACAGATAGACAGAAATGGAAATGATACAGTATGGGTGCGTCAGCTATCTTGGTCTCACGCAATGTATATAATAGTAAAAAAAGAATTATGTGATAATGAATAGAAATTTAGAAAGGAGTGTGAGTATAAGTTAGAAAGGCTTATGCTCACAAATAAAAATGGCAAAAAGTCAAACAGTTTTTGTGTGTAGTTCTTGTGGAAATGAATCTCCTAAATGGCTGGGAAAATGTCCAGCTTGTAACAGTTGGAACACATACTATGAAGAAAAAATAGTAAAAGAAAAGTCAAGCAATGAAAGAAAGAGTGTAAAAGCACAGGTCGTGAAATTAAATGAAGTAAACACTTCTGAAAGTGTTTCAAGAGTTAAAACGGGCTATGAAGAACTTGATAGAGTGCTTGGCGGAGGTATAGTGCCAGGCTCTTTAATATTACTTGGCGGTGAACCAGGTATAGGAAAGTCAACACTTATATTACAGATATGCGATAAAGTTAAATTTGAAAATAATAAAATTTTGTATGTATCTGGTGAGGAATCTGGCAGACAAATAAAACTTCGTGCAGATAGACTAAATATAAATAATGATAATATAATGTTTTTAGGAGAGTCAAATATAGAAATTATAGAAGAAGCAATAGAACAAGATAAGCCAAGTTTTATAATAATAGACTCAATACAAACTATGTATAGTGACGATATATCAGCAGCACCAGGAAGTGTAAGCCAAGTTAGAGAAATTACAGCAAGAATAATGCAACTTTGCAAAAGAAAAGAGATAACAACTGTAATAATAGGTCACGTAACAAAAGACGGAACTATTGCAGGTCCAAGAGTCCTTGAACATATGGTAGACACAGTGCTTTATTTAGAGGGAGAAAGGTACTTTACATATAGAGTGTTAAGAGGAGTAAAGAATAGATTTGGCTCCACAAATGAAATTGGCTTGTTTGAGATGAAACAAGAAGGAATGGTTGAAGTAAAAAATCCTTCTGAATTATTGATTTCAGAAAGAGACGGAAATCCGGCAGGTTCAGTAATAGTAGCAACTTTGGAAGGCACAAGAACAATGCTAATAGAGATACAAGCCTTAACAGCAACAACTCCATTTGGATTACCAAGAAGAACAGGAATTGGTGTTGAATACAATAGATTAGTACTACTTTTGGCAGTCCTTGAAAAGAAAGTAGGAATAAATTTATCAAATCAAGATGCGTATGTTAACATCGTTGGTGGGATGAAGCTAGATGAGCCAGCAGCTGACTTAGGAATAGCACTTGCAATCACATCAATTCACAAGAACATTCCATTGCCAAAAGATTTAGTTGTAATAGGAGAGATCGGACTAACAGGAGAAGTACGAGCTGTAAATTCGATAGAAAAAAGAATAAAAGAATGTGAAAAACTTGGATTTACAACTTGTTTAATCCCAGAAAATAACAGAAAGCAGTTGAAATATAAGGGAAATATAAATATAATAGGGGTTAGCAACGTGGCAGATGCTTTAAAGATTTGCAAATTGAAATAATGGAGGAATTTTGATGAGAAATGAACCAGGAAAAAACAATGAACTTATACAAATACTAAAAATGGTGGCACCAGGCACGGACCTGCGAGAGGGATTAGACAATATATTAAAAGCAAGAACAGGTGGACTAATTGTAATCAGCGATTCTGCTGAGGTTATGAAATTAGCAGACGGCGGTTTTAAAATAAACGAAGATTATTCACCAGCCAAAATTTATGAACTCGCAAAAATGGACGGTGCCATAGTATTAAGTAAAGATGCCAAAAAAATATTATTAGCAAACACACAGCTGGTTCCAGATGCTACAATTCCAACAGTTGAAACAGGCACAAGACATAGAAGTGGTGAAAGAGTTGCAAAACAAACAAATGAATTAGTAGTAAGCATATCTCAAAGAAGAAATATAATAACATTATTCAAAGGAAACACAAGATACGTTATAAATGAAAGTGCGAAAGTATTAGCAAGAGCAAATCAAGCAATGCAAACACTTGAAAAATATAAGACAGCATTCGACGATATAATATCAATAATAAACGAATTTGAATTCGATGATATAGTAACCTTGCAAAATGTCGTAACTGCCATTCAAAGAGCAGAACTATCAATGAGAGTCGTATTAGAAATAAGTAGTTATATTATAGAACTTGGAGATGAGGGCAGACTTATTGAACTCCAATTAGATGAATTATCAAAAGACGTTGAAGTAGCAGAAACGTTACTAATAAGAGATTACTTAGTTGAGCCTTTAACAGCTGAGCAAATAGTAGAAGATGTTTCTTCACTATCAAGAAATGAGTTAATGGATTCAACAAACATTGCAAAAAAACTAGGATACAATGTGGATAAATCCCTAGATGATATAGAAGTACCATCAAGAGGATATAGACAACTTAGCAAAATTCCTAAAACGCCAATAAGTGTAATTGAGAATATGAATAAAAAATTAGGGGATTTTCAACACATAATTAGAGCTACAATAGATGAATTAGACGCAGTAGATGGAATAGGCGAAATACGTGCCCAAAATATAAAACAAGGAATAAAAAGAATGCACGAGCAAGTAATATATGACTCAAAGTTTTACAGATAAACATATTTTTACTCTAACTTCCTAAAAAGTCAAAAAAAAGTTAGTTTACTAAATTCTTTGACTTTTGGAATTATTTATGATATAATTAACCCGTAGCGTGTGAGAGATGAGACGTGATTATCTCTACCAACGTATGTATCTAATAAAGTTAGGAAGTGATATAAAATGTTTAAAGTGGGAGACAAAATAGTATATCCAATGCACGGAGCCGGAACAATCGAATCAATTGAAGAAAAAGAAATTTTAGGTGAAAAACAAAAATACTATGTTATGAAAATGCCAGTAGGCGACATTAAAGTTATGGTTCCAACAAAAAATGCAGAACTAATTGGAGTTAGAGACGTAATAGGTGGTGAAACAGCACAAAATGTTCTTGACGTCCTTAGTGCTGGTCCAACAGATATGTCTGCTAACTGGAACAAAAGATACAGAGACAATCAAGAAAAAATGAAAAGCGGCGACATCTGTGAAGTAGCAGATGTAGTTAGAAATCTTACTTTTAGACAAAAATCAAAGGGTCTTGCAACAGGCGAAAAGAAAATGTTAACAAATGCAAAACAAATCTTAATAAGTGAGCTAGTGCTTGCAGAGTCAATGACAAAAGAGCAAGTAGAAGTGCTTATAAATGATAAAATTGATGAAGCATATAATACATATGCAGTAGTACAAGACTAGAAGATAGAGATTAAGAAATTAAGTGTTAAATTTCTTAGTCTCTATTTTTTATGTAATGGAAAGGTAGCAATTTTGTAACTTATATATTGCATTTTTCTTCTTGCATAAAGCTTTTAAATTAATGAACCAGAAAGCTGTTTCAATGTAAAGTTCACGTATTACAAGTCTAAAAAACATTATTTCACATAAAGTGTTAAAACTATTGATAAACTACGTATATTTTGTGTATAATAATTTTGAAAAATACGAATGAAAGGAAGAAAGCAATGGGAAAAGAAGTAATATATAGTGCAGATGGAAAAGTAATAGAGGGAGTTATTGTTAAATATTATGAAGAGGGAAAGAAGATGTCTGAAACTCCATATGTAAACGGTTTAAAGAATGGAACCGAAATAGAATATTTTTATAATGGTGTTGTAAGTAACAAGAATGAATATGTAGATGGAGTTCTAAATGGAACGTCATATGTTTATTATCAGTCAGGTAATTTGATGGAAGAAAATCCATATAAAAATGGCAAGATGGAAGGTGTCAGAAAGAGATATTATGATACTGGATTTTTACAAGAAGAGGCTGAATATCAAAAGGATATATTAAATGGAAAGGTTTGCAGATATAATCCAGATGGTATATTAGAAGAAACACTATATTATAGAAAAGGCGAGCAATTAGAAGAGCATCCTGAAATTATAGAAAAGAAAACAAAAGAGGAAGAAGAAAAAGAAGACGAGAGAAATAGATTAACGAAAGAGGAATTAAGTAAGTTAATATAGTAAAATAATAAAATAAAAGGTGCGTTGAAATATATGCACTTTTTATTTTTTAAAATACATCTAAATAGCAAATATTTGCTGTAACTCAAATACATAATAAAATGGCAAATTTTTTAGAATTTTAAAGTGAAAAATCTTTTGTTTTTGTCTTTGACTAGAACAATTTATAATTGACAATATACTTAAATAATATTAAAATAGAGGAGTAATGAAAAATATATTATTTAAAAGATTTTATGGAGCGTGGATACTTCCATTAAAAGAAAACGTATCCTTGATAATATATTGAACATTGAAAAGTTAATAAAGGAGGTGGACGCTATTAGTTTCCAAGAATTGATAGTCCCTTGCCTTATTGTCTTTGTTCTAACAGCAGCAGTTACATCGCTTATTTTTTTAATGATTGATAAGAAAAAGATAGCGAATGGAACTTCAAAAGTAAAACTTGCAGAAAAAGAAGCAGAAAGAATAATTGAAGAATCAAAAAAAGCGGCTAGCGAAGTATTAAAAGAAGCAGAAGCTGAAAAAAAGGAAAAAGTTATACTTGCAAAAGAAGAAATACAAAAAGAACGTGCTGAATCAGACAGAGAAAACAAGGAAAGAAGGGCAGAAATACAAAAACAAGAAAGAAGACTTCTTCAAAAGGAAGAAGCTTTGGATAAGAAAGTTGAAAACTTAGAAAGAAAAGAACTTCAAGTTGTTGAAAAAATCAGAGAACTAGAAGTTGAACAACAAGAACTAGATAATTTTAAAGAAAAACAAATAGCGGAATTAGAGAAAATAGCAGGAATGTCACAAGAAGAAGCAAGAAAACACTTGCTTGCAATTTTGAGTGATTCATTGACTCACGAATCAGCAATGATGATTAAAGAAAATGAAAACAAAATAAAAGAAGAGTCTCAAAAGAAAGCAAAAGAACTTATTACTTATGCAGTTCAAAAATGTGCAGCAGACCACACATCAGAAACAACAGTATCTGTTGTGCCATTACCAAGTGACGATATGAAGGGAAGAATAATTGGACGTGAAGGAAGAAACATTAAGATGTTAGAAACTCTAACGGGAATTGATCTTATAATAGACGACACTCCCGAAGCTGTTATTTTATCAGGCTTTGATCCTATTAGGCGTGAGGTTGCTAGAATTGCACTAGAAAATCTTGTAACAGATGGAAGAATACATCCAGCTAGAATAGAAGAATCTGTTGAAAAAGCAAAAGAAGAGTTAGAAAACATCATCAAAGAAGAGGGTGAGACAGCATCCTTAGAAACAGGTGTTATTGGATTACATCCAGATATAATAAAACTAATAGGAAAACTGAAATACAGGACAAGTTATGGACAAAATGTTTTAAATCACTCAATAGAAGTATCTCAACTTGCAGGAATTATGGCTGAGGAATTAGGAATTGATTCAAAGCTAGCTAAAAGAGCAGGACTTCTTCACGATATTGGTAAAGCAATAGATCACGAGATAGAAGGTACACATGTTGAAATTGGTGTTGATATCCTAAGAAGATATAAGGAGAGCGATGCTGTTATCAACGCAGTACAAGCTCATCACGGTGACGTTGAACCAAAAACGATGGAAGCAGTTCTTGTGCAGGCAGCAGATGCAATTTCAGCATCAAGACCAGGCGCGAGAAGAGAGACTTTGGAAGCATACATTAAGAGGCTTGAAAAATTGGAAGAGATTGCAGATTCTTTCGAAGGAGTTGAAAAATCTTTTGCAATTCAAGCAGGTCGTGAAATAAGAATAATGGTAAAACCAGAATACATCGACGACGATAAAATGGTGCTTGTAGCACGTGATATAGCTAAGAGAATAGAAGAAGAAATGGATTATCCAGGTCAAATAAAAGTAAATGTTGTAAGAGAAACACGTGCAATAGAGTATGCTAAATAATTAGAATAAAACGAATCTAGATGTTAAAATTTAGGTTCGTTTTTTAATGTCGTTAGTTAATCAGCGAAAAAATGTAACTGAGGTACATATTACTAAACGAATAAAAATAAAGTGCAATTTTCTATGTCTAAAGTGCAAAAATTGCACTTTAAATATCGATATTACTTAGAAAATTATAATTTAGTATGGATGTTTTTCTGACGTTTCGGCCTTTTTTGATAATAAATTTAAAATAAATATGGACAAATAGGGCAAATTGAATATATTATAATATGCAGGAAAGAATATAATTGCTGAAAGGAGAATGAAATGAATATATTGGCAGTTGGCGATGTTGTCGGAAAACCTGGAGTACAGGCAATAAAAGACAAATTAAAGAATATAAAATATAAAAATGAAATTGACTTAACAATTGTAAATGGTGAAAACTCAGCAGATGGAATGGGAATAACAAAAAGCATATTGGAAACTTTATATGATGCAGGTGCAGATGTAGTAACTATGGGAAATCACACGTGGGGAAAAAAGGACATATTTTCATTTATAGATGAAGAAAAAAATCTAATAAGGCCAGCTAATTATCCTGATAGTCTTCCGGGTTACGGCACAACTATTGTTAAATGTAAAGATAAAAAAGTCGGAATAATAGACTTAATAGGAAGAGTAAATGTTGGAGGTACATTTGATTCTCCATTTGAAAAAGCAGATGAAGAAATTGAAAAATTAAAAAAAGATGGTGCTGACATAATTGTTGTAGAGTTTCACGCCGAGGCAACAGCTGAAAAAATAGCGCTAGGATATTATTTAAAAGAGAAAGCAAATATTGTTTACGGCACACACACACACGTACAGACAGCAGACGAAAAAATATATCAAACAGGAATGGGATACATAACAGATATAGGTATGACAGGACCGGTCAACTCTATAATTGGAATGGAACCATCTGCTGCTTTAAAAAGATTTCTAACTCAAATACCAGAAAGGTATTCTTGTGCACAAGGAGAATATATGCTAAACGCAGTGGTATTCACTATTGACGAAGAAAGTCGAAAAGTGACGAAAATAAAAAGAATAAGTCTATAATTGTTGATATATAGCTATTGAGGGCGAACGATTCTTTAAGTTTTTTAATAAAATCACTGGATTTTTTTGGAAAAGTTAATATAATTTATATTGTAGTAACTAATAAAAAATTTAAGGAGGACTAAAATGGATATTTTAAAAATTTCAACAAAATCAAACCCTAATTCGGTAGCAGGGGCAATAGCAGGACTTATTAAAGAAAGAGGAAAGGCTGAAATGCAGGCAATAGGTGCTGGTGCACTTAACCAAGCTATAAAGGCAATAGCTATTGCAAGAGGATTTGTAGCACCATCAGGAGTCGATTTGATTTGCATTCCAGCATTTACAGAAGTCAAAATCGATGACGAAGAAAGAACTGGCATAAAGCTTTGCGTTGAGCCTAGATAAATAGAAATAATTATTATACCCTTAAAGTTTTTTGTAGATATTTTTCTACTCTAAATTTTAAGGGTATTTTGCTATCCATTCGAATTAAAGTTGCGTATGCTTTATCATAAAAATATAAAGAAAAAATTAAAGATAGAGCATTTATTTATATGGATATAAAAATAAAAGACTGAATTGAAACAAGTGAAATTTGCTGTGTTTTGAAAATTAAAATAATTGCTTGCTTTTATGATATTGTTATTATAGAATTAGCTTGTGTTATGAGGAGAAAATAAGTATGAAAAAAGTGTTATTGTTCTTCGTTATGGTAGGAATATTAGTTGGAATAATAATTGGGGCTAGAACGACAAAGAAAAATAATGAAGATGTTATTGAAGTATCTAGTGGCGACGTAGAAACTTCTAAACTAAATATAGGCAGGTTAAGTGTTGCACTAGCAGAAATTGATACACTTAATCCGTTAAGAACTAAAAACAGTCACGTGGATGATATGATGAAACTTATATACGAACCACTCATATCGTATAATGAGGAAAATCAAATTGAATCTTCGCTAGCAACAAATTGGGCTAAAAAGGATGAACTTACATGGCTTATAAAAATAAGAAAAGATGTGTATTTTCACGATGAACAAAAGTTAACAGCAAATGATGTAAAATTCACAATTATGACTATTGTTGAAAATGGAATTGATTCTAAATATGCTGAAAACGTTAGTAACATTTCAGCTGTTGAAGTTATAGATGACGAAACAGTAAGCGTTAGCTTGACAGAAAGTGATTCTTATTTGCCATCAAAGCTTACTTTTCCAATAATACCAGAGCATTACTTTAAAAATGATGGTATTTATGATGAAGAAAAAGCCAATAGACCAATTGGAACAGGTGCATATAAATATGATTCTAATAAGGATAATGAATTAGTACTTACATACAATGAAAATTGGTGGAAAGGTGCAGAAGCTAGATTAAGGATCTTGGATGTGAAGAAATATACTACATACAATGAAGCAATAAAGGCATTTAAATCATCTGAGGTTGATATGGTCTTCACAACGATGCACAATTGGAAAGAAAAATTTGGATTTATAGGGGTAAACTCATATATATTTGAATCTTCAAAATTTAATGTGATAATACCAAATACAACTAAAAGTTCATTAAGTGAAAATTCAGTAAGAAAGGCTATTTTAAGTGCAATAAATCGTGAAAACATAGTTACTAATATATTTTCAGGTAACGCATACATAGAAGATATTCCGATAGCATCAAATTCAAAATACAGAACAACGAGTATGGAATATGATGTTGAAAAAGCAAAACAAATGCTTATAAATGCAGGCTGGAAGCAGTCAAACAAGTCTTGGACTAAAAATGGAAAAACATTGTCATATACTTTAATAGTTCCCAAAGAAAGCAATGATAAAATAGCTATTGCAAAGCAAATAAAACAAGACTTAAGTGAAATACAAATAAAGGTTACTGTGGTTGAAATGGCTTGGAATGCATATACAGAGGCAATAAAAAACGGAAACTTTGATTTAGCACTAGCTACTTTGGATATCAAAAATGAATACAAAATTCAAGACTTGGTATCAACAGGCAACAAATATAATTATGCCAAGTATAGTGACACGAAAATGGACGAGATAATAAGCACTATGCGCATATCTGACGGAGATGTGTATGAAAACAATATGGAAAAGTTTAAACAGTATTATAAAAGTGAATTACCATATATGGGCATATGCTTTGAAGCGAATGTAATATTGACGAATAAGAGTGTTAAGGGAGAATTTAATGGGACTGATTATAGTCCGTATAGAAGTATAATAAATTTTTGCAAATAAAATTTAATTATTCTTGACAAATAAGAACAAATGTTCTAGAATTTAAATGAAATAAAAAAGAAAGAGAAATTAAGGAGGTTTTATTGTGGCTGAAACTAAGAAAAATGTTACACAAACAGATAATAAAAAAACTGTGGATGAAGAAAAAAAGAAAGCTTTGGAAGTTGCGCTTGGACAAATTGAAAAACAATTTGGAAAAGGCGCTGTAATGATGCTAGGAGAGAACGCACGTGTTTCTGTGGATGTTATTCCAACAGGAGCATTAAGCTTAGATATAGCTTTGGGAATAGGCGGAGTACCAAAAGGAAGAATAGTAGAAGTATTTGGACCAGAATCATCAGGTAAAACAACTGTTGCTTTACATATGATAGCAGAAGCACAAAAAATGGGTGGAACGGCAGCTTTTATCGATGCGGAACACGCATTAGATCCAATATATGCTAGAAATCTAGGGGTTGACACAAGCAAATTAGTAGTATCACAACCAGATACGGGCGAACAAGCTCTTGAAATTGCAGAGGCTTTGGTTAGAAGTGGTGCAATTGATATAATAGTTGTAGACTCTGTTGCAGCGCTAGTGCCTAAGGCAGAAATTGATGGCGATATGGGAGATTCACACGTTGGATTGCAAGCAAGACTTATGTCGCAAGCTTTAAGAAAATTGACAGGTGTGTTAAATAAATCTAATACGGTTGCTATTTTTATAAATCAATTAAGAGAAAAAGTTGGAATAATGTTTGGCAATCCAGAAGTAACACCAGGTGGACGTGCACTAAAATTTTATTCTTCTGTAAGGCTTGATGTAAGGAGAGTAGAGACACTAAAAGTTAATGGCGAAATGGTAGGAAACAGAACAAAAGTTAAGGTAGTAAAAAATAAAATGGCTCCTCCATTTAGAGAAGCTGAATTTGATATAATGTATGGAGAAGGTATATCAAAAGAAGGAAACATATTAGACGTTGCTGTAAGCTTAGATATTGTTGAAAAAGCGGGTGCTTGGTTTAGCTATAAGGGAGAAAGAATAGGACAAGGAAGAGATAACGCAAAACAATATTTAAAAAATAATCCTGCAATAAGAGACGAAATTGAAGAAAAAGTAAGAGAAAACTTTAATAAAGCGTTTGATAAGAGTTTAACAGAAGAATTGGAAATAGCAGATTCGGAAGAAGAATAAAATTTGCATTCGTGTGGAGAAAACAATGATTATAGACGACAAATTGATGAAATATGTAGTATTCAAGAAAAGAACAGAAGCGGAGATAAGAAGAAAGTGTAATCAATTATCTTATACAGAAGAGTATACAGATAGTATCATAGAGTATTTAACCGAAAATGAATATATAAATGACATAAAATATGTGGAAAAGTATATAAACAATGTATTAAAACTAAAAAAGTCTTCTATACTTGAAATTAAGATGGATTTAATGAGAAGAGGAATAGACGAAAAGTATATTGAATCTTATATAGATAATAATATAGAAGAATTAGAGGAGTTTGAAGAGCAGTCTGCGATACAATTACTAAACAAAAAAGCCCAATCAATGGAGCTTGAAAAAGTAAAAAGATACTTAAAAGGAAAAGGCTATACATACAAGAGTATTTCAAACGCAATTGACAATTATAAAAATTTAGAGGATAATAATTAAGAAAACAAAAGAAGAATGATGGAGGTATGCAAATATGAAAAATGTATTATCGTGTGCTTCGGAAGCTGCAATGTATATTTCTGAAAAAATAAACATAAAGCCTAGAATTGCAATTATACTGGGTTCTGGTCTTGGAGAATTAGCTGATGAGGTTATTGATGAAAGGGTAGAAATACCATATGAAGAAATACCACATTTTCATGTTCCAACAGTTTCGGGACACAAAGGAAAAATAATAGCAGGAAAGATTTATGATAAAGATGTGATAATAATGCAAGGTAGATTACATTACTATGAAGGATACGAATTGGCTGATGTAACATTTCCTGTAAGAGTTTTTGCGTTATTGGGAGTACGTGAACTTATAGTGTCAAATGCTGCAGGTGGAATAAATAAAAAATTAAAGCCAACAGATTTAATGCTAATAACAGACCATATAAATGTAGCTGGAATATCTCCTTTGAGAGGAAAAAATGAAGAGGGATTTGGAGAAAGATTTCCAGATATGTCTGAGGCATATTCGTTAAGGCTTAGAGAAATAGCAAAGAGGGCCATAGATTATAGCGAAGACGATATAAATTTAAGGGATAAACTTTTTGGGGCTAGAAATGACTTTAATTCAAAGATAGAATTAAAAGAAGGTGTATATGCATATATGACAGGGCCACAATATGAAACGCCTGCTGAGGTTAAGATGCTAGAAATATTAGGAGCTGATGCAGTTGGAATGTCAACAGTTCCAGAAGTAATTGTAGCTAATCATATGGGAATGGAAGTGTTAGGAATATCTTGCATAACAAATGCTACTGGGGCTGGCATAGTTCAAAGTCACGAAGAAGTAATCGAAAATGCAGACAAAGCAGCTAATAACTTGAAAAGATTAGTTATGCGTATAATAAGGATAATGTAAAAAGTTTAAAACTGAAAACTATTTCAACATAAGGATTGACTTTATACTGGTCAGTCCTTATGATTTTATTTAAAGAAATATATGCAAAAACGATTTACACGTAATTACAATAGAGCCTATGTATATTTAATAGAAGTACAAAATTAGAAGGAGAATATTAAATTGAGTTTAACAGCACAATATCAAGTAAAAATGGAAAACTTTGAAGGACCATTGGACTTATTATGTCATTTGGTTGAAAAAAACAAAATGGATATATGTGATATTAAGATAAATGAAATAACAAATCAATATCTTGATTATTTGCAAATGATGCAAGAAATGAATTTAGATATCACAAGTGAGTTTATAATAATGGCATCAAGACTAATATATTTAAAATCAAAATCATTATTACCTAGTTTGGAAGATGACGACGAAGAAGAAATAGATTTAGTACAGATGCTACTAGAATATAAGAAGTATAAAGAGAATGCTGTGGAATTAAAGCAGAAAATGAGTGAATTCGGAGGAAAATGCTATAAATCACCAGACAAAATAGAATTACCGAAAGGGAAAATAGAAAAACAATATGATGCCTCATTGATTCCGAAAATGTATGCAACTTTTGTTAGAAGAGATCAAGAAAAGAAAAACATAGATGCACAAAGAAACTTAGAAAAACTAGCAATTAACGAAAAAGTTACAGTTAAGAGCAAAATAAAAGAGATACTTAAAATGTTATGGAAAGCGCCATCTTTTATATTCAATAAAGTATTCAACACGAAAGAAAAAAGCAAAGAAGAAATAGTTACAGCATTTTTAGGGTTATTAGAATTATCAAAATCAAGCAGAATAAAGATAATACAGAACACGTTATTTGGAGACATAAAAGTAACTAAAATTAAAAGAAAAAGTATAAAATTGGTAGCAAAGTAATAAAGTTACATTTAATGTAATATATTTCAAAGTTATAAAACCGCGAAACCATATATAAATCAAGCTTTTGAAAAATGTTTCAAAAAGCCTAAAAAAGATGTTGACTTTTGTCGAATAGGGTGTTAATATACTAATTGTTCTCACGGAGAACAAGACAT
>CAKPAA010000013.1 GCA_934132775.1 uncultured Clostridia bacterium | reverse complement strand
ATGTCTTGTTCTCCGTGAGAACAATTAGTATATTAACACCCTATTCGACAAAAGTCAACATCTTTTTTAGGCTTTTTTTCTATTTTTAAATGTGTCTTTTTGTAAGCCTTTTATACCAACGATTTCAAGAATTATTTTTTTCATATTTTACACATATTTTTCTTTTAAATTTCACATAACGCTTTTTCATTTCCAAGTTATTCTTTTTTATTACTTTTATTTCCTGCTTTTTATCTTTCTATATCCACCAAAATAATATCTTCTCCTATTCTTTTTATTTTATTCCAAGGTATTATTATGTCATTTTTTCCCCCAACAGAAAATAGCTTTGATGTGCCCGGAACAACTATCGCTGTTATTTCTCCGCTTTCAAAATCAGCTTCTACATCTTGTACATAACCTAGCCTCTTGCCATCATTTAAGTTTATAACTTCTTTTTGTTTAAAAGTTAACGCTCTGCCCATATGTAATACCTCCATTCTTATCTATACTATTATATATTGAATAGAGGTTTTTATTACTTTATTATGTTTTAGTTTTATATGTTCTTTTTCATATGAAGTAATGCTGATTTTTCTAGTCTCGAAACTTGTGCTTGCGATATTCCAATTTCGTCTGCGACTTCCATTTGAGTTTTGCCATCAAAAAATCTCTTTCTTATTATCATTCGTTCCCTGTCGTTTAGCTTTTTTAATCCTTCACTTATAGCAATATCTTCTACCCAATTTTCATCTACATTTTTTGTGTCGCTTAATTGATCCATTATAAAAAGTCCATCTGCTCCATCGTTGTAAACTGGTTCATAAAGCGAAACTGGTTCTTGTATTGCATCGAGTGCATATGCAACTTCTTCTTTATCTATTTGTAGTTCTTTTGCAATTTCTTCAATAGTAACATCACGATTTTGCTCACTCAACACTCTTTCTTTTATTTGTAATGCTTTGTATGCAATATCTCTTAATGACCTACTTACTCTTATAGAATTGTTATCTCTTAAATGTCTTCTAATTTCTCCTATTATCATCGGAACTGCATATGTTGAAAATAAAACATTTTGTGATAAATCAAAATTGTCTATCGCTTTTATCAGTCCTATACATCCAACTTGAAACAAATCATCTACGTTTTCGTTCCTATTACTGAACCTCTTGATAACGCTTAAAACCAGTTTTAAATTACCATTTATGAATTCTTGCCTTGCTTCCATATCTCCTGCTTTTATTCTAATGAATAGTTTTTCTTTTTCTTCGTTTGATAGTACAGGTAACTTTGAAGTGTTTACTCCACATATCTCTACTTTTCTTATCAAAAAAAGACCTCCTTTAGAAATTACTTTTAATTACATTTTTTCCAAAGTAGGTCATTATATACACTTACTGGTTTTAAATTTTGCTACTCATTTCTTTTTTCATTCTACATATTATTTTCTTTTCTAATCTTGATATGTACGACTGTGATATTCCAAGCATATCTGCCACTTCTTTTTGCGTTTTCTCAACACCTGTTGTAAAACCAAATCTCAATTCCATTATTTTCTTTTCTCTTTTGCTTAACTTGCCAATAGCTTCCTTTACTAGTTGATTATCAACATCTTTTTCTAATCCTTTAAATACGAAATCTTCATCAGTTCCTATTACATCAGATAGCAAAAGTTCATTTCCATCTCCGTC
Organism: uncultured Clostridia bacterium; assembly: GCA_934132775.1. Taxonomy (GTDB): domain Bacteria; phylum Bacillota; class Clostridia; order TANB77; family UBA1234; genus UBA1234. Next base: position 45,258 of record CAKPAA010000013.1, on the reverse strand, counting down.
TGTATTTAGTGGTTCGTCTATTGAAACTTCATTTTTTAATTTGTTTGTCCTTCTCAGGTGCATTAGTATTTCATTTTCAATACATCTCGAAGCATATGTCGCCAGCTTTATGTTCTTTCTTACATCATATGTGTTTATCGCTTTTACTAATCCAATTGTTCCTATTGATATTAGATCTTCAAGTCCAACCGACGTATTTTCAAACTTCTTTGCTATGTATACGACCAATCTTAAATTTCTTTCCACAAGTATTTTCTTTACGCTTTCATCATTGTTCATAAGCCTTTCTAATATATCGCTTTCTTCTTTGCTAGAAAGTGGTGGCGGAAGCGTATCACTACCACCTATGTAGTATAAATATTTTGTATCGTTAATTCCAAGTAGTGTTAAGAACTTTGCGAATAGCATCATTGCCTTTCTTTTTATTAACATTATTATCTCCATCTTCTTTTCCTCCCTTTATAAAAGATAAACTTACTATTGCATCATAGGCATCAAAGTTTTCTTCTGCCGACACAATAACAGCAGTATTGGTCATATTTTTTGAATTATAATGTATTTGTATATTTTCCTGATAAATTCCACATTTCACTCCACATTTATTTCCTAATGATTTGAAATTTATTATTCGGAATTTTTCAGTATATTTATCGATTGCCTTAATATTTTCATTTTTTAATATCTCATATATTTCTTTGTCTTTTAGTTGTTTTATTATTTTAGGAGATAGCACTATTACTTCCTCTTTTTTAAATGACTTTAAATTATTGCCCGAATCTATAAGTGCCACTATATTATCTATATTTCTAATTTTTATTTTACAAATATGAGAATGAATTTTATATCTGTTTATATATGAATCTACCACACAAGCAATAATACTTGTGAGCATCGCTACGTATATGTACGTCTTTACTTTACTACCATATGTATAAAACATTACACCCGAAGTTAGGAAACTAACTAAGTAATATGTCAAAACATTATGAAAAAAGCTCTTTATATTTTTAGTGCTTATACCCACAAAAACAATAAGAAAAGTGATAATAGGTTTCATTGCAAGTATATATCTACTTGGATTTAATAAACAAACTATCGTATAGATAGCGCCAATTAAGCAACTAAGGAACATCATTAAGAACTTTTCCTCTTGCTTACATATCTTGTTTGCAATAAATATAAGAAAAAAATCTCTTGCCATCTCTTTTAAAAAAAGTTCATCTAAATAAATAGTCATTTGTACTCCTCGTATTTTTATAGGTACATCTTATCTGTTTTGGGACAAAAAGTATGTCTAAGTTTGTAGCATTGTCCATAAAGTGATTGGGTAAGTTTTATCTTTTTCGACTTTTATGCATAGAGTTTTCTTTTTTATTGTATAAAAAAAGACCTATGCTGATTAGTTTCAACACAAGTCTCATTTAATTATAGTTTTCAAATTTATTTATATATTTTATAATTAGACATTTATCAAATACTCTAATATGTATCTTTATCATCTGCCCAAAAAATTTTGGTTTGTATAAATTCTAATCTTTTTTTATATTTACATCTAATTGGTTAAATGGAATTTCTATTCCGTTTTTATCAAATTCTTTTTTCATAAGTTCTAATATATCATAATATGAATTCCAGTAATCTTGGTTTCTTACCCAAACTCTTAATGTGTAATCTACTGCACTATCTTGAAATCCTGTTAATCTAGCAAATATCGGCTCACCTGGAAGTATCTTAGGATATGAATCAATAACGTCTCTCATAACTTTTTTAACTTTTTCTATATCTGCCGAATATGAAACATTGAAAGTTATATCAATTCTTCTTTTTGGTTGTTCTGAGTAATTAGTTATAACGGAACTTACTATTTGTTTATTTGGTATGTGTATTTTTATATTTTCTATTGTTAATAGCACAGTATGTGTAAAGTTTATACTTACTACTGTACCAGAAACTCCAGCTCCCTCGATGTAGTCTCCACATTTAAAAGGATGAGTTACAAGTATCATTACTCCACTTGCTAGATTGGCAAGTGAGTCTTGAATTGCAAGTGAAGCTGCAAGTCCAACAACGCTAAATGTTGCTATTAGTGAATTGATTGGAATATTTAACATATCTGCTATAATCAATACTGTTATAAAATACAAGATAACTTTTATTGTGTTTTCTATAAACGAATGTAATCCTTTTTCAAGTTTCGTCTTTTTTATTCCTCTTTTTACTGCACTCATAATAACTTTTATTGCTAACAAACATACTATAAGCACTAATACTACTGGCAATAATTGTTCTGCCACTTTTCCTATGTCTAACTTCATATATTTCTCCAAAAATTCTCCCATATATTTATCCCCTCTTTTGTTTATTTTAAATTTATATTAGCACATAATTTTTTTGATTTCAATATTCAAAAATTATATGATTGAATGACAAGAAAAAAGGACTTGCTAAGCAAGATCAAATATTAAACACAAATTTAATAATCAAATCTAACTTCACAAAGTCCTTTTTATTTTATTAAAAGTTATTTGTATCTATTATTTTATTTCTCTTTCTTAAAAAAGTAGGAACATCCAAATCATTTGGGTTTGTTGGTTGTGGTTTTACTTCTGGAATTGTGCTTTTATCAAACACAGATTTATCCAATAATCTATCTACTGCTACTGCTGATAGAGGAACCCTGTCTTTGTCAAAGCCTGTTGCTATTACTGTGACTGACATTTCGTCTCCCATTTTTTCATCAATAACAGCACCAAATATAATGTTAGCATCTGCATCAATGCTTTTTTGAACAAGCTCAGCAGCTGTTGTAACTTCGCATATTGCAAGGTCTGGTCCAGCAGTAATACTTAATAATACACCTCTTGCACCTTCAATAGAAGATTCAAGTAATGGGCTATTTATTGCTGCCTTAGCAGCTTCTTCTGCTCTATTTTCACCAGATGCTCTACCTATTCCCATATGTGCCATTCCTGTATCTGACATTATTGACTTAACATCTGCGAAGTCTAAGTTTATTAAACCTGGTATTGCTATTAGGTCAGATATTCCTTGTACACCTTGACGTAAAACTTCATCAGACATAATAAATCCGTCTACAAAAGATGTCTTTCTATCTGCTACTTGCATTATTCTATCATTAGGAATAACAACAAGTGTATCAACTTTTTCTTTTAAGCTAGCAATTCCTCTTTCTGCATTTTGCATTCTTCTTTTGCCTTCATAGAAAAAAGGTTTAGTTACAACTGCAACTGTTAAAATCCCTTGCTCTTTTGCAAGTTGAGCAACTATTGGAGCAGCACCTGTTCCTGTTCCGCCACCCATACCAGCTGTTACGAATACCATATCAGCACCTTTTAAAGCATTTGCGATTTCTTCTTTTGTTTCTTCGGCGGCTTGTTCACCTACTAATGGATTTCCACCAGCACCTAGGCATTTTGTTAATTTCTCTCCTATTTGAATTTTTGTTGGTGCTTTTGATAGTTGTAATACTTGTCTATCTGTGTTTACTGCAATGAATTCAACTCCTGTTACTTTTGCATCAATCATTCTATTTACCGCATTATTTCCAGCTCCACCAACACCAATAACTTTTATCTTTGCCATTCCGTCATAATTTGTTTCTTGTTCGTACATTTCTATATTCCTCCTACTTCTTTAATTTATCTGATTTTGAACCTAAAAGCGTTTTAAACGATTGTATAACATTTTCAAAAAATGTTTGTTCAACATCTTGTTGCACTTTGCTTCCGATATTTTTTGAATGTTTTATATTAGATACATATTTTACAATTCCGTATGCCCCTAAGCACTCTGGTTTTATCAAATTAGCCGTTTTTGAATTTCCAAATCTTACTGGCACTTTTAAAATATCTTCTGCTGTTTTTTCGCTTCTGTTTATCGAATTTATACCTTGTCCAGATATTACACAAGAATTTACTGAATTCTGCAATTCATTTTCGACTAAACGTTCTCTTATCATCATAAATATTTCCTCAACTCTTGCCTCAATTATTTCAACAAGCTCTGAGCATTTTACAGTCTTCGCTTTTGTATCTCCCGTATATGTTGAAAGTGTTATGCTATAATCATTGTCTATGTATGACACTCGCGCTAACCCGTATTGCTTTTTCAACTTATCAGCTTCTTGATATGATATTTCTAAACCTATCGATATATCATTGGTTATTGTGTCGCCACCAACTGGTATCGTATCAGTATATAATATCCCACCATTTTTAAAGACTGACATATCAACACTTCCGTCTCCAATGTCTAGTAATAAGACACCTTGTGATTTTTCTTCTTCTGAAAGAACTATATCTTTTACGGCAAAACCATTTGTCACGATTCCATCTATCTGCAATCCTGCTTTCTGCATAGACATTCCTATGTTTTTCACGACTGCTTTATCAGCTATTACAACATCTAATTCTGCCTCTAAATAATCTGTAAAAATTCCTATCGGATCATCTGTAACTCGTGAATCCGTAATGAATTTCGATGGGACTATATCTATTATTTGTTGTCCCTCTGGTATTTGTATTTTTCCAACACTTTTTATTAGTGTATCTATATCCTTTTGCGTTACTCCCGCATATTTATCTTCAAGTTTTATGCTATGTTTTGTTTTATAAACTGAAACATACATTCCTAAAATATTTACATAGGCCGATTTTATTATAAAGTCTTGCGTTGCTTCTATATCACTAACTGCAAATCTTATTGCCCTAGCTACGGCATCTTGACTCACAATCTTTCCTTTCTTTAATCCTTCACAAGCCACACTTGATGAATTTAAAATTTCTACTTGATTAAACTTATTTATTTGCCCCAAACAACAACATACTTTAGAGGTGCCTATGTCAATTCCCACAATTATATCTCCGATTGCCAAGCCACACACCTCCTAAACAATTTTAGCAATTCAAGAATATTATATTATCACTAAAAAGTCAATAATTTTATTACAAAAATGTTACAAGAATATTACAAAGCCGTTACGTCATTTTTTGTCGATTTTTTTAGAAACTTTTACGATAAAAAATCTTCGTATTACTGACAAATTATTAAATATTCTATAAACAAAAACAAATATTGCTGCAAGATAAATATCTACATTCAAGCTTTCGCCTATCATTGTAAATATTATTGCTATTATTGCATTAACAAAGAAACCAGATATGAAAACATTTATATCAAATTTTTCTTGAAACTTTGCAGCAAACGCACCTATAATGCTATCCAAAGCTGCCATAATTGCTATTGCCATATAACTTGAATACTCATATGGTATAGTTGGCGCTTTCGCTCCAACTATGCAACCTAAAATTACACATATAGCTCCCATTATTACTGTGTTCATCACTATTCCTCCTCTTTTACTGGTGTTGCGTATTGATTTTCAATAACTTTATCATAAGCAGGAATAACAACTTCTTCTTTTCTCTCTATGGTAATATCAATTTTAGAATCTTTCAATTCACTTATTATTCCACCTCTTAAATTTAATGCTCCAACTAACGTATCAGGTTCACCTATTGCAGAAATCACAAATGGTGCAGCAATGCTAACTCCATTTATTTGAACAACAGGACCAACGCAACGGATTGCTGATGTCGAAATAATTCTTTGACCATTTATGCTGAACGCTTCTGCACCTGCCGCAGCTAGTTCGTTTATTACAGATAACAAATCTGTATCGTGTATTATGAAAACATTTCTATCGTAGTACCCAGCATCTATTGCAATTTGTTCAAGTGCAGCTGTATCATCTAACTTAATTGTTATTCCTTTACCTTTAACAGAACATGTGCCTGCTAAAACATTAGCTGTATCTAGCTCTTTTTTTATCAATGCAATCTTATCGTCAGTGCTAGAAAAATCTGCTCTATAATCTTCTATTTTCTTATTCAATTCGTTTATCTTAGTCGCTGAGGTATTATACATACTCTTCCACTGTTCAATCTCATCTCTTAACTCGTTTTCTTTCTTCAATCTCAATATATCACTTTCGCTTTTATCAATTGTTCTAACTTGAACAGTTATGAAGAATGCAACTAGAAAGCATATCAAACAAATTATAACTTGTGTGCTTGTTAACTTCTTAAATTCAATATATTTTTTATCAATTATTTTTTTCATTCATCCATCTCCCTAAATAAAAAGGTATTAGTATCTTTCAGTAAATATCGTTTTTTCTAAATAGTTGTCACTACTAATATTCAACTTTCCTTTCTTTCCATTCAACTTTTTCAACACTTCTGATAAGTAATTTAGCTTATCTGCAATTAAATTTTTATCTATATCGCCATAAATAATATCTATATCAAAATCTTTTACCCAAAACTTAACTTCACTTATTTTTTCATAATCAATTTCATAAATATTATACTGGAAGTCTCTTTGTTTTGCCGTTTCTAAAAGCATAACAACATTTTGATATTTAATTCTATCTGTGTCTTTTAGCATTTCGCCTAACTCACAATTTTCTAACTCAATTCCATATATTACAGGCAAATCAGTTAAATCGTTTTCTTTCTTTATTTCCAATAAATATCCGAACTTATCTATAACCACATAGGACTCTAAGTATTTAACCAGTGCATATGGTTCTCTTTCTTCATATCTAATTTCAATTTTATCAGGAAATAATAATTTTATATTAACACTTTTTATGTATGGTATTGCTGAAACATTTTCTCTTATTGCTCTATAATTTTGTTTAAGTATATTTTCTCCAATATTAACGTTTGCAATGTTTGATATTTCTCCGCTACTAACATTCACTCCATCATATGTCACAATTCCTGTAACGTCAAAAGTTGGGGAAAATACCACCCCTATCGCAAGACTTATTATAACTAATATTGCAAAAAATATAAATATACTCGTCCCAACATTTTTTTCTTTTTTTGAGTCTTTATTATTTTTTTGCTTAGAAACAACTCCTACATTTTGCGTAGGAGTAGATTTTTTATTAGACTTTTCAACTTCCACATAACTATATACTTTTCTTGCCATTAAAACCTCCAAATTACTTACTATTTTGGAAAAATTTTTATTGTGTTTTTAACTCCACAATAGTCTATCATTTTTTTTGAATTTTTGCACCTAATATTGATAATTTTTGAATTAAATTTTCATAACCTCTTTCAAGATATTCAATTTCATTCACAGTAGATATTCCATCTGCACATAAGCCAGCTAGCACCAAAGCTGCACCGCCTCTTAATTCTTTTGCACAAACACTTGCTGCATATAACTTATTAACTCCTTGAATCACTGCTGTTTTGCTTTCTAAAGTTATGTTTGCTCCCATTCTTATAAGTTCATTTACATACTTAAATCTATTTTCAAATATGTTCTCCACAACTATTGATGTGCCATAAGCCGTTGAAAGTAATGCAACAAATTGTGATTGCATATCAGTTGGAAAACCTGGGTATGGCATCGTTTTTATATTAGTGCCTATTAAATCTCTGGTAGTTTTTAAATATATAGTGTCCTTTGTTGTTCCTATTTTACAATTCATTTGTTTTAGCTTGTGAATTACAGAAGAAATATGTTCTGGATTTACCTTGTTCATTTTAACTTCGCCTCTTGTAGCTGCTACCATACATAAATATGTTCCAGCTTCAATTCTATCAGGTATCACAGAAAACTTTGTATCGTGCAATTCTTTAACGCCTCTGACAATAATCGTGTTACTACCAGCGCCAGCAATATTAGCTCCCATACTGTTTAAAAAATCTTGTAGATTTTTTATTTCAGGCTCACGAGCTACATTTTTTATATACGTTATTCCCTCCGCCAAAGTGCTTGCAAGCATAATATTTTCAGTAGCTCCAACCGATGGAAAATCTAACACTATTTCTGTTCCTTGCAACTTATCACATTTGCAATTTATGAATCCAGCTTCTTCATCTAATTCAACACCTAGTTGTTTAAAAGCTTCTAAATGAAGATTTATCGGTCTTGAACCGATTTCACATCCACCTGGATATGTGAATTTACATTCGTGAAGCCTTCCTATCAATGCACCTGCTATTATAACAGAAGACCTCATTTCGTGCATTAAATTTTCAGGAATTTCACTACTTGTTATATTGGTGGTATCAAATATAACTTTGTCGTTTTCTTTTGTTATAGTACAGCCGAAGTTTTTCTAATATAGAATACATCATCTTTACGTCCCTAATATTAGGAATGTTTTCTATCACAGTTATACCTCTATTTAAAATGGTTGCAGCTATAATTGGTAATGATGCATTTTTTGAACCAGAAATATCAACTTCGCCAACAAGCTTATTTCCACCTTCTATTATGTAAGAACTCAACGTATTCACCTCTTCTTTTAAAGTATTCAATATAATTGTATGCTTCATTATAAGAATTAGTGACATTGTTGCAATTTCAATATTTAGTAGCCTCTAACCTTGTGAACCTTACTAACAACATACTTTTCAAGTTTATCCATAAATATTTCTTTTTCTATTTCTTTTTTAGCAACCATATCTAAACCTTTTTCCCAACTTGCAGTAAGATGTGGATTTAACATATCTGGTATTGTAAATTTAACAACCTTGTAAACAAGTTCTCCCTTTGGATTAGGAGTTAAAACTTGCGTTTTTTGATTTATATCTATGTAAGATATTCTATTAAGCTTCTTTATTATTTCAGCACGTGTTGCACTTGTTCCAATTCCAGAGCCTTTTATTTGCTCTCGCAATCGTTCATCTTCAATAAGTTTTCCCGCATTTTCCATAGCAAGTATTATAGACCCAGAAGTATATCTGCTTGGAGGTGTTGTTTCTCCCTCTTTTATGTTTATATCATCAAGTGTTAATTTTTGACCCTTCTTCATCTTACTCAGAGCTTCACTTGCTGTTGTATCGACATTATCATTTTTATCTGCCTTCACAACTTCTAGGTATCCAAGTTTTGTACACACCTTAGAATTTGAATAAAATTTTTGACCTGCTATATCCACGGTTACTGCTAATTTCAAAAATTCTGCTGGTGGAAAAAATATACTTAAAAATCTTTTTACTATCAATTTGTATATGTCTCTTTGCATATCAGATAAAGAATCTAAATTTTCAAAACCTTGTCCCGTAGGAGTCAAAGCATAGTGATCTGTTATCTTTGAATCATCTACATATTTACTTTTCACAATATCTAAGCTGTATTTATTTTCTATCATTTTATTTAACAAAGTTTGTATTTCGTCATCTTTATATCCTCTTGCAAGGCCATTCAAATTTTTCTTTATCTCTTTTGCAACAGCTGTTGAAAGCACTCTGGCATCAGTTCTTGGATAAGTAACCAACTTTTTTTCATACAATAGCTGTATTATTTCAAGTGTTTGGTCAGGAGAAATCTTGAACTTCTTACTGCACTCATTTTGAATTTCAGCCAAATTGTATAAAAGTGGTGCATTTTCTTTTTGAGTTTTCTTAGTAAATTCTAAAACTGTTGGTTCAGCATCAGAATTTTTTAATGCCTCAATAAATGAAAGTGCATCTCCCTCATTTTTAAAACCAACATCGTTATAAATCAAATCTTTATCAATAGCCATTTTAACAATTGGCATATTATTAGCATTTTCTCGGTCACATTTCCACTCAGAAGTCATTCCCTCTTTGAAGCTTGCTTGTATCTTGTAAAACTTAGACTTAACAAAGTTTACTATCTCGTACTCTCTTTCAACTATCATTCCCAAAACACAAGTCATAACTCTACCAACAGAAATTGATGTACGCTCCTCATTATTGCGCTTAGCAACTTCACGTCCATAAGACAAGGTAAGTAATCTAGAAAAATTTATACCTATCAAATAATCCTCTTTTGCCCTCAAATAAGCACTATCTGAGAGTGCATCATATTCGGATAAATCTTTTGCATTTTTTATTCCGTTTAAAATTTCTTCCTCTGTTTGAGAGTCAATCCAAACTCTCTTCTTTTCTTTTCCGTGTACTCCTATCATCTGGTCAACTAATCTATAAATATATTCTCCCTCTCGTCCAGAGTCAGTGCAAACATATATCGTATCCACATCTTCCGACAAAAGTAAATTCTTAACTATTTCAAATTGTGATTTAACACTATCAATAACTTCATATTTCCATTCAGTAGGAATAAATGGCAACGTATCGTATCTCCACATCTTATATTTTGGGTCATAAACTTCAGGATAGCTCATTGTAACTAAATGACCAACACACCACGTTATCACATATTCTGGCGATTCTAAGTAGCCATTTTTTCTAGTCGTATTAACTTTAAGTGCCTTTGCAAACTCCATCGCGACACTTGGTTTTTCTGTAATTAAAAGTTTCTTCGCCATTTCGTTTAATCCTTTCATAATATGTAATAGTCATTATATATCAATTCACAAAAATAGGCAATAAAAAAGAGCCACCAAATAGGTGACTCCTGCTTGTTAGTGCGGGTAGAAGATTCTCTCCCGACTAAAATCACGATCATAGTGCTTAGTCATTGAAACAAAGCATGTATTCCCCAACAAATAAGCAATAGGCTTGTTGGGAACGAAGGTAAGCTTTCCACTCTTTATCACCACTTCTTGACCAACGAACTTTCCTTCATTAGTCATCAAAGGAGTAATATGGCGTACAAAATCGACCGCTGTACCAAACGCACAGATTTTGACCTGTTCGTCTACGTTCACACAGTCAGAAATCTCTCTTGCCAACGGATAGCGGCGTCCTTGCATCCATTGCAAAAACTTCCGACGATGTGTTTCCCGACGTTTTACAGTGTTGTACGCATATATGTACAACACGTGCGGAAAATATCCGTTTTCAGAGTCTGTGAGAGCGTAGTAAACTACGTTATCTCCATCCCTGACACAGGATTTTTCGTTTCCATCGTGAGCCGTTGCAATAGCAACACGCCCCTCACAGATAGAAGCATCCTCCAACACCGACCTAAGGAGATCAAGATTAAAGTCTTGACATCCAAACTTTTCAAGTTTTTCCGCCACACGTTTCCGAATAGCGTTAAACTTCCGAGCGACCTTATCTTGTTCTTCAAATCCAGTCATAATCTCCATAAGCTCCTCCTTGTCAAGTCATTTAATGAAAATGTAGTTACCTTCTCTAAAATATTCCTTACGCAATATATATGTTACCATTTTTTACATAATTAGTCAACGATTTATACTATTTTTTTTACTTCATCCATTATATTTGATATAGCATTTTTCATTTCCGATTTTGAAGCACATTTAGCCATATTGGCAAGTTTTTCATCATCATTTATTAACTCATCAATCTTTGATTTTAGGTTATTTGTCGTTAAATTTTCTTCTTCTATTATAACTCCTGCGCCACTATCTTCTATTGTTTTGGCATTATAATATTGATGGTTTTCAGCAGCATACGGAAAAGGTATTAGTATAGCAGGAAGTCCAACAATACCCAATTCAGTTACTGTTAAAGCCCCACTTCTGCAAACGGCTAAGTCTGCCGCAAACATAACTTCATCCATATTATATATGTATTTTTCCACTTTCACATTAGAGCTATTATTTGTTATTCTAGCAACTATATCATCATAATTCTTTGGACCAGTTGCATAAATTATTTCATAATTTTCATCACTTAAATCGTTTATAAGTTCAACCATTACATCATTAAGTTTCTTTGCACCCTGGCTTCCACCAAAAACCAGTACCATTTTTTTATTTATATTAAGTCTATTTTTTACTTCTGATTTTGATAAATTATTTTTAATTTTTGTTGGATTTCCAGTAAAGACAGCATTTTTAGCATTTGGAAGTTTCGTTATCGCCTCTTTAAAGCCTAGTGCTACCACATCAACTTTTGAAGCTAATAATTTAGTAGTTTTTCCTGGAAGTGCATTACTCTCGTGTATCATAGTTGGAATGTGCTCTTTCAAGCCAGCAATAATCGCTGGGGCAGTGACATATCCGCCAGTTCCTATAACTAAGTCAATCTTATTTTCTCTAATAATTCTTCTAACATCTTTTATGCCTTTTAAGAGTTCTATTCCTGCTTCTATTTTAGCTTTTAACCCACTTGTCAAACCTTTTGCATGTATAAACTTTATGTCGTAACCAGCTTTTGGAACTAAATCAACTTCCATTCCTTTTTTGGTTCCCACAAATAATACTTCATTGCCATCATCTCTTAATGCATTTGCTATTGCTATACCTGGTGTGATATGTCCACCTGTGCCACCAGCTGCAATAAGAATATTCATTATATCACCTCGTATTTATAGTATATGTTTTTACGTATCTAGTGTGTTTAAGTTATAACCCACCTTACTTTTTCTTTGTTGATATCTTCTTGGTTGATACTTTTGAAGCTTTCTTTGCTTTTTCACTCTTCGTTGTAGATTTACTTGTGCCATTTTCAGTGCTTTTCTTTCTAGAAACTTTTTTCTTTGTTTCAGTCTTTTTTATCTCCGCTGGCTTCATAACACCATTTTTATCTGGTCCATTCCAAGCAATGAAATCACAAGCATTTGCAGAATTATCATTGTGTTCACATATATAATATTTTTTTCCTCTTTTGCTTTTCTTTATCAATATGTCCCCACCACATTTTGGGCACTTTACATCAAGTTTCTCTACTATTGGCTTAATATTTCTGCATTCAGGGAATCCAGGACACGCCATAAACTTGCCATATCTTCCAACTTTTATTACCATCATTCTGCCACATTTTTCACAAGGTACGTCTGTCTCTTCATCTTTTAATACAACTTTATCCATCTCTTTTTCAACAACTGCTAAGTTTTCTGCAAAAGGTTTATAAAAATCTTTTACAACATTCTTCCAATTTTTTTCTCCCTCAGCCACTTCGTCTAATTTTTCTTCCATTTGAGCAGTAAATTCCAAGTCAACAATGTCTTCGAAGTATTCTTTCATTATGCTATTTACTATTCTTCCAAGTTCTGTTGGATGAAGTATTTTCTTATCTTTTTCAATATATCTTCTGTCTAATATCGTTGTTATAGTTGGTGCATACGTACTTGGACGTCCAATTTTCTTTTCTTCCAAAGCCTTTACTAAACTAGCTTCTGTGTATCTCGCTGGTGGTTCAGTAAAATGCTGTGCGGGATTTAAACTGTTTAATTTTAATTTCTGACCAACCTCTAATGCAGGTAATAAAACATCTTTTTCTTCAAGATTTTCATCGTTTCCTTCAACATATAAAGTCATAAAACCAGAGAATCTTATCTTAGAGCCATTTGACTTAAAAATATAATCATTAGCCTTTATATCTACTTGCATAGTGTCATAAACGGCAGACGCCATTTGAGATGCAAGAAGTCTATCATATATAAGCTTGTATAGTTTATATTGATCATTTGTGTATTTTTCTTTTACCTCAGTAGGAAGCATATCTAGATGTGTTGGACGTATTGCTTCGTGTGCATCTTGTGCTCCTTGCTTAGTCTTATAATATCTATTCTCATAATAAGGTTCACCATATAGCTTAAAAATTTGCTCCTTAGCCATTGCACGAGCCTCATCAGATATTCTAGTTGAGTCAGTTCTCATATAGGTTATAAGACCACTTTCGTACAGTCCCTGAGCAATAGACATAGTCCTCTTAATAGCAAAACCCAATTTTCTTGAAGCCTCTTGTTGAAGGGTACTAGTTGTAAAAGGTGGTGCTGGATTTCTCTTCTTTTCACCAGTCTTTATAGCCTTTACAACATAATCTGCGCCATCCAATTTAGCTAAAATATCATTCATTTCATTTTCAGACTTTATGTCTATCTTTTTAGCTTCGCTTCCATAAAATCTTGAAATAAAATTTTTCTTAGATTTGGTATCTTTTAAATCGGCATCAAGAGTCCAGTATTCTTCTGGAATAAACTTTTCAATTTCTTCCTCTCTATCAACAACCATTCTAACAGCAACAGATTGAACTCTGCCAGCAGACAAGCCTCTTTTAACCTTTTTCCAAAGTAATGGACTTATCTTATATCCAACAAATCTGTCCAACTCTCTTCTTGCTTGCTGAGCATCAATTAAATTTTTATCTAATTTTCTTGGTGCCTTTATAGCATCTTTTATTCCTTTCGTAGTAATCTCATTAAAAGCTATTCTACATTCAGAATTATCATCAATTCCAAGCAAATAAGCCAAATGCCAAGCAATAGCTTCACCCTCACGATCAGGGTCAGTTGCAAGATAAACTTTATCAGCATTCTTAGCTTCATTCTTCAACTTTTTAATAAGCTCTGCCTTGCCTCTTATATTTATATACTTCGGTTCAAAATTATTTTCAACATCAATACCAAGCTGTGATTTAGGAAGATCTCTTATATGCCCCATAGAAGCCTCAATTTTATATTTACTTCCTAAAATCCTTTTGATAGTTGTTGCCTTGGCAGGCGACTCCACTATAACTAAATATTCAGCCATTTTTTTCTCCTTTTTCTAAAATTTATACCTAAGACTTTGTGTTCACATTAAATAATGCATAACATTGTTTTAAAAATTTCAAATCAAAACACATTATTTAATACACAAAATCTTAGGTTTTTATTCTTTATCTATAAAGTGGAAATCTTGATGTTAGCTTCAATACATCTTCTACGACCTTACTTTCATCCACTCCACTTAAAGCCATATCAATAAATCTAGCAATCTCTTTCATTTCTTCTTCTTTCATTCCTCTTGTTGTCATAGCAGGAGTTCCAATACGAATACCACTTGTTATATTAGGTTTTTGTGTATCAAATGGAATAGCATTTTTATTAACAGTTATTCCAACCCTATCAAGCAAAGCCTCAGCATCCTTTCCTGTAATACCTTTTTCAGATAAATCAACAAGTATCAAATGATTATCCGTTCCACCAGACACAAGTTTGTATCCTCTACTTACAAGCTCATCGGCCAAAACCTTGGCATTCTTAATTATTTGCAATTGGTATTCCTTAAAATCGTCAGACAAAGCCTCTTTAAGAGCAACAGCCTTACCCGCAATAACGTGCATCAAAGGACCACCTTGAATTCCAGGAAACAAAGCTTTGTCCAAAGCCTTTGCGTACTTTTCTTTACAAAGAATCATTCCACCTCTTGGACCACGAAGAGTCTTATGAGTTGTTGTTGTAACAAAATCTGCATATGGAACAGGACTTGGATGAAGCCCAGCAGCAACAAGTCCTGCAATGTGAGCCATATCCACCATCAAATATGCTCCAACCTCATCAGCAATTTCCCTAAACTTAGCAAAATCTATTACTCTTGGATATGCACTAGCACCAGCAACTATCATCTTAGGCTTACATTCAAGAGCAATTCTCCTTAGTTCAGCATAATCAATATAACCAGTTTCATCAACACCATAAGGAACAATATTATATAACTTTCCAGAGAAATTAACAGGGCTACCATGAGTCAAATGACCACCGTGAGCCAAATTCATTCCAAGTATTGTATCACCAGGATTAAGCACAGAAAAATAAACCGTCATATTAGCTTGGGCACCAGAATGAGGTTGTACATTTGCGTGTTCAGCCCCAAACAACTTCTTAGCACGTTCAATAGCCAAATTTTCGGCGACATCAACATTTTCACAGCCACCATAATACCTTCTGCCAGGATATCCCTCAGCATATTTATTAGTAAATACACTGCCCATAGCCTCCATAACAGCCTTACTCGTAAAATTTTCAGAAGCAATTAGTTCAATCTTCTCATTTTGTCTAACTTCTTCTTTCATTATCGCATCATATATTTCTTTATCAACAACTTTTAATTCATCATTAATCATATTAGCACCTCCATCTCCTAAGTATTATATCCATAATAGGAGTATTATGCAAGAATTGTTTTTTAGGCAAAAGTTTAGTGCTCGCAAAAATGCGAGCACCAACTTTTTTTCTTAGGAAAGTATATCTAGAATTACATCTCTTAAATGAACTGGTAGAACTTGATTTCTTCGTAGCACATATCCAATTTCATTGATTTTTGAACTATCACACGTGATATTACTCACACAACTTGATTCAATTGCTTCATTCTCTATCTTTTCAATTTCTATTCCATATGTAACTATTGATTTATTAAATTCTTCATAAAATAACTCATCTTTTAGAATATAATATTTAAGCTTTAAAATTCTACTATCAGTCGCATTTACGTCTTCTCCCCCGATGTAGAATCTAGCCACTGCGTTAACCCCCTTTTTCTTTTGTTATACCATAATTATACATATATATAGTAGTAAAATTCAATGAAAACACATCGCAAAAACTGACAATAATCGTCAATTACAACTTCAAACGTCTGAAAGTAGGGGAAGTAAAGTAGCTAAAAATATAAAGTAAATTTTAAAAATATTTTAATCTCCAATTTTCTTTCTTATAAAATAAGTCACAAAAAATATCACACTTGCAACTAAAACAATTGTTGGTCCTGTTGCAATTTCTTCAAAATATGAAATTACAAGACCAGCTATACCTGAAAACAAAGCAAAAACTACTGAATAAATGTGATACTCTTTCATATTTCTAGCAATATTCCTACTTGCAGCCGCTGGCAAAATCAAAAGCGAATTTATAATAAGTATACCAACCCATCTAATAGAAATCATTACAATTAGTGCAACAAGTATTATAAATAAATTTTCAACAAGTTTAACATTCACATTTTTACTCTTTGCAAGCGAAGTATTTAAACTAATAGAAAACATTTTGTTAAAAAATAAAAACCAGAATGCTAACACAAAAATCCCAATAACTATAAGTGCCATTATTTCGGACGGAACTATGTTTAAAATATCTCCAATTAAGTAATTAGAAAACTTTGAAAAGTTTCCATTCTTAGACAAAATAACAAGTCCAAAAGCAAGTGCTGTCGATGAAAAAACACTTATTATTGTATCACGAGATGTTATTTTTAAATCTTTAATTTTGTTTAAAAGTAGTGCAAAAATAATTCCAAAAATCACCATAGATACTGTTGGATTCGTAACCCCAAGCAAGGCACCTATTGCTATTCCAGTTAGTGCACTATGGCCAAGTGCATCTGAAAAGAAAGCCATTTTATTATTTACTATAACAGTTCCTATAATTCCAAATAATGGCGTTATAATTAAAATCGCATATAACGCATTTCTCATAAATTCATATTGTAACATTTAAACCTCTCCAAATCTTTTAATAAATTCTTTTGATTTTAAAACCTCATCAACTTTTCCTTTGGCAATAACCGTCTTGTCTAGCAAAATAACTTTATCAGCATATTTCTTCACATACTCAAAATCGTGTGACACAAGAATTATAGCTAAATCAAAGTTTTCTTTTAGATAATTTATTTTCTCATAAAATTGGTCTTTACCATTTTTATCAATTCCAGACACCGGTTCATCAAGTATAAGCAAATCTGGATATGGCATTGTCGCAATTGAAAGCATAACTCTTTGCAATTGCCCACCAGATAAAGAATTTATTTTGCTATCTATCAATTCACCCGCGCCAAACTCGCTTAAATGTTTTTTTATCTCATCATATATTTTTTTATTTTTATGCAAAAAAACTGGATATTTGCTAGTGTAACTCACAACAACATCATAAACTGTTGCTGGTGAATTTTCTATATCTAGCCTTTGAGGAACATAGCCTATTTTTATTTTATTTCCAGAGTTTTCTCTATCTTTAAACATAATCGTGCCAGTGTGCTTTACTTCACCTAAAATTGCTTTTAGCAATGTTGATTTTCCAGCACCATTCTCGCCTATTATAACTGTCAATTTTCCACAATGTATATGAATATTAACGTTTTTTAGCACTTCTTTTTTACCAAATGTAACATTTATATTTCTAATCTTTGTGCAACAATACCCACATTTTCCACTCATTATTTCAAAGCCTCCAATAAAACTTCTAAATTTTTTCTCATTTTTTCTTCATATGCATCTTTTTCTAAATTGCCACTAACAATAGGGTCTAGTTCATAAACACTAATTCCTGTTTCAGAAGAAATAGTGTTTGCAGCTGTTTTTAAATATTGAGGTTCAACAAAAATCGCATTCACGTCTTTTGACTCTATTTCTTTTATTATTTTAACGAGCTCTCCTGCACTTGGACTTGTGCCAGGCTCTCTTTCGATTACTGCCACAATATTTAAGCCAAATTCTTTTGCGAAATAATAAAAGGCTTCATGAAATGTAACTATATTTTTCTTCTCAACCCTATCAAGCTTTTGATGCATTTCTTCTTTTAATTTTTCCAATTTACTTACATAAATATTTTTGTTTTTTTCGTATAATTCCGCATTTTCGGAATCTATGCTTTTTAATCCATCACATATTTTTTCAACTTGCTCTATATATAGTGACACAGATACCCAAATATGTGCATTAACATCATCTTCGTGATTATGAGAATGATTATGTTCTTCTTCGTCGTGATGTTTTTCTTCTTCATTATGTTCTTCTAATTCATCGCCACTTTCCGTCTCAATAAACGCATTTACAATTTTTAAATTCGGATAGTTACTAATAGCCTTGTCTAAAAAGCTTTCCATTCCACCACCATTTATTACAAAAACTTCTGCATTTTCAAGTGTCATCATATCTTTAACTGTAAGTTGATAGTCGTGTAAGCAGCCAACATCAGGGCTAGCAAGTATTTTCAAAGTCACATTATCTGCCCCATCTATTATATTACTTGTTGCAACATACATCGGATAAAAAGATGTAACAATATCTAATGTATTATCTGATTTTTCTTTGCCAGTCTTATTGCATCCTGTTAGTAGCAAAGCTAACATCAATATCAAAAAAATTAATATGTATCTATTTTTCATTGTTTTCCTCCACATACGTAAAAAGCGTAATGAAAAACTTTAAATATAGATTACATCACTTTTCAAAGTTTTTCATTACGTTAGTTTATTATCTCGGTCCTAGATAACTTTTTCTTCTAGTTTATTACAGATTATTTCTTCATTTCACTAATAACAAATCTTTTATCTTCACTATTAAATATTGCTGTTCCAGCCACAATTATATTAGCACCTGCATCTTTTGCCTTCTGAACATTTTCTAATTTCACTCCACCATCTACTTCAATATCAATATCCGGTTTTAATTCGTGAATCGCTCTTACTTTATCTAAGCAAGCTTCTATCATTTTTTGTCCTCCAAAGCCTGGTTCCACAAGCATAACAAGGACAACATCTATCTTTTCAATATAAGGCATTATCTCTTCAACAGGCGTATTGGGCTTAATAGCAATTCCAACTTTTATATCACGTTCTTTTAAGTTTTCTATAATTTTCTCTGCTGTGTCTGAATTAACTGCTTCTATATGAAAAGTGATAACATTAGAAAGTGAAAAATCATCAATCCAATTTTGTGGATATTCAACCATTAAATGAGTGTCTAATATAAGATTTGTTGTTTCTCGTGCTATTTTTAGCATTTCAAGTCCATTCGTCTTATTAGGCACAAATTCACCATCCATAACGTCTATATGAATATAATCAGCACCTGCTTTTTCAACTTCAATTATTTCTTTATCTAGTTTATCGATGCTCACTGAAAGAATAGAAGGAGCTATCTTTACCATTTCTTTTCTCCTTTCATTTTTTCAAAAAGAGTTACATATCTTTCATATCTGCCTTTGTCTATTTTCTTTTTAGCCACGGCCTTTTTTACACCACAATTTTGCTCTTTTATGTGATTGCAAGACCTATATTCACACTCTGAAATATATGGTGTAAATTCAATAAAATATTTATCTAAGTCTTTACAATTTATTCCGTCAACGTCAAAAGATGAAAAGCCCGGAGTATCTGCAATATAGCTATTTTCAGCGAACTCAAATAATTCAACATGTTTTGTTGTATGTTTCCCTTTTTGCAATTTTTCAGAAGTCTCGCCCTCTTTTGAAATTTCTAAATTGAATATATTATTTGTCAAAGCTGACTTACCAACTCCTGAATTACCACTAAAAGCAGTTATCTTATTTACAAGTATTCTTGCAATTTTGTCTATTCCAATTCCATTTTTTGCAGTAGTTGTTATCACCTGATAACCAATATTTTCATACACTTCAATTATGTTAGAATAATCTGCTTCTAAATCAATTTTATTCACGCAAATCACTACGTCAACACCATTTCTTTCAGCTGTTACAAGTTGTTTATCTAATAACATAAGGTCTGGGGTCGGATTAGTAGTTGCAACTACTATTATAATTTGGTCAATATTGGCAATAGGTGGTCTAACAAACTCGTTTTTTCTTGGATAAATTTTTTCTATAACATTATTGTCATTTACTTCAACCATATCGCCAACTAGCATTGAAGTCTTTTTATATTTAAGAAGCCCCTTTGCCACACACTCTACAACTTTTTTATCTTCTAATTTCACAATGTATAAATTTGACTGAATTCTTGTTACAATACCTTTCATATTTGCTCCTTTTAATTAAAGTGGCATTTCAGATTTTAATACGTCATCTATATAAACTTTAAGCATTGCTCCCTCAACATCTGATACCTCAACTTGTATTTTTCCATCATCTCTTGAATGTTCTGCTTCATATTCAATTTTCTTGCCAATTGATGTTCCCTCTAAAACGACTTTAACATTAAACTTGCTTCTTTCTCCCATATTACTTAAATCAAGAGTAACTTTTCTTTTCTTTGTTACTGGTTTTGTTGTTGTTCCATTGTTGTTTTCTTCATTTTCAGTTGATGACCCTGCTGTTTCTTCACTAGATTTGTTAACAACTATAACAATTTCAGATAATTCAGCTTGATATGAATTTTCTTCTGGTGTTTGACTAACAACTTTTCCATCTTCTTTTCCTTTTGTTGATATATACGTAACTTTTGCAATTAACTTAGCATCGTCTAATGTCTTTCTTGCCTCTTCCTCAGTCATATTAACAACTGATGGAACTTTAACAAGTCCGCTATCACCTGATGCAGGTCCTTTACTTACATAAACAACAACTGTCGAATCTTTTTCAACTTCTGTATTAACTTTTGGTTCTTGTCTTATTATATCACCAGATGGTATTGTGTCGTGGAATTCATATTCTTCTTTATATACTAAACCTGCTTTTTCAATTTTCATTTTAGCAGCAGTCGTGGTTGTAACTAATGAAACATCTGGTACTAAAACTTTCTTTTCGCCTCTACTTAATCTAACACCAACAATAGCACCTTTCTTTAATTGATATCCCTGTGCATATTCTTGATAAGTAACGTATCCAGATGGATACTCACTACTCTCGACATTTGCCTGTATTTCAATTTTCAAGCCTAAATTTGTAAGCATTTTTTCAGCTTCTTCTCTACTATAACCAACAATAGCAGGAACCTCAACAGAATCATTTCCACCTAATATCATTGTGCTTATAGCACTTCCAGCTTTTACACATATGAAAAACACTGCTACAATACAAACTAGAAAAACACATAATTTAATAATTGCTTGCTGCTTTGTAACTTGCTTCTTGCTTTTTCCCATATCTTCCTCTTCTTCCTTGTATATATTTTTATTCACATTTTTTTCTTCATTAGTATTTACGCTTGTATTATTTATTCCGACAATAGGGACTCTTTGCGTTGGAAAATCTGAAATTTGTGCTCCATTATTCATATTCTTTAATGTTACATCTTCAGGATTCTTCAAAAGTTTCATCAAGTCATCATACATTTTATCTGCTGATGCATAACGATTTGATGCCTCTTTTTGCATTGCTTTCATAATTATTGCGTTCAATCCATCTGGTATATCTTTATTAATTTCTATTGGTTCTACAGGTTTTTCTTGAAGATGTTTAATAGCAACTGAAACTGGTGTTTCTGCATCAAAAGGCAATCTACCCGTGCACATTTCATAAAGCACAACACCAAGGGAATATATATCAGATTTTTCATCAGTATATCCACCTCTTGCGTGTTCCGGTGAGAAATAATGAACTGAACCTATTGTGCTTCCAAAAGCATTTATAGTTGAATTTGACACCGCTTTTGCAATTCCAAAATCAGTTACTTTTGCTACACCATCTTTTGTTATAATTATATTGTGAGGCTTTATATCTCTATGTATTATATGATTTTTATGAGCGTGACTCAAACCAGAGGCAATTTGTGCTGCAATTTTTACAGCATCTCTCCAAGGCAATTTTCCTTTTTCTGTTATTATCTCTTTTAGAGTTTTTCCCTCTATCAATTCCATGACAATATAATGCATTCCATTATCATTTCCAACATCAAAAATAGAAACAATATTCGGATGCGATAAACTTGCGGCAGACTGAGCTTCCACTTGAAATCTCTTTATAAATTCAGAGTCATTTGCAAATTCGTCTTTTAAAATTTTAACAGCTACATATCTATTTAACACTCTACATTTTGCTTTATAAACAGTAGCCATACCACCTGTGCCTATTTTCTCTAATATTTCATACCTATTTCCTAATACTTTACCCACCATATCCATTTATAAAAACCTCCACTAATCATTTAAAATCAGTATTACGCTTATATTGTCATAGCCACCGTTTTTCTTTGAATGACTAATCAAGTTATTACATATATTTTCTAAATTTTCTCTTCCTGCCATTATTTCTTCAAATATTTCACTTACTCTAATCATATTCGTCAAACCATCTGTACACATAAGCAAAATATCATCTTTCAAAAATCCTTTAAACATAACATCAGGTTCAACATTTTCTTCACAACCCAATGCTTTAACTAACATATTTTTTTGTGGGTGATTTTCTGCTTCTTCTTTTGTTATAGTTCCATTTTGAACTAATACTTGTACATATGAATGGTCTTTCGTGAGCTGTCTTATAATATGCTTTCTAATCCTATAAATTCTGCTATCTCCCACGTGACCAATAAACACTTTATTTTTATAAACAATCGCAACAACTATAGTCGTGCCCATTCCTGCGTATTCTGAATTTTGTTTCGATTCGTCATATATATATTTATTAGCTCCAACAATAGAATCTCTGATTAATTCTAAAAGTAAATCTCTATCCTCTTTTACTTCTTCAAACTTTTCTATAATACTTTTCTTCACATATTCAATGGCCATACTGCTAGCAACTCCGCCTGCATTAGCACCACCCATTCCATCAGCAACGATAAACAATTTTATATCATCTAAATTATCAGATAAGTATATTCTGTCTTGATTTTCTTTTCGTTGCATACCTATGTCTGTTGCTCCATAATATTGCATAAAAAACATCTCACCTCCTATTTTCACATCAATAATCAAATTTATTATACATATTTTATGCAAAATAGTCTACAATTATTTTACATATATTAGGCAACTAATTGTTATTTAGTTATCACTCAGATTTCTTATCTCTAACTAGTTGACCACAGGCTGCTGAAATATCAGAGCCAAGCTCTCTTCTAATTGTAGCGACAATCCCTCTATCATTTAGCAAATCTCTAAAAGCCATCATTTTTTCAATACTACATTTTTCATACTTGCCATCTTTTATTTTATTTACAGGAATTAAATTAACGTGACAAAGCATTCCGTGTAACAATCTTGAAAGATGAATTGCATCTTCTCGGCTGTCATTAACTCCTTCTACTAATGCATATTCAAATGTTATTCTTCTATTCGTTTTATCAATATATTTTCTACAAGCATCAATAACTTCTTTTATGCAGTATTTCTTATTTATAGGCATCATTTCACTTCTAACTTCATCTCTGCTACTGTGAAGAGAAATACATAAATTACACTGAATATTTTCATTAGAAAATTTCTCAATTCCATCAACCAATCCACAAGTAGAAACACTTATATGACGTGCACCAATATTAAGACCTTTTGGATCATTTATTAGTCTTATTGCTTTCATAACGTTATCATAATTGTCAAAAGGCTCACCAATTCCCATAAAAACAACATTTGAAATCTTTTCACCAGAATACTTTTCCATTTTCAAAATCTGGCTTATAATCTCGCCAGAAGTAAGACTTCTAACATATCCAATTCTAGCCGAAGCACAAAAATTGCAACCCATTTTACAACCAACTTGATTAGACACACAAGCCGTATATCCATACTTATATTTCATCAAAACACTTTCAATTCTGTGCTCATCATTTAATTTGAAAAGATATTTTATTGTACCATCTTTCGATTTTTGAAAAGTGTCTAGTTCTAGGCAGTTTAAAATATAGTTTTCCTTCAATTTTTGAATCAATTCTTTTGACAAATCAGTCATCTCATCAAAAGACTCTATATCCCTAAAAAGCCAAGCAAATATTTGCTTAGCTCTAAACTTCTTTTCTCCCATTGCAACTAATTCATTTTCTAATTCTTCTAAACTATAATCTCTAATATTTTTCATTTTCTCTCCAATACCGCGATAAAAAATCCATCTGTATCATTAACATTTGGAAATAATTTTACCTGTTCAACCAATTTAAAATCACTATGTGTCAACAAAAATCTCTCTACTTGCTCTTCATTTTCACGTTTAAACACTGTACACGTACTATACACCATTCTTCCGCCGTGTTTCAAATATTCAGAACAAGCATCTAATATTTTTTCTTGTGTTCTCGTAAGTTCTTCAAAATCTTCTGGTTTTCTAGTCCATTTTATATCTGGTTTCTTTCTTATAACTCCAATTCCGCTGCAAGGCACATCAAGCAAAATTTTATCAAATCTTTCCTTGTAATTAGGCATATAAACAGTTGCATCGTGTACCATTGCATGAATTATCGATATATCTAGCTTTTGAGCAGCTTCTTCAACAAGTCTAACTCTATGAGGATGTATATCCCACGCAATAATTTCGCCTTTATTTTGCATAATTTCTGCAAGGTAAGTAGTCTTGCCACCTGGTGCGCTACACGCATCTAGCACTTCTTCGCCAACTTGTGGATTTAGCTTCAAGCACGCAAGCTGTGCAGCTTCATCTTGAACCGTATACAATTTGTTTTTAAAATCTGTCATTTTTTTTACTTTAATACTGTCTGGCAAATTGCCTTTTCTACAATCAAACTTCCTCAATAATAAAAGTTTATACAATTCATCTCTTGAATTTACTAATCTATTGCTTCTTATTGTTATTTCAGGAGTCATATTGTTTGCATTTAAAAATTCTGTAACAAACTTCTTATCATAATCTTTCAATAATTCGTCTACTAACCATAAGGGATGCGATGTAACTATTGATATAATCTCATCTTCTAGCATAGGCTTAGTCGACATATATGCTAACAATTTCTCCATTTCATTTTTTTCAATTTTTCTCAAAATTGCATTCACAAACTTACTAGAAGCTTCGTGACCATACTGTTTTGCAAGTTTCACACTTTCATTTACAGCAGCACTTTCAGGCACTTTATCTAAAAAAGCAATTTGATAAATTCCAATTCTTAGTATATTTAAAATCCACGGAGAAATCTTTTTTATTTTAATACTAGAATACATTTTTATTATTTCATCTATTGTAATTTTCCACGTAAGCACACCATAAACGAGCTCAGACGCAAAGGCTTTATCCACATAATCTAAATCAGATTTGTTTAATTCTTTGTCCAACGTGACATTTGAATAGCCTTCTCCAAATTCAATTTTATAAAGTACGTTTATTGCTAATTCTCTAGCATTCATTAAACAATACTCCCTTCCACTTAGTTTAAATCGTCTGGACGCTTTTCATTTTTACCGAAGTAATATAAAATAGCATTAACGATTCTTTCAGAAGCTTTACCGTCACCGTAAGGATTTGCAGCCTTTGACATCTCGCCATAAGCCTTTTCATCAGTAAGTAATTTTGTAGCTTCATCTATTATTGTTTGTTTATCAGTTCCAACAATTTTAACAGTTCCAGCAGTAACGGCTTCTGGTCTTTCAGTTTCTGTTCTTAAAACCAAAACTGGTTTTCCAAGAGATGGCGCTTCTTCTTGAATGCCACCTGAGTCAGTCATAACCATATAAGATTTATTGATTAAGTTATGTGTCGTTATAACATCAAGAGGTTCAATTAAATGAACATTCTTAACTTCTCCTAATATTTTAGTTGCAACATCTTGCACTGCTGGATTTAAATGTACAGGATAAACAACTTCTACATCTTTAAACTTATTTGCAATTTCTTTGACTGCATTGCAAATATTTTGAAGTGGTTCACCCAAATTTTCTCTTCTGTGAGCAGTCATAAATATAACTTTTTTACTAAAATCAATTTTAGATAAAACAGAGTGTGTAAACTTATAATCAGGCTTAACTGTTGTTTTTAAAGCATCAATTACTGTATTACCTGTAACATAAATTTCACCTTCATTTATCATTTCTCTTAACAAGTTTGCCTTATTATTTTGTGTAGGTGCAAAATATAAATCAGCAATATTAGTAACCAAACGTCTATTCATTTCCTCTGGATAAGGAGAATATTTATCATACGTTCTAAGCCCCGCCTCAACGTGTCCAACTTTCGTCTTGCAATAAAAAGCAGCAAGTGCAGCAGAGAATGTCGTCGTTGTATCTCCGTGAACTAAAACTAAATCTGGTTTTTCCTTATTTATAACTTCATATAAACCTTCAAGAACTGCTGACGTTATATGAGTTAATGTTTGCTTATCTTTCATAACATTAAGATCATACTCTGGCTCTATCTCAAAAGCCTTCATAACCTGATCAAGCATCTGTCTATGTTGAGCTGTAACACACACAACAGTTTCAATGTTGTCATATTCACGCAATTTCAAAATAAGTGGACACATCTTTATAGCCTCAGGTCTTGTTCCAAAAACAACCATAACTTTAATCTTTTCTTTATCTAATATGTTTCTTTCATCTTTTTTCTTTAACATAGTTTTTCTCCCACTAACTAAATTTTTTGAACCTAAAACAGAAAGCACAGCAAGAATAGCAGCAAGTATTACAACTTTCCAAACATTGCTTTCTAAAATAACAACAGCTAAAATTCCAAGTACAGCTGTAACAGCATACAACGTCAAAACAGCCTGTCTTTGAGATAATCCAGCATCGATAAGTTTGTGATGCAAATGACCTCTATCCGCTTCCATTATCGATTTATGATGCAAAACTCTTCTAAAAATCGCAAACAAAGTATCAAATATAGGTAAACCTAAAACCACAACAGGAAGAATTATAGCCATAAATGTATAAGTCTTAGCCATACCAATCATAGAAACAGTTGCTAATATAAATCCCAATGAATTAGAACCAACATCACCCATAAAAGTTTTTGCAGGATTAAAATTATATGGCAAAAAGCCTATAAGTCCACCAAGCAAAGCAACCGTCATAATAATTGGAAGTTCCCCTGCACCATTCAATATAAAAATAACTGTAAGAGCAAGAGTAGAAATTGCTGAAACACCGGTAGCAAGGCCATCAAGCCCATCAATTAAATTCAAAGCATTAGTAACACCAATTATCCAACCAAATGTTATTATTATAGACAAAACATCATTAAGTCCATATAAAGCTAAAAACGGTATATTAACGTAACAAATTCTAAGACCGCTAGTAATAACCACAATAGCAGCAATAATTTGCGCTATAAGCTTTTGCCACGCCTTCAACTGATAAACATCATCTAAAAATCCAACAGATGCAACAATAGCAAGTCCAATAAAAAATCCAAACAAATTAGTCGTATCAGCTATTCCGCCAGTAAGTAACATATAAATAATTGCAACGAAAAAGGCCAAAATAAATGCAAGTCCACCCATTCGTGGCATAGTTTTTGAATGCATCCTTCTAGCATCTTTTGGAACATCAACAGCACCAACCTTATAAGCAATTTTAATAGTTATTGGTGTTAAAATAGCAGCAGTAAGCACTGCTAAAACAAATGTAATTAAAATATTTATAGCCATATTTTACTCCTTTTCTTCCTCGTATTTTTCAACAATAGCAAGTCTTTCCTGATATATTCCATTCAAGAACTTTGCATTCCTCCACAATTCTATTCTTTTAATTGCTTCCTCAAAGCTCACAAAATCAGCTCCCAAAGCAAGTACATTGGCATTATTATGCTCCTTTGCAGAAAGAGCAGTTTCATCGTTATAAGCAAGTGCACATCTAACTTTTTTCACTTTATTTGCCGCCATAACCATTCCAATTCCAGAACGACAAATTAAAATTCCAATATCACATTCACCATTTGCAACAGCCTCAGCTACCGCAATTGCAACTTTTGGCTCTTCTAATCCACGTTCTTCATTATATGCTCCAAAATCCTTAATTTCATCTTTATAATAATCTTTAATCTGTTCCTTAAGTTTAAAACCACCGTGATCAGCTCCGATAGCTATCATATTTATTCCCCCTTAGGCTATTATCTGCCAAATTCCAACTTTTCTATAACCTTATCTATCATTCTCTCCAACTCATCAGCACATTTCTCGTAAACTTCTTTGCCAGCACCATATGGGTCACTAATATCACCAGGAAGTTCCAAATACCCTCTTAATGTATATGTTTTCTTCAAATCATTACTATTATGTGCAAAATATGCTATATGATGTAAATGAGAAGCAGTCATACAAAGAACCAAATCAGCATTTTCAACATCTTCAGCTGTAATTTGCTTAGGAATATGTTTAGAAATATCTATGCCATACTTTTCTTTCATTACTTCAATTGCATTATTCGATGGTTTACCCTCGTCTAAATCAGCAGCAAGGCCTACGGAAGTAGCAATATACTCTTTATCTAAACCCTTTTCAGCAACTTTTTTATTAAAAATAGCCTCGGCCATTGGACTTCTGCAAGTATTACCTGTACATACAAACAAAACATTAGTCATAAAATCACCCCAAATTCATACATCCCTAATTATACAACATTATACAACAAATATAAAATTTTGCAATAGTAGCAATAAAAGGTATTTACACTTAAAATACAGTATTATATAATCTAGTAAATTAAAGATATATTGGAAAAAGCTAAAAATAACTACATCTATCTTGAATATAAATAAAATTTCTGTTTAGTATCTCATTAAATTTTAATTAAAAATTGCACTAAATCTAAGAAAGGATTGATTAGTATTATGGATAAAATAAACATATTAGGAGTAAATTTTGATAACGTAAATATGCAGGAAGCCGTTGAAAAATGTAAAGAATTTATTGCAAGTGATACAGGACATTTAGTTGTAACTCCCAACCCAGAAATCGTTATGCGTGCAAAAGACAACCCTGAATTTAAAGAAATAATAAATAATGCTTCACTTGTTATACCAGACGGAATAGGCATAATAAAAGCAGGTAATATATTAGGAACACCTCTAAAAGAAAGAGTAGCAGGCTATGACTTAATATGTAATTTATTCGAAGAAGGAAAAGATGGTTCAATATCATTTTATTTTTGGGGAAGTAAACCAGGAATAGCCGAGAAAGCAAAAGAAAAGATACAAGAAAAATATCCAAATTTAAGGGTATTAGGAACACACAATGGCTATTTTAATGCAGATGAAGAAAAACAAATAGTCGCAGAAATTAAAGAGTTAAAACCAGATGTACTCCTTGTCGGCCTTGGAATGCAAAAGCAGGAAATGATTATAAATAAATATATAAATGATGGAATATTTAAAGTAGGAATTGGTTGTGGTGGCAGCATAGACGTAATTTCAGGTGAGGTTAAGCGTGCACCAAAACTATTTATAAAACTACATCTAGAATGGTTCTACCGTTTATTAAAAGAACCTACAAGGCTAAAAAGAATGATGGTATTGCCACAATTTATAAAAGAAGTAAAAAAGTCAAAAACAAAGGAATAAGTAAAACTTAGTCACAGGTTTATATCCTTGGTAATTTGGAAAACGTCTACGCAAAAGCTCAAATCTTAACATAAAGAGTATGTGAGAAAATTTTTCACATACTCTTTTAAATACACTTAATTTAATAGTTAAAATGTTGGAAAATCACTTATAGAATATCCAAACTTCTTTATTTCTTCAAATATTCTACTTATAGGAAGCCCAACAATGTTAGTATAATTACCATCTACCTTTTCGATAAATAGTGAACCACACGTCTCTATTGAATATCCAGCACATTCATAAACAGATTTTTCATTATCTATATACCAGTTAATTTCTTCGTCAGACATCTCCTTAAAATACACTGCCGTTTTATCTGCAAAAGTTATTTTCTTATCCTTAGTTATATCAATAATAGTAACTCCTGTAACAGCATAATTCACTCTACCAGACAATTTCTTAATATTTTTAAAAGCCTCTTCTCTACTCTTTGGCTTTTCAAATTTTTCATTATCCATATACCCAATCGTATCTGCCGAAATAACAATACCACTTTCTAATTTCTTAGCCACTTCACAAGCTTTTCTCTTAGAAAGTTCCATAACATATTCATCAGGTGTAGTAAAATCAATATTTTCAGATACATTACTAGGAATTGCTTCACATTCAAAGCCTGCCATATTTATCAAATTCTTTCTCCATTTAGAATTTGAAGCCAAAATAAGTTTCATTCTATTTAACACCTCTCATCTTATATTAACTATACCCATCTAATATTATCATTTTTAAGTGCAGATTAGCAACATATAACATAAAGAAAAATTTTATTATCCTCTAATCTTGTAGTATATAAAATTAACTTGACAATTGGCTTAGCTTAAATCTGAGTAATAACTGAAAGAAAAGCTCCTCACTACTAAATAGTAATGAAGAGCTTTGGGGTAATTTATTTTTTCGATTTGATTCTTGTTTGTGTGCTATCGCACAACATCGAAATGAATTTCTGGGGTATTTTTGAAATCATTTCTTCGTATTATTTATCTCCAAATTTTATTAAGATTAGGGAAAAATAATGCGATTACCGTTTAAAAAACTTGTATCATTCTTTAAACATAAAAAACTACTACGTCACTCACTATCCTTTCCAAGTTCAAACTCAAAATGCATAGCAAGCGATTTGAAAAGATTCTGAATAATTTGATTTGCTATACTTCGTATATCCATACTAAACACAAACCCAATTGCTTCAGCTATTTCTTCATCAGGAACATTGTATACACGCATACTCATACTAAGAAATCGTTTCAACTTTCTTTCAAGCGTGAAATATTTATCACACCTTTTTACCATATAATTATGCATAATTCCAGCTGTACCAATTTCCAACTCATAGAAATCGCTCTCATCAAGAGTAGGATTATATGATGAAAAAATCTTATAATTTTCATTCGCAGTATGATTAAAAATGTATTCTGATGTTTCTTCATTTGAATACGCCTCAACATAAACGTCTCTAATGTTTTCGTTTAATTCACTAATTGTCAATTGAATGGCTGTTTCCAACGCATAAACAAATACTGGTTTCATAGCATCTCTGTTCATACTTCTAGCTGCAACAAATTGACTTCCAAACATAAATTCAGTTAATTCCAGCAAAACACCGTCTTTTGCTCTAAATATATTTTGAAATGTTGAATTTGTTACATTAGCCTCACTTAAAATTTCCGCAAGAGTCGTCCTGTGATATCCCTTTTCAATAAATAGTTTAACGCAAGCTGAAAGAATCCTACGCTTTGATTCTTGACTGTTGTATCTTCTAGCCATCTATCCACCTCTTTATGTTGTTTGGCTTATAAGCCAATTATAATATAAAGGCCTTGACCAGTCAATAACTACTTCATAAAAATATCTAGAAAATATTACACATAAATTAAAGTTTTTTATAAAAAAATGTTTGATAAAACTTTTATATGCAATTTCTATTAAGATGCTACTATACGGCATTTACGCTATATACATCTTACCAAAATATTGCTATTAAAAGCTATCAAACATTATTTCTTGCATTATTTTATATTTTTACAAGTTCCATTTTACGTTGTTAAC
This sequence comes from uncultured Clostridia bacterium, assembly GCA_934132775.1. GTDB lineage: Bacteria > Bacillota > Clostridia > TANB77 > UBA1234 > UBA1234. Next base: position 13,383 of record CAKPAA010000013.1, on the reverse strand, counting down.
TGGACCATCACTTTCACTATTAGTCGTCAAATTATCATTCCCATCATTGTTCATTATTATTGCTTCGTTTTCACGTTTATCTTCTTCACAAAGCTCAATTACATCTCTCTTCATAAATTTATACAGATTTTTATTAACTAAAAATACTCCAAGCTCTGCAAATACTAAATATGTTACACTTCTCAAAAACCAGCTCGTATTCGCTTTTGCTCTAGCTTCCAAGATTACTTGTTCATATATTTCAGTAAGTGTTTGTTGAGTCTCATAATTCCACATGTTTATTTTTCCTTTGTATTCTTCGCGCATCGTTTTTATATTACTAGATACACTATATAATCCAAACATAAACATAACTACTGCAACAATAACTGGTAAAACAAACATCGTTTTCTTAAAGATTTCTTTATCCGATTTTTTTATTTTTTTCGCGCTATCTCTTGTGATACAATACGAAACTAGCAATCCAAATAAGGCAATAGGAATAAACCTTAGAATAATATCATTAATATCAGCCTGTTTAGAAATTCCATCTCCAACAATAACTATAAGATATAAAAATACCAACGATATTACAACAAAATCTTTAGAATACTTTCTTATTGTGTACTCTTTCTCTACTTTTTCTTTTTTCATATTAACTCCCCCTCACTAATATATTTAATTCTATATTCCTAAAGTATAAATAAGAAATGCTATCGACAACACTAAAAGGATTCCATAGATGACTTTAGCTGTAGTATATGTATGACATTTCTTTTCGATACCATCTATCTCCATAGATTTAACTTCTATGTATGGCACTACAGATCTTCTATACCAGCCCTTCACACGTACCTCTTTATCAAAATATTCTTTTGATTTGAATGCTGCAAATAATTTTTCTGCAATATATAAAGGTTGATTATAGTCTAAAAACATGATACCAGTTTGATCTTTTATAACAAAATCTTCGTTAAATATACAACCCGGATTGCCTCTACCTATAATAGTGCCCTCTATTGTACAAGGTATACTCTTTACGTTTGAAACTTTAACCTCACCCAATAGCTCAGCAACGGTTGTTTGTTTATACTCGCTATTTTTATGTGTATATTGCATATATATAATTAAAGATGTAGAAAATGCCACAGCTCCCACCCCTAACGGAACTGCAGTTTTAGCGCCAGTACAAGCAATAGCTATTAGTGTACCTAATACAACAAGCCAAGGAAGATATGCTACAAATAAGTCTTTAAAGAAATCATCAAGATATGATTCTAGTTGCTTTTCATTAAATTCAATATATCGAGGCTGTCCAAACTCCTCACATCTATCAGATATTGCAAGTAACCTCTTTGAAATAAGTGGATGAGTAGAGCTCAACTCATTAATCTTCGCCCATACATTCCATCTTTCCCATCTCATAGCATTAATTACATTGTCTTTTGAAACTCCACCATTATTGTAAGAAGCTATAGCCATACCTTTAGAAAATTTTGCATTGCTAATTCCTAAAGCATTACCACTTGAAACTTTGCTTCTTTCCTCTTTATTTCCAGTTGCAAGGCCAAAACCGATCTTTATAAGCGCCGTCGCAAGTGCTGTCGGATTTTCTGTTTCTTCTATTGAGAAACTATCAGCATAATACTCTCTAGTCCTAGAAAGCCACAAGATTATATACTGACTAACTATATAAAGAACATATGCGATAAGTCCAACTAAAGGTCCCAAAGATTCTGCATTATTATTACCATCATTTCTTTTCATTCTTCTATTAGTTTTACCCTCTAAAAGTATTTCGTAAACATAGTACAATATAAGAGGTACAATTTGTGCCACAGTCATAAATAACATGTCATAATGATTAGCATGACCAAGTTCATGAGCCACAACAGCTTTTACCTCTTCTTCATCTAAAAGTTCTAACACACCTCTTGTAATAACTACTCTTGCATCATTTTTTGTTCTGCCATACGTAAAAGCATTTGGTGATCCATCATCAATAAAACCTATCTTTGGATATTTCATACTATGCTTTTCACAAGACTCTTGAATAAACTCTCTTAAGTATTCAGGTAGTTCATAATCAAATGTAGTATTATAAAACACCTTAAACACAAAATCATTAAGTACAGGAGCAACTAAAAACTGAATTACTATTATTAACAAGCTTAATATGATTCCATTTGTTGCAGGCAAATCAGCAATAATAAATGCTAAGATTATCACTGCCGCCAGAATACCATACAAGCATCCAATAGTAATTAATGATATTGCCATTAGATTTTTCTTCATAACCAATCAATCCCCCCTTTAGATACAAGTAAAAAAGAAAAACGATGCATAAAGTATTGCAAAATTTGACACTTTCCAATTACTATATAAAGAGTTTAACATAAGTCTATGTGCGGTGCAAGTAATATTTTTCAGAACGCCTCTGCCACAAGCAATACTGAGTTTATATTTACCTTACGGATATACTCATTATGTCACACAAAAAAAATATTTCAAAAAAATTTTTTTGAAATATTTTGATTATTAAATATAAAAAATCTCAAAACTGTTATTTCCCTAATTTTACAAGGTCATTGCGGTTCTTTTTTACGTTATTACATTATAATATCAATCTATGTTCGCCATCTTTTTGTAACTTAATAGAATTAGAAGTTTGTTCATCATTGTCTAAATATATAGTTTCCACCCCCAAACTTCTATGCGGTGGGCAAGAAGTGAGCAAAACCACATTTTTCTTATATTAAAATTCTTGCAACTATTGATTTTTCAAAGTTAGAAGTACACATGTCTCCACACTGCTTGTTTGTGGGAACATATCTACTGGCTGCACCTTTTTTAACTCATATCCATTGTTTGCAAAATATTTTAAGTCTCTTGCTAATGTCGCTGGATTGCAGCTTATATACACTACTTTTTCGGCTTTCATTTCTTTTATTGTTTCTAGCAATTTTTCATCACAGCCTTTTCTTGGTGGATCAACGAAAACAACATCTGCTTTTATGCCTTTTTGGTACATCTCTGGCACTACTTTTTCGGCTTCTCCTGATATAAATTCTACATTCTTTATTTCGTTTATTTCTGCATTTTCCTTTGCGTCTTTTACAGCAGGTTCAACCACTTCAACGCCATATACTTTTTTAGCTTCGTCAGCTATAAATATTGATATTGTTCCTATTCCTGAATATAAGTCAAAAACTGTTTCGCTTCCTTGTAAGTCTGCAAATTCTTTTGCTATATTGTATAATATTTCTGTTTGCACAGGATTTACCTGATAGAATGATAATGGAGATATTTTAAATTTATAATTTCCTAATATGTCTGTAATATAGTCTTTACCGTATAGCGTTATACATTCTTTTCCTAGTATTACATTTGTATTATTTTTATTTACGTTTTGTATTATTGATTTTAACATTGGATATGCATTAGTTAGTTCACTAATCATTTCTTTTTTGTGTTTTAGTTCTTTACCATTTGTCACTAAAATTAGCATTAGTTCGCCTGTATTTACTGCAATTCTCGTTATTATATGTCTTAAACAGCCTCTATTTGTTTTCTCGTCGTATGTTTCTATTTCATATTTTTGAGTAACCTTAAACGCATATTTAGCTAATTCATCAGATATTTTGTTTTGTATGTAGCAAGTTTCATTTTCTATTATCGAATGAGTTCTTCCTGCATAGAAACCTATTTTTCCTTGTGATACAGGGTATTGTGCCTTATTTCTATAATTATATGGAATTCCCATTCCTATGATATTACTTACCTCTACATCTTGTCCAAGTGCTTTTCTTATTGTGTTTCTTACCATATTTGTTTTATAGTCTAGTTGTGCTTCATATGTCATATGTTGCAATGAACATCCTCCGCATTTTCCAAACACTTTGCACACTGGTTGTTCTCTTTCTTCACTTTTTTCTAGAACTTCAAGAAGTTTTGCAAATCCATAGTCTTTATTTACTTTAAGCATTTTAATTTTTGCCTTTTCTCCTTTTAGTCCACCTTTTATAAACGTTGTGTATCCGTCTATTTTTGCTATTCCTTCACCTTCAAATCCTATATCAGAAATATTTACTTCAAAATCTTCATTTTTCTTTATCATATAAATTCTCCTTAAATTATATTTTAAGTTAGCAATACTTTCCCTTACTTAAGTATATTTATATTTTTACATATTTAAGGTCTTCTCGCAAATTTTTTCATTTTCTATTTTCTACAAAATTATTTCTCTTTTTAAATAATTCCCCTCTATTTTTCCAATACCGATAAATCTATCTGCATATAATTTATATAGTCCATCTGGCTTCTGAATGGCTATTTTCATACCATTCAAAAGTTCTTTTAAGTTATTTTGTACATTTATTTCTTTGTCGAAAAGTTTTTCCATGGATATTATTTTTTCTTCTGATATATCGTCAATTTTTATTGCATTTTCTATTTCAAATTGACCTGATTTTATTCTTCTTAAATTGGTCATTGTTCCTATTGTGCCTAATCTTTGTGCTATATCCTCGCACAAGCTTCTAACATATGTACCCTTTGAACAATGAACTGTATATTTTATAAGTTCATTATTTATCTCAATGTTGTATATATCAAATATTTCGATGTCTCTTGGCTCTCTTTCTATTTCTATGCCCTTACGTGCAAGTTCATATAACTTTTGTCCATTTACTTTTATTGCTGAATACATCGGAGGTATTTGTTTTTGTTTTCCCACAAATGATTTTATTACTTCATTTACCTCTTTTATAGTTACCTTATAGTTAGTGTCCTCATCTATAATGTTGCCTGTTATATCTCCTGTATCTGTTTTTATTCCCAACTTCATTTCAACTTCATATATTTTTTCATCACAAGTTAAGTAGTTAACCAATTTTGTTGCTTTTTCAACGCATACCACAAGTACGCCTGTTGCCAATGGGTCCAAAGTTCCTGTATGTCCAACTTTTTTAGTTTTTAAAGCTTTCCTAACTTTTGCTACTACATCGTGTGAAGTTATTCCTGACGGTTTATCTATTATTAAAACTCCATCTAACATTTGATACGTTCTCTCCTTTTCAGCTTAAATGAGGGTGTCCACAGTAGGACGCCCTCCAATATTCAAAAATAAATATTATTTTAATTGACTTACTATTTCTTTTACAACAACATCTTTTGCTTGTTCTAATGACATTGTAAGTTCAAATCCTGCTGCCTTTATATGGCCACCGCCAGCATATTTGGCAGCAATTCTAGAAACATCAACATAGTCATTTGAACGCAAGCTTACTTTATATCTTCCATCTTTTTCTCTTATGAATATAGATACCTCAACACCTGCTATGTTTCTACCATAATTTACGATATTTTCTTGGTCTCCATCTTCATTATGTAGCTCCTCAAAGTCTTTTCCAGTTATGTATGTATATGCTATTTTTCCATTTTCTAATATTTCAAGTCTGTCTAATGCTCTAGCAAGTAATCTCGTTCTTGCTTCTGTCGTTTCATCAAATAGCCTTCTATATATTTTGGCAATGTCAACGCCCGTTTCCAAAAGCATACCAGCAAATTCAAAAGTTTCAGACTGAACATTATATCTAAATCCGCCTGTATCTGTAAGCATTCCAGAATATATACAAGTTGCCATATCTTTATTGATTGCTACTTCTAATGCTGCGAGTATAACGATTATGTTTTGACAAGTTGATGAAGCAACTGCATTAACATAGTTGGCATCACCGAAATTTTGGTTTGTTATGTGATGATCTATAACTATTGTGTTGCCAATTTTTTTGAACCACTCTTTTCCCACACCAAGTCTTTCGACGTCACTACTATCTAATGCAATACATAAATCGTATTCTTCGTTTCCTGTAAGTTCTGTTTTCACCTCTTCATATCCTGGCAAGAAGTCATAAACTCTACTTAGTTCAGGTATATACACGTCAACTTTTTTATCAAGTTTCTTTAACCCGTGCATAAAGCCAATTGAACTGCCAATCGCATCCCCATCTGGATTTTCGTGTGTTAATATCAAAATCGAATTGGCATTTTCAATTTTTTCTTTTATACTATCTAAAACTGACATAATTTAGTCCCCTTTTTCTTCCCCATCTTCTTCAACAGGTTTTATATCTAAATCATTTATTATCTTTTGAATTTTATTTCCATATTCAATTGAATCATCGAATTCAAATTTTACTTCTGGTGTTGAGTGCATTCTAATATTTGCACCGATTTCTCTTCTAACAAACCCAGCTGATGATTTAAGTGCATCCATAGCTTCTTTTTGATCTGCAACGCCTAACATACTTACATATATTTTGCAATATTTTAAATCTCTAGAAACATCAACCTTAGTAACACTAATCATACCATTTAGTCTTGGATCTTTTAAGTCCCTATCGATTACTTTACTAACGACTTTCTTTACTTCCTCTTCGATTCTTTCAACTCTTTCCATTTTTATGTTCCTTTCCTGCGCACAAATTTGTTCAAATAGCTAAGTAACTTCCATAAACAAGAATTATCAGCCATTTACCGAATTTATTAAAATTTATACACATCTTATCATAATTCAACTAATTTCTTCCCATATTTGTGAAAGAAATTAGTTGATTATTCATATAAAACTATTGCTTAATTTCTTCTAGTATGAATGATTCAATCTTGTCACCGGTCTTAATATCTTCATAGTTTTCAATTTGAACACCGCATTCATAACCAGCAGCCACTTCCTTGGCATCGTCTTTCATTCTCTTTAAAGAACAAAGCTTTCCTGTGTGTATTACAACATTATCTCTAATAACACGAAGACCAGAATTTCTTACTATCTTTCCATCAAGTACATAGCAACCAGCAATCATACCAACATTTGTAATTTTAAATGTTTGTCGTATCTCAGCTGTTCCTTGGATAACTTCTTTATATTTTGGTTTTAACATTCCTTTCAAAGCTGCTGTAACATCATCAATTGCATTATAAATTACAGAATACAAGCTAATTTGTACACCTTCTTTTTCAGCCATTGATTTAGCTGTCGAATCAGCTCTAACATTAAATCCTATGATAATTGAATTCGTAACTTTTGCAAGTGTAACGTCTGATTCTGTGATACCACCAACATTGCTATGAATGATTCTAACTCTTGCTTCCTCATTTCTAATCTTTTCAAGTGAAGATTTTAAAGCTTGAACAGAACCAGCAAGGTCTGCTTTAATTATAATATTTAAATCTTTTAGCTTGCCTTCTTCAATTTGATTAAACAAATTATCTAATGTTACTGGTGCTGCTTTTCTAAGCATTTCTTCTCTTTGTTTACGTTTTCTCTTTTCGATTAAGTGTTTTGCAACTTTCTCATTCTCAACCTCATAGAAAACTTCTCCTGCTTCTGGGACTTCTGAAAGGCCAATTACTTCAACTGGTGTAGATGGTCCTGCCGCTTTAACTTTTTGTCCCTTATCATCTATCATGCCTCTAATTTTACCAATAACACTTCCAACAACAATTGTATCACCTATATTTAGTGTTCCTCTTTGTACTAAAAGTGATGCAGTGATACCAGTATTTTTATCAAGTCTAGCCTCTAAAACTGTACCCTTAGCTTGCTTATTTGGATTTGCTTTCAAATCTTTCATATCAGCAACAAGTAAAACCATTTCTAGTAAAGCATCAATGTTTTTATTTTGCTTTGCAGATATAGGAACACAGATTGTATCGCCACCCCATTCTTCTGGAACTAATCCATATTCCATTATCTCTTGCTTTACTCTATCTATATTTGCACCCTCTTTATCAATTTTGTTGATAGCAACAATAATCGATACTCCAGCTGCCTTAGCGTGATTTATAGCTTCAACAGTTTGAGGCATAATTCCATCGTCTGCTGCAACAACTATAATTGCAACATCAGTAACTTGTGCTCCTCTTGCACGCATAGCTGTAAAAGCTTCGTGTCCAGGAGTATCTATAAATGTGATTTCTCTACCATTTATTTCAACTTTATAAGCACCTATATGTTGTGTGATTCCTCCTGCCTCTTTTTCAATTACATTTGTTGATCTAATTGCATCAAGAAGTGAAGTTTTACCGTGGTCTACGTGACCCATAACAACAACTATTGGAGGTCTTGGAACTAATTCGTCTTCATTGTCATCTGTATCATCAAATAAAATATCCTCATCAGATACGATTTCCTTTTTATGCGCTGTTACGCCAAATTCACTAGCAACTAGGTAAGCTGTATCAAAATCAAGCTCATTATTTAAAGTTGCAAGCACTCCATATCCCATCAATTTTTTAATAATTTCTGATGCTTGTTTTTTCAATTTCTCAGCAAGTTCTTTTACAGTAACAGTTTCTGGCAGCTCGATATCTGTAAGTTCAAAAATCTTTTGATCAATATGTTCTTTACTTTCAGTAGGTTTCTTCTTTTTGTTCTTCTTACCTTTTCCTCTAGATAAGTCATAATAGTCGAACATCTTGCTATCAGTGTCATTAAACATATTTGAAAAATTGCTTTCAGACTGTAAATCTTTTAATTTATCAAAGTTTATATCATCTCTTTCAGCTCTTGAACTTCTTGCTTTATTAACCTTCTTAGTTGATTCCTCAAACTTTCTGCTATCTTTTTCTTTATCCTTATAACCAGTTCTAACAGATTCTCTTCCAGGTTCTTTTGTTGCAACTTCTGTGCTTGCAAGTATCCCTTTAATGTCTTTTTCTACCTTATTTTCTCTAGTTTGGTTATTATTTCTGTTATTATTAAATTTACGTTGATCCTTATTAAATCCACCTTGTCTATTGTTGCCATCTCCACTATTTCTTTGATCTCTATTATTTTGGAACTTACCATCTTTTTGGAATCTATTGTCATTTCTTCTGCCATCAAATTTTCCATTCTTATTTCCATCTCTATTGCCATCTTTGTTACCATCAAATTTTGGGTACCTATTCTGGTTATTTCCTTGAAATCTTTCTTGACCATTTCTATTGTTGTCTCTTCTATCTTGTCTCATCTTAAAATTTTGGTTATCAGAATTTCTATTTTCATATCTTGGTTTATTGTTTTGTTTTTCACTAGATTCCACTTTCTGTTGCTCCTTTTTTACTTCAACTTCTTTTTTAGGCACTTGCACTTCTTTTGGCTTTACCTCAATATTTTTTTCTTCCACTTTTGAAATTTTTTCTTCTGTCTTTCTATTAGCTTCTATAATACTTTTTTCAACATTTTTATCAATCGCAGGTTGCTGTTTTTTTACTTCTTCCTTTGGCAATTCTTTAACTTTTTCTTTTTCAGTCTTAGCCTTAACTTCAATCTTTGGAGCCTCATTTTTTATTGTTTCAATTTTTTTAGTTTCTACTACTTTTGGTGCTTCCTTTTTAATCTCTGCCTTAGGTGTTATGCTCCCTATTTGTCTAGGCGGAGTTCTATATTTTATATTCATAGTTGCATCAGTTCTTCTTTGAACCACACCTAAATCGTTTCTGCCTCCAATATTGCCATCGGCTTTCTTTACGCTATCTTCACTTTCTATTCTGGTAATTTCTCTTCTTATTATAACTGGGGCTATAGGCTTTTTCTCTTTTTTAGGAGTTGAGTTTTTTTCAGTAGCATTAGAATTGTTACCCTTCAATTGCTTTCTAATTCTTGCAACCTCTTCTTCTTCAAGTGTTGTCATATGGCTCTTCACGTTATAATTCAACTCTATCAATTTTTCAACTAATTCTTTACTTTGCATATTCAATTCTTTTGCCAATTCGTGTACTTTCATTTTTCCCATACTAATCCATAGCCTCCTTCTGTTCTTCTACCAACTGCAATATTTTTTCACTAAATCCTTTATCTAAAACAGCATATATAGCTTTATCAACTTTTCCAACCGCTGCACTCAAAGAAAATTTATTTCCAAAATATACAAACTTTACCTCATACTGCTCACAAATTCTTTTTAACTTTTCTTTCGTATTATCCGACGCATCGTTAGCAACAACTACTAAAAAAGCTTTTTTACCTTTAATATTTTCTATACATACATCTGTGCCACAAACTATTTTTCCCGCTTTCATAGCAAGACCAAGCATAGAATAAATTTTATTTATCACTTAATATATCTCTCCTTAAATTCGAATATATCTCTTCTGAAATATTTGTTTCAAATTCTTTCTCAAACCTTTTAGATTTTATTGCCTTTTCTAAACATTCAATATTATAACAAATATATGCACCACGTCCGTTAATCTTTCCTGTTTTATCAATGCATACATCTCCATCAGTTGTTTTAACAACCCTGCACAATTCGTTTTTAGGTTTTGATTCATAGCATCCTAAGCATCTTCTCAATGGAACTCTCTTCATAAATCCACCTCTTAATTTATTTATTTGAACCCATTTCTTCTTTTATTTGGCTTTCACTCTTAATATCAATCTTCCAACCAGTAAGTTTGGCAGATAATCTTGCATTTTGACCATCTTTACCGATAGCTAATGATAATTGATTATCTGGGACAACAACCTTTGAAGTCATCTCATCTTGGTTGATATCAACAGCTAAAACAGTTGCAGGACTTAAAGCAGATGCAATATATTGTACTGGATCTTCACTCCATTCAACAACATCAATTTTTTCATTCTTCAACTCATTTAAAATATTTTGAATTCTTATTCCTCTTGGGCCAACACAAGAACCAACAGGGTCAATATTCATATCCTTAGAATAAACTGCAATTTTTGTTCTTGAACCAGCTTCTCTAACTATATTTTTAATTTCAATTAAACCTTCATATATTTCAGGTATTTCAAGTTCAAAAAGTCTTTTAACAAATCCAGGATGTGTTCTTGAAATCAACATTTGAGGAACGCCTTTACTATTCTTTTGAACCTCTAAAACATAAGCCTTAATTTTATCATTTACTTTATATTCTTCACCCTCAACTTGCTCATTAGCAGTCATAATACCTTCGATTTTTCCCAAATCTACAATCATAATATTTTTATCAACTCTTTGAACGAGTCCACTAACTATCTCACCTTGTCTATCAGCATACTCGCTAAAAACAATTTCTCTTTCAGCTTCTCTAATTTTTTGAATGATAACTTGTTTAGCTGTTTGAGCTGAAATTCTGCCAAAATCTTTTGGAGTAATTTCAACTTCAACAATATCACCAATCTCAGCTCTTCTTTTATAATTTTGAGCAGCCTCAACAGAAATTTCAATTGCTGGATCAAAAACTTCCTCAACAACTTCTTTCAATGAATACACTTTTATTGAAGCTTTTTCTTCATCAATAACTATTTTAACATTTTCCTGAGAATTAAAATTCTTCTTATATGCGGTTACCAAAGCTGATTCAATTGCATCTAGCAAATACTCTTTATTTATCCCCTTTTCAACACTTAGTTCTTCCAATGCTTCAAAAAATTCCTTATTCATTTTTCTTATTCCTCCCAATTAAATAATATTTTTGCATTCGATATATTGTCAAAACTGATTTCGACTTCATTTCCACTTTCATCCAAAATCTTTATCATATCATTGTCAACTTTTTTCAAAACACCAACAAATTTTCTAATCTTATTCATTGGCTTGAAAAGGCTTATTTCAACTTTCTTATCCAAAGCTGCTTCAAAATGCTTTACTTCTCTTAATCTTCTTTCAAGTCCACAAGAAGAAACTTCCAACGAATATGCTGACTCAATTGGATCAACACGATCAAGTTCATCACTTACGGCATTACTAACTTTTTCGCAATCATCCAAATCAATACCATTAGCATTATCAATATATAATCTTAAAAACCATTCCTTGCCTTCTTTAACATATTCAATATCATATAAAGAATATCCCAACTCTTCAACAACAGGTGCAACAATGGTTTCAAGCTCTTTTTCAAGTTTTGTCATACTAACTAATCCCCCTTGCATAAGTAAAGAGTGAGGCACGCCCCACTCTTTAAGTATCATCTTTATTATGCTATACAAATTCTACCATAATATTCTACGGAAATCAAGCTTTTTACGAAAAAATATACAGTCAACTTATCCTTGCTCCACACACCAACTTAGTATCTCCGTAAGTCTTTCATTTTGTTCGCTTAAATATAAATAGCCAATTAAAGCCTCAAAACCAGTTGCATACTTATATTCAACTATATTAGCATTTTTAGCACTAGAATGTGGATTCGAATTTCTCCCCCTTCTAACCACATCTTTTTCTTCATCAGTTAATTTTTCTTCTATCCTATTTAAAATATCACATTGTCCTTTCGCACTAACGTATTTTATTGCCTTTTTATGTAGCATTCCATTATTATAATGTCCTTGTTTTATAACATATTCTCTTATATACTTTTCATAAACCGCATCACCCATATAAGCCAAAACCAAAGATGAATACTGCAAAACATCTTCTTTCTTCATACCATTATTTCTCCAATTCTATTTAACACATTCAAGCGTTATATTACCTATCTTTCCACTTCTAAACTCATCTAAAAGTATATTAGCAACCTTAGTGTAATCTACTTCTCCGCCTCTAACCAAGCAGCCTCTCTTTCTACCAATTTCCTCCATAACTTCAAGAGGCGTCTCATATTCAAAATCATCCGAAATCTTATATCTTTCAAAAAGCTTACTTTTATTTCTAACCAACAACTCTTCTATCAAATGTAGGGCAAGTTCTTCCACGTCTAGTATTGTGTCCTTTATCGTACCAATATATGCCAAATGTCTAGCCGTAAGCTCATCATCAAATTTTGGCCATAAAACTCCTGGTGTGTCCAACAACTGTATTCTATCGTTTAATCTAACCCATTGATTTCTCTTAGTTACTCCTGGTTTATTGCCAGTTTCAGTAGTCTGCTTTCCAGCAATTTTATTTATAAAAGTAGATTTTCCAACATTAGGAATACCAACAATCATCGCTTTTATAGAAGCACCAACTTGTCCCTTAGCCTCTTTTTTCTTAAGCATCTCATCCATAAGTTTGTAAGTCGCAGAAACAACTTCTTTAACACCAACGCCTTGATTTGAATTCACAGCAATAGCAATTTGATTATCCTTTTTAAAATAATCACACCACTTTTTAGTTTCACATTCACTAGCCAAATCGGCTTTATTTAAAACAATAACCCTTGGCTTATTCGCAATTATCTCATTGAGAATGGGATTTCTACTAGATATAGGAATTCTAGCATCCACCATTTCAATTACAACATCAACCAATTTTATCGAATTTTCAATTTCTCTTCTAGCCCTAGCCATATGACCAGGATACCAGTTGATACTCGTTGATGGTAAACTTTTTGTATCTTCGTTCATTTTTTTATTTTTTCTCATTTCTCTTTTTTGGTACATATCCATTATTTATCACTTCCATTCTCTATCATTCTTGTTTCATTTAAAAAATT
>CAKPAA010000012.1 GCA_934132775.1 uncultured Clostridia bacterium | reverse complement strand
AACTAAATTTCTCATGCTTTTGTACACTTCTAATTTTTCTTTTCTCATTCGTTTATCAACTCCGTTTTCATTTGACTTTACCTAAATTTTACACTATTAAAATAGATAACGCAATTTATTTCAATTTTATATTTTAGTTCCTCAAATACAAAATATTTTTAAATGTTAATACCATCCATATTCGTATAAAATTTATATTCATTGTAAAATCTTAAATCCAACTTACTCTGCATATGTAATTTGCAATATTTCATTTGCATATTCCAAATTCATTTTGCCGTATTCAACCATTTTATCTAGTACCTGTCTTTGCCTCTGCTTAGCAAGTTTAGGATTTTTTGTTGGAGCATATACACTTGGTGCATTTGGAATTCCAGCAAGCATAGTGCTTTCATAATCAGTCATATCAATAGGCTCTTTGTTAAAATAATGTCTACTAGCTTCTGAAACGGTATAACATCCATCTCCAAAATAGCAAGAATTCAAATACAATTCTAGTATTTCATCCTTTGTGCACTCTTTTTCTATTTCTGCTGCCATAAAAACTTCTGCAATTTTTCTTGTTAATTTCTTTTCTTGTGTAAAATATGTATTTTTAGCAAGTTGCTGAGTTATTGTACTTCCTCCCTCAACAAAAGCCATTGCTTTAATATCATTTATAATTGCTCTGGTGATTGAAATGATGTCCACTCCATCGTGATAATAAAATCTATGGTCTTCAACAGCAACAACCGCTTCTTTATATGTTTTTGTCATATCGCTAAGTTCTGTATAATTTTCTTTTTCTTTAATATCTTGTGCCATTACACTTATTGGCATATCTGTTATCGCTTCATTATATAGTCTATATCCACTATAAATATAGAATCCACACGTTATAAAAACAATAAGTAAGCACATCTTAAAGAAAAATTTAATAGCTTTCCACATAAGCTAAGCTCTCCTATCTCTTTTAATCTAAGTAATACAAGTATACTACAATTAAAACAGCAATAGCAATAAAATGTTGCATCTTGCTGCCTTAGAGATAAAATTTTAATAAATTCTATGTGTTCTTTTGAGTTTCTTAATTATAATACCTCACAAGTCTAAAATTATTACTCTATCTCATAATCTTCTCGTATTGGTGTTTTCTGTTCATATCTACTAGCAAATTTATTAGCATCAGTATTTTTATCACTGTCTAAAACAGAGCTATACGCATTTTGAGCCATTTGTATTGAATTAGGCATCGTTCTTACTTCCTGTAAAGCAATATTTTGTGCATCTTTCCCCCATTGTTTTCTTAATAAATCTATATCAATGTCGCTTAATGTACTATGTTCATTCATATTTTTCAATTTTTTAATAATTCCAATTTGATAATCCATTCCTTGAAATAGTTCTGATATAGGAGTATATGTCATTTCGCCTTGCATATCGTTAAGCATAATAATCTTACCATCTGCTAACACTCCAATTGCAGGATTTGTCGGATCAACCACCAAACTATAATTTTGACTAGGCAGATCAAGCACTACAATTACGTGATTTGCTATGAAATTAGGCACTAACTCGCCTTGTCTTTCAAGGTTATCTGCATAATTAAGATTTACTTTTCTATCTATATCCGCCACATCTATTCTAGTTGCATTCATTCTTACAAGCATATTTCTTGCATTGTAAATCGGATTAACCTGATTAAGTATATATGCAACATTATCTGACATATTTCTGCATACCCCTGTACCTGAACTTTTTCCTACATCTAATCTCAAAAATCCAATTGCATCAATTTCTGGATTATCATATCCCGCTATATTAGAATGCATATCATCAATTATTTTCATTATAAGCTGTAAATCAGTTAAGTTCATATCTCTTAATTCATTTGCATAATTATCAATTCTGGTTTTATAATCATCGATTTGTTTTGCATATATAAGAGCATTCGATACATTCATTGCCTTTATTTCTATTGCATCTATAGGAAGTGCTAATAAAACCCCCATTAGAATCATTGAAGCAGCCTTAATAGCCATTTGTTTTTTTGCCTTAGGCGGTATTCGTAACATTTTAGTATTGAACCCTTTAATAGTAATCTTATCTTCGTCGGACATTTGCTTGAACATTTTTTTATATTTAATTCGCGACGAAATACTATGTCCCATCATTATCCTTTTGTCCACAGGAGCAATTTTTCCATCTTTTGGTGCCAAAATATATGGTGCTCTTGAAATGCTATCTTCAACTCCTAGTTCTTTTGCAAGTTCGTTTTCATAAAACAATTTTTCTCTTGATTTTAATCTTTTGCCAGATGCTTTCTCATATTCAGTAAATCTATATGCTAAAACTAAATTAAAACAATCATTTCTAGTAAAGCCATTTTCTTGCATACTTGTTTGAAGTCTATTTTTAAATATAGTCAATTCTTGCATCGTTAAAGGTCTTTGTTCTCTTTCTTCTTTTGCCTCACACATTCCTCTAAATATAAAGGCTAACATCTTGTCATCTCTAAAATCAGCTGATTCAATATATCTTTCTATATTTGAACTTTTCACTATTTAACCACCTCTCAATTTTATATTACTTTAAAGTCTTTATCAAATATCGTTTCTATGTATAATAACGCTTTTTTATTATATCACATTATAGCAATAAAATAAAAATTTTAGGGCTCTGAATTTTTTATTCAGAGCCCTTGTTTTTCTTTATTTAGCAGTGTGCATATTAGTGTGTTCCTTCTGTCTCGTAATCGTTGTTTGCTCTCAATCCAACTTGATAAATTGCCATTGGTGTTCCAGCTGTTGGAACAACTGCATTTTTACCGTTTGGCAATACAACTGATTGATGTGCATTTTCTTTTTGCCATTGTGTGTCTCCTGTTGGAGCAGAATATGTTAAATATCCTTTTCCTGAACCATCTGTGCTTGTTGTTATTTCTTCAAATGCAACGATTAAGTATCCTGCTGGTAATAAATCTTGTTTTGCTATTGCTGCATTTCTGTCTTTATTACCTTTGTAAACTAATGTACTTGCTGGTAAGTAATATTCACCATACCAGTGTCCTGCTGCGTTTCTAATGTTGTGTTCGTTTCCGTTTATTGTCGCACTTTGTTTTGCACTTGCTAAGAACTTCTCTAATCCAAATGTACTGAATCCACATACTGACATTTCTTCTGTTAAGTTATCATATGGTAATCTTTCGATTCCTGACCTTAACACAAGTCCTGCATTTAGTTTTCCAATAACGTTGCTTGATGTGAATATTCTTGATGTATTTAATGCCTTAGCTGCTACTGTTTCAATTGTGTATTTTGTGTTGTTAACACTTCCGTGTGTTGATGCCATTATCATATTAACGTTCAAATCTTTTTCTGTTAGTTTGTTGTACAATGTTGTTTTTGTGTGATAGAAAAGTGATATATCAGCTGTTGCATTTCCACCTGTTGCTGGCACGTAATATATCTTTGGTGCTAGTTTTACAGCATTGTTGGCAATGCCTTTTGTCTTTAAGTCAAAGTAAAATCTATATCCTAGTTTTAATCCTAATTTATATGCTTTTACTTGTCCTGCTTGTGCTAGTGGTAATTTTGCACATTTTAATGCCGGAACTTTACCCATATATCCTGGGTCGTCTGTATCTCTTATTTCTATGTCATACACTCTACCTGAAACATATGTATCAAATGTTTTTCCTAATATGTATGTATTTTTATCATTTTGTGTGCTCTTATTTACAGAAGCTGGATTTGCTTTTGCCGCTGCTAATTTATCTCCTGGACAGTTTTCTGCAACTATCAATACATAAATTCCTTCTCCATTTGCTACTTTATATTCGTGTGCATCTTTTACCCATACTGGTAATACAAATGTATATGTTGCAACGCTCGGCTTGATGTAATCGTACAAGTTATACCATTCATTTGCTTTAAATAATTGTGGTTCGCCTTTTTGTTGTCTTGAAGCATCGCCTTTATCTACATTTAACAAATATACATCATATGGGAATTTTATAAGTTTCATTTCTGCAAATGTTGGTCCATATGAATTTTCTTCTGTTTCAATTCCGTATTTATTTAAATAATCTTCTGTTATCATATTTAAATTATTACGTTCCATTCTTGTTCCATTTATTGTTCCTGTACTATCATTTGCAAGTGTTCCTGTTACGTTGAAGTTTTTGTTTCCGTATCCGATGCTGTTAATATGTGCACCTGCATTTGGTATTGTTATTGTAAATTGCTTGTCTAAATTCAATATAGTTGAATTATTGTATTTAGCCGAATTGCCTTGAATTTTACCACTTGCTAATTGCGTTGAATTTGTATTGTCTTGTAGTGGTGTCAAAGTAACTTTATTTATTATTGGTGTATGAACATTAAGTGAGTTAACTGTAAGTTTTTCAACACCAAGTCTTTTACCACTTTCAGGATCCGAAGCAATCTTTCTAGGTTCATATTTTTTAGGTGGTTGAGCATTGTTTTCAACTGCTCTAATTAGTCTGTAATCACCTTCAAATGTTGTAACATAGTTTTTATTCAAAGCTGATTCTTGTACAAATAAATCTTTATTGTGGAAGAAACTATATAATGGTGCTCTTCCTGCTGTGTATGGTATGTAATAATTAACTGATTTCAAAGCTTCTGATTTCTTTGGTAAGTTATATTGCTCACCTGTTAATATAGTTACATCGCTTGTACCAGCCATCTGTATCTTTAAAGTTTGTACCCTAATAAATGTACATTTTTCAACGATACCGTCAGCTTCCATTTCGTACATTGCTCTAAATTCTGCTTCATTTGGTTTTACGTATGCAATATCTTGTAATTTAATATCGTATACACCATCAGCACCTTTTGTAACCTTGTATCCAGCATTACTCTTCAACTGTATTCTCTTATCTGCTTCAAGACCAATTCCCTCTGGCAATTCATATAAAATGTCTGGAATGTTTTTGCTTACACCTAATGTTGCCCTTCCAGCTTCATATCTACCAGTTGCTCCTGTATCATAATCATAGCCATTATAATTCTTCAAAGCTTCATTTATTATAATCATTTGTTTCAAATCATAAAGTTCAGCTTTCTTAATATCATAATAATTATACTTAATTTGAATGTCTAATGGTGGAGTTGTTACAGTGCCTCTTGTTTCTTTTGAAAGATTATCTAAGTTTGTATAATAGTCTTGTGAAATTCTTACTTTGATATTTTCTGTGTAAGGCGCTTCAACTATATCTGTAACAAATCTATAACTATAAACATCCCCCGTAGTATATAAGTCTTCTGATGTAGGAATTGCCACATCAACATTGTATTCTTCTTTACATTTTTCAGGATCTGTGTCTCCTGTATTAGCTCTTAATACAACTTTTTGCTTATTGTCATCTGGAGTTATAACACCAGGTTCAGTAGGTGTTTCTCCTGGCTCTTCATTTGTCTTTTTGTAAATAATTATAATCTTCTTTTGTCCATTTGGTTCACCAACAACAATAATATTTTCTATATCATTACTCGTTGAACCATCTGGTTTAACCCAATCTGTTGGTGTGTATCCATCTATATCTGGTGGAATTATTTTTGTTTCTTCTCCAACTGGTATATCTGTCTCACTAGGATCTCTAAGTTCTTCTCCATCTGGTGTATTTTCTCTATACTCAATAATTAACTTAGAAGTCTCTTTAACTTTTTCATAATAAATAATCACATATTGATTATTACCATTTGAACCAACAGGAATTGAAGTTCCAACCTGTCTTTCAGGTCCATTTATCGTGCTATCTGTTCCGTTGTAGTTATCGTTATACTTATAAAATCTAACTTCATAACCAGGAACCACAGGCACTTCTATTTTAACTCCTGTTTCAGGAATTTCAACCCAAGTCGTTGACTGATACTCTGGTGGAACTGTAAGTGCTTTCTCTGTTCCTTTTTCTCTGTACTCAACTTTTAGTGCTTCTTTTGCTTCATAATAAATAATTATATGCTGATTATGATCTGTGCTTGGTACACTTATTTGCTTATCGTCTTTGGTTAAAGGACTTGATGGCTTGTCTTCTGTTTTACTGTTAGGGTCCTCAGCATTTTCATTCTTCTTATATTCAACAACCTCATATAAGTTAATTACTGGCACTTCCGCAATTGTACCTGTGTCAGGCACTTCCAACGTGGTTGGATCTTTAATTGTGTTGCCCTTTGTATCCTTATATTCAATTAAAACTGTTTTCTCTGTTGAATAATATATAACAATATATCTATCACCAGTATTTCCAGGAACAGTTAATGTTGTTCCATTAGATGTTTCTTTCGCTTTTGAATAATCACGTATGTATTTTTCTTTATCCTCTGTGTAACCCAAAGCTCTGTAATTTCCGTCAGTTCCTAAATCTGTAACAAGATGTTTGTATCCATTTACTTTATCTATCTTGCTTGTTATTTCAGGAAGATACTTGCCAGGATTTTGAGGATCTCTTATAAATATCTTATTGCCTTTCAAATCCATAAAGCTTATATAAACTCTCTCAACAGGTCTATAATTAAATACAATTCTCCAGTTTTTATTTGTATTAAATGTTGTTGATGTTTGGCTAATTTGACTAACGATATTACTCAAAGAATCAGTGTAATACTTTTCAAATACGCCACCATAGTTAGTAACCTTATAGCTCTTTCCGTTTCTTGGTTTATATTCATCTTCACTGTATAAAGTTCCGTACAAGCTCTCTCTGCCAGATGAGTCAATTTCATAAATTTGAACTTGTACTAAATCTCTATTTCCAAAATTATATGAGAAAGATTTAGTTCCTGTTTGCAAATCATTCACTATTAAATTATGAATTGTACTTCCATCAGAACCAATATTATCTGTTATCAAAGATGTAACTAAGGCATATTGATGCAATATTTGAACTAAATATTCCAAGCCTTGGTTCTTTCTATCTTGTAATAAATTAGTTGAATCATAATCTCTATGCTCTATTCTCAAAGTTGGTGTGTTGTAGTAATAATAGAACTGCTTATCACTAGCATAGCCAGCTTCTTCTTGAATATATAGTTTAGAATTTTTTGTACTCGATTCATCGCTCTTTATGTATCTGCTTGGTACACTAGACTTAGCAACAAGTCTGTTACCTGATTTATTAGGGACATACACTGTAGTTTCATCAGCATCATAATATTTGTCAAAGATCAAGCCACTTTGATTATATGACGAAATTGTGCTTGTTCCAGCATATTGATATGTTTTAGTGTTTTGCAAAATAAAACCTGGCCAGAAGAATTTATTTAATGATCTAATATCACTAATAACACATCTTGTTCCATTATAATAATCAGGGAATTCAAGTCCAGTTGTATTTGTTAAACTTGGTGCAACTATATCTTGTGTTCTTCCTTTATAATCAATTGCAACGTGACCATAATATAATTTAACTGGTTCAACAAAGAATGTTACGATAGCAGCAGAAGTTCTGTAATCAAAACCTACTGTTACTTTGGCAGTTGGATTAGTTGTTCTTGCACTCTCACTAAAACTTGAAATTCCAATCTTGCCCATTTGACCAATGCTCTTATCACTACCAACATATCTGTAACCTGTCAAATCGATTTTATCTAGGTCAGCTGTAACATCAACAGTAACCGTTCTTCTTCCGCCATTATAAACAACTTCAGAAGAATGTTTGTATAAATATTGATAGCCGTTCTTTGGAACTTTTCCGTCCAAAGTTCTATAACAATAATATATATCTGCATATATCTTTACTGGTGCTTCTTTTTTATATCCGCCACCAGCTTGGAATAAAAGTCCGTTTATACCAGAGCTAGCTTGAAATAGTTGGCTACCTCTAAACATCCAGCCACCACTACCAGGATAAAAACCAAGCTCAAATTGATGCCCACCAGAATTATATTTTTGAGTTGCCTTATACGTTGCCCCATTTTTTATTGACTCCATACCTGCCTCTCCAAAAACAGGATTCCAAGAATTCATATTGCCTTCTGCAAGTCCGTTAACTTCCCTAGTGATCTTTTCACCGTTCTTGTTTATATATGAGTCTTCGTATGCTAAATCTTGTCCATACAACGCATCAATAATTTTTTCATATTCTTTTTTATATTCGCTATTAGCTTTTCTATGGGACTCAATATTTTTTTGAGTCCAACCATATAAAGTTATCCAACTATCTGGAACTTTAAGTCCACTTACTACATTTCCACTCATATCTCTAATTTGACCAGAAAATTTAGCTGTATAAACTCCTGAACGAAAAGTAGGCGGATTTGGCATTTGTACTTCTGCATCAGAACAAGTATATTGACCTGCATCTAATCCACCAATAGAGCCATCAGTTGAAAGAGTAATACCTTTTCCACAGCCAGATAATTGACAACTATACGCCGTTGTGCCAATTGTGTCTCCATTATTTATTCCATAATAGTGATAAGGCATTCCATCACTTGAAGTTCTCT
Organism: uncultured Clostridia bacterium; assembly: GCA_934132775.1. Taxonomy (GTDB): domain Bacteria; phylum Bacillota; class Clostridia; order TANB77; family UBA1234; genus UBA1234. The sequence goes on along the minus strand of CAKPAA010000012.1, from coordinate 47,815 downwards.
CGTAGCCGCAAGGCCATCCTGAACATTTATGAGGACTATCCTCTCCACCACTCCAAGTGTGGTTTTCAGTTCCTTTATTTACACCTTCGTAGCCTGCATCCCAGCAAGTTTTGCAATATGTTTCGTGAATTGTTTTATCATTTATATTTTTTTTATAATTTCTGTCGTGTGCTGCACCAGTGTATTTTTTATATCCACACACACTGCAATCTTTGTAATGGTTTGCAGCTATTGGATACCACGTTCCACCAGAATGTCCATGCGAATCTTTGTCTCCACATCTACTGCAAGTACGCCAGTGACCATCTTTATTTGATGACCAACCACCATAATTATGATTTTTATAACCACCTGAAGAAATTTTTCTTCCGCAATCGTCACATCTTATTTCATAGTAAGTACATCCTGAAGTAGATCTACTTTTATTCTTGTGCTTGCATATCTTAATACTCCCCTTCTTGCTAGAAGAACTGCTTGAAGTCTTTGCAGCTATTAGCGTTCCATCCAAAGAATCTTTTGCAAAAGATATGCTCATAGCACCAAGTATAATAATCATTGCTACTAATAAAATACTAATTACTTTGTTCTTCATCTGCTCCATTCACCTCCTTATTTCGTATATCTATAAATCATTGTTGCTGCTTCTGCTCTGTTCATATTCTTAGCAGGTTTGAAAGTATTATCTGTGTAACCAGTAATTAGGCCTTTACTAACTGCGTGAGTTAAATAAGTGATTTGTTCTCTGTCCATTTCGTCATAATCATTAAAAGTCAACGATTTGCTCAAATCTAAGGCATTACCTCTTAAAAATACATCTGCCTTTGCTATTATCAAAGCCATTTCCATTCTCGTAATTGGTTCATTCATATTAGTTTCAGTTATAAATCCTGGATCAATTACTTGATATGTTTGTGCAACTGCAACAACTTGTCCAGCCCAGTTGTTCATAGCAGATGGAGCATCAGCTATATCAACTTCTTCTGGCAAAGACGCCATTATAACAAGCTTAATAAATTCAGCTTTTGAAATAGTTCCATCAGGTCTAAAAGTGCCATCTGGATAACCATTTATAACGCCTTTGGTTGTTAATTCATTAACGTAGTTAAATGCCCAGTGCTCACTTGCAATATCACTAAAACTTGAAGCAAATGAAATCGTACAAATGGCTATACATAGGCAACAAACTACCATTATGCGTTTAATACTCATTTTTTCTCCTCCTTATATAAAATTATCCGATAATATTTTATCATAATGAACTTTTTGAGAACAGAAAAGAAAAAAATGTTACAGTAATTTAACATTTCTGTAACATTTTTGTAAATTTTCTTTCTATTTCTATTTATAATAATCTCAGATGAAAATAATAACATTCTTTAATTTGCTTTGCACATCACACACTCTAAGCCGTTTATATTACCCATAAAATACATATTTAGTGTTTTAAAGAATTATACAAATAAGACCTCCACTTCCCTCATTTATTATTCTTTCAAGAGTTTCTTGAAGCTTGCATTGAGCCTCTTCTGGCATTTTATATAATTTATTTTGTAATCCCTCATTTACTAACTCGTGCAATGATTTTCCAAATATATTAGACTCCCAAATACTTGTTGGATTATCTTCAAATTCTTTCATCAAATAATTTACCAATTCTTCCGACTGCTTTTCGCTTCCAACTATTGGAGAAATCTCAGTTTCTATTTCGGCCTTTATAATGTGCAAGCTAGGAGCTTTTGCACGAAGTTTAACACCAAATTTTGATCCCTGCTTTACGATTTCAGGTTCTTCCAATGTTAAGTCTTCCATATTAGGTGTTACAATTCCATACCCCTTCCTATCCACATCATTCAAAGCAGCTGCAATCTTATCGTAGCTTTTCTTTCTCTGCGCAAGCGAGGTTACAATGCCAAACAAATCGCCTTCTTCTTTAACATCAAAACCAGATATTTCAGTAAGTATTTTATAAAATAAGCTATTATCAAGCATTACATTAACAATTGCTTTACCATCGCCAAGCTCTATTGTATCTAAATTTAACTTATCTACAATTTCCTCATTTCCTATATCATTTAGCACATTTTGTATTTGTCTTAAATTTTGTATATTAGCAAATTTATTTCTAACAGTAGATAAAATATCCTTTTTAAGCCAATGATCTCCATCTAAATTTTCAACCCAATGAGGCAGATTAACATCAATCTCATTAACTGGAAACTCATACAATATCTTGCCCAATATGTTGTTAATATCATTTTCAGATAAATTTAAGCAATTAGTTGCAAGCACAGGAGCATCATATTTATTTTCCAATTCCTTGCAAAGTGCTTGTGCTTCGCCAGTGTTAGGATTGCTCGTATTAAGCAAGATTACAAAAGGTTTATTTTGTGCCTTTAATTCCCTTGCAACACGTTCTTCTGCATCTATGTAGTCCTCTCTATTAAGTTCAGTCACAGTTCCATCAGTTGTAACAAGAATTCCGATTGTTGAGTGTTCTTCAATTACCTTTTTAGTGCCTATCTCAGCAGCTTCTTCAAAAGGAATTTGCTCATCAAACCAAGGTGTATTTACCATTCGAGGAACATCACCCTCCAAATGTCCAACTGCGTTTTTTACAAGATACCCCACGCAATCTATCATTCTAACTTTAAATTTCACATTGTCCATCACGACCTCTGCCGCCTCATTAGGAACAAATTTAGGCTCGGTAGTCATTATAGTTTTTCCATTTGAACTTTGAGGTAACTCATCTTGTGCTCTCCTAGCTTTAAATTCATCTTTAATATTAGGCAACACTGCAATATCCATAAAGTTTTTAATAAACGTAGATTTACCAGTTCTAACAGGACCAACCACACCTATATATATGTCTCCATTTGTTCTAGTTGCAATATCGTGATATATACTGTAGTTATTCATTATATACCCTCCTTTTTTGTGTTTGTACACTTGACTTTACTAAACTATATGTACAAGTAAAGGAGAATAGAACAAAAAGAAAAAATGCAAAATAAAAATTTTTGAAGTGCGAGCTCTGCCATTACTCTGCCATTACTCTGTCATTGCTCTGCCATTACTCTGCCATTTTATATTTCTTATTAGGAGCTTTCTCAGCATTACCAACAATTTCAACAACTTTGTTATCAACTAGCTTTTTAAGAATTCTTCTTACAGTTCTATCAGCAATTTGAGTTTTAAGAATAATATCTTTCGTACCAATAATAATATTTTCTTTTATGCAGTCTATTACTTTTCTATCATTTTCAGAAAATACAAAGTTAGGTGTGTATTCTATTTTTTCCAATTTACGAGTTTCATCTATCGTGTTGTCTATCATTTTTAACATAAATTCTATAAATTCTGTTGAATTTCCAGCATTATTACATTTTTGAATAACAGAATAATACTCATCTTGATTTTTCTTAATCATACTTTCAATAGGTAAATAAGTAAACGCTTTTTCCCAATGTGACAATATCACTGTTTGCCACAATCTTGCAGTTCTTCCATTGCCATCGTGAAACGGATGAATAAATACAAATTCATAATGAAATACAGATGATAAAATAAGTGGATTTATTTCATCTTTAACTTCATTCATCCAATTAAACAAATTTTCCATCAAAGATGGAACTAACTTATGTGGTGGGCAAGCAAAAATGCAGACATCCCCATCATAAACACCTTCGCCGTGATTTCTAAACTTTCCAGCATCTTTTTCAATTAAGAAAGTCAATACTCCGTGTAATTTTTTTAAATCTTTCAACGAATAAGGATTTACTTTATCAATTTGCTCGTAAGCATTATATGCATTTTTCACTTCTTGTATATCTTTTTGCTCTCCAATAACAGTTTTTCCGTCAATTACATCCTCAACTTGAAATAAAGATAATTGATTATTTTCTATTGCCAGCGAAGAGTGTATTGACTTAATTCTAGACTTTCTTCTTAACTCTGGATACCTATTTAGTTTCTCAAAATAATTAGTCTCTCCGACTTTTTTCATTATATCTGCTACATAGTTCAACATTCTATCCGTAATCGCATATGGTGGGTAATTTATATCCATTTGAAACCTCCAATCTTACGTGTATTATATCATAAATTCATTCTAAAATGATACAAAAACTGCCTTAATCTTTAATATTATATGAAGATTAAGGTAGTTTTGTAATTATTATTCTAGCTTTTAGCTTTTCACTATTAAAGAGACATATGCTCTCATAGTGAAGCGTACTGCGCTTCATTACGTATTTTTGTACATTATCTTACTTGCTGAATTTTTCAAATGTTCTTTCAGAAATAGCCAATGTTTGCTCTCTTGTTGCTGTTCCAGTAGGAGCAAATTTGCCTTCACCAACACCAATTATAAGTTCTTCTTGTGCCATATATCTAACACTATTCTTAGCCCAACTTGAAACAGTACTTTCATCAGCGAATTTAATATCTTTTGTATAAACAGCTGTATCTCTACCAGTTAAGGCAACTGTTCTTGCAAGCATAGTAGCAATTTGTTCTCTTGTAATGTTGCTATTAGGTGCAAAAGCAGTTTCACTAACACCATTTGTTATTCCAAGTTCAAAAGCTTTTAAAACTTCTGTATCATTGCAATCTTCAAAAACATCTGTTTTAGTAGCAGTAGCAATTTCGTTTGTTAATTTTTCATATAACTTCACACAAGCAGAAGCAAATTCTAATCTTGTTATTTCCAAAGTTAGGTCTTTATTTTCTAAAACAGTTGGTACAAGTCCATTCTTCTTAGCATTTTCAATTTCTTTTTCTGCCCAATCTGAAGTATTTTTCTCAAATATAGCCTCTATTGTATGGTCACTCCTTACATTTTTAAAAATATAAAAATCAAAAACATCAACTTCTTCGCCATCAACCAAAATCTTGCTTAACTCATACCCATCATCTGGCACAAAAGTAAATTTTTGATTATTTCCCTTTTTCACTCTAACTCTTCCATTTGGATATATTCCACCGTTTTCAGGTGTAACCACCTTAATTTCACATCTAATAATTGAAGAGTTGCTTTCCCCATTTATCACACTTATCTCATTATAAGTTCCTATATTGTTTTCGCCTTCAATAGTAGTTGCAAAGCACATTGTTGATATTGTAGCAATTGTTACTATTATAGACAATACTAGCATAATTCTTCTCATTTCTACACGTCCTTTCTTAATAATACTTGTACAATTATATAAGTTTTATTGACATTTTAATATTACATCCACATTAAATTTTTGTTACAAAAATATTACACATCACCAAATTTACACAAAGCCATTATCCTTACTAATCTGCCAAAACATTTATTTTCAAATAATTTTCCATATCACTATTGCCATTATAAAGGCAACTAAATCACAAAGTAATCCAATCCACAAAGCTTTTTTAGTTTTCTTTATTCCTACTGTTGCTGTGTATATTGCAAGCACATATAGTGTCGTATCGCTTGCTCCCATTATTGTTGATGCTATTTTTCCAACTAAACTATCCGGTCCATTTTCTTTTAAAGTATCTGTTAAAATAGCAAGTGCTCCACCTCCTGAAACACTTCGCATTATTCCAATAGGTACAACTTCTGTTGGAATGCTAAATAGTGTTGCTAACGGTTTTATTAAGGAAATAAATAATTCCATAGTTCCAGATACTTTTAGTAAATTTATAGCAATAACAACTGCCAACATGGTTGGAAATATTTTTGAAATAATACTAAGTCCTTCTTTTGTTCCCTCAGTAAAACACTCAAACGAAGATACTTTCTTCTTTTCACTAAAAACAACGATTAACAATATTATGAATGGTATAATTGCATAAGATATATATTCTACAATCTTCATAGTTAGTCTCCTTACTATTTAATATATGTTAATTTCACCATAACTATGCCGGCGCATACTGCTGCAAAGCTTGCGATTATCACTGGCACAACAATTTCGGCTGGATTTTGTGAATTGTATGTTGCCCTCAATGCTATTACCGTTGTTGGAATTATTTGAATTGATGACATATTAAGAACAAGCAACATCATCATCGATCTGCTCAAACTTTCTTTATCTTTGTTTATTTTTTGCAACTCTTCCATCGCTTTAATTCCGAGTGGTGTTGCAACATTACCAAGTCCAATTATATTTGCTGTCATATTCATTGCAATATTTCCAATTGCTTTACTTTCTTTTGGTACATCTGGGAATAATAATCTTATAATTGGATACACTGATCTTTGAGCTTTTTCTGTAAGTCCAGATTTTTCTGCGACATTCATAAGTCCACACCACAAACTTATTATTCCAAATATATTAATGCAAGTTTCAATAGTAGTTTTTGAAGCTTCAAATATTCCATTTGTCATTTCTTGCACTTTCCCATTAAAAATACCGATACAAATTGAAATTCCAATAAGCCAAGGCCATATTTTATTCATCACAAATTTTCCTTTCAAAATAATTATTAAACTGAAACCTACACAAAGTCATTTTCATATGTCTAAATAGTAACTTAAAATTCACTTGACTAAACCATAGAATTACTTTATAATCATTTGTTGGTGTCAAGTATTAAGCATACTTCATGAATATTTTGTATTTTCGTATATTCATTCCATAAGTAATTCATATATATTCATTTTCAAGATTTTAATGATTATATTTTTTGCATGTTTTATACAGGCTTTTACAGCAAATTACATAATTTTCCACTTTTTTACTTTTTATACTTGACGTTCATGAAAAAACATGTTATATTAAACGTATAAAATTTACTAAGGGGGTATTTTTGATGAAATCAACAGGCATTGTTAGAAAAGTAGACGAACTTGGAAGAATCGTTCTACCAATAGAACTAAGAAGAACTCTTAACATCGACATTAAAGATTCTATTGAAATCTATGTAGATAATTCTTCAATCGTTTTAAAGAAGTATGAGCCTACTTGTGTGTTCTGCGGAGAGGCTAGTGATGTAATATCTTACAAAGATAAGAATGTTTGCAAATCTTGTTTAGAAGAAATGAAAAATATGTAAAAGTTAATTATTGATTTGATTTTTAAAATAGAGGCTTGGGGAGCCTCTATTTTTTATGCGTGAAATTTAATTTTTTAAATATTATAATTTTGTATCACAAATCTATATATTAGAAATGCACAATATAGGGCATTTGTTATAACAATTCTCCATTTGCCATCAATTCAGGAATATTTTTATGAATAATGCCGTTCCTTGTTTAAATAAAAAACGAGTTATGGGGGTCAAATTTATTTTTTTTATAAATTTGACCCCCATAACTCGATTTTTTTAGAACACTCCTTGCTTTCTTTGATATTATTTCCATTTTGTTGTACTTATTTTCGCAGTCACATTTATATAATTATCCCACATACAACTAGAATTTCTTCTAAGCAAAAAAAATTCCTGTGGGGGTATCACCCTCAAACAGGAATTGCACCGAACCATATACTAATCTTAACGCCGGCTTACACATCATAGCTACACCTCCCGCACCGCCTCTCGACAACGCAGAACGTTCCACCACAATGTGAAACCTTTGCTCGACCGATCAAAGCATCTTAGCAAATGAGTCTCTCCAATAGAAAGGAGATTCGCAATCGCGCATTTATAGAATATTTTTTTCTTTAGTTACCCGAATTGTGAGTAACTAAATTAAAAGTTTTCTATTCTTCGACACCTAAAAAAGGTCTGCGCTCAAACACATAACATACTAATCAGCCATACTTCCAAAACTTGATAGCAATCTATATTACAGCCAACTTCGCACACCATACGCTCTTAACGCCGGTCTAATACAAATCTAAGTCTTACTTAAACCCATAAAAGCCTTTGCTCGAATATCCCTGAAACACTTGTTATGCTCCAAAGTAACTCTTAACTCAACTAATATCGATCCGATACTAATATTGTGTTCAAAAAATTTTTTTATATTCAATTTTTTTAATTTATTTAAAAATTTTTATTTCGCCCATATCTATCTTTGCATACTCATAACCTTCTGCATTATCTACCTTTGTTACCTCTGATTTCATTATTATATCCGCTATTCTAAGTTGTGTTGGATTTATTTCATTTGCAGCAATGAAAGCGCTTCTATTTCCTTTTGCCCCAGCATGTGCAAAGCCCCTAAGTCTTCCTAAAACTATTACATTTCCTTCTGCTATTATTTCTGCACCTGAATTTACGTCTCCTAAAACTACAATGCTTCCTTCAAAGTCTACTCTTCTGCCTGATCTAAGCATTCCTTTTATAACTTTTGTTGGCGTTACAGTAGTATCTTTTGTGAAGATATTGTTTATTGTTGCAAGGCCCATTTGTTTTGGTCTTTCTATTTTTACTTCTAAGTCCGTTTTTCCTTTTATCATATTTTCAATTTCAATTTCTTCGCCATCTAATAGTCTCTTTCCTGTTACTACTATTGGTGGTTTTATATTTTCAAAAACTGTATCAGAAGCAGCAAGTATCTTTGCAAGTTTTTCTTTTATTTCTGCATAGCTAACGTCTTTGTTTAATGTAATAACTAATTTACCATTTTTATTTTCAAAAAATACTTCTGTATTCATTTTATCATTTCCTTTCTTTAATCATTTATCAATACATCACTTAAAGTTCTTAATTTTAGGTCTTCATCATTATCTTTTGTGTTGTATCCAAAATATTCTTCCATTACTTCTTTAACTGCTGGTGCGGTGTATGCGCCGTGTCCACCGTGTTCAATAACGCACACAACCGCAATTTCTGGATCGTCATAAGGTGCAAATCCAACAAACCACGCGTGGTCTGAGCCACTACTTGGTGTTGCAGTTCCTGTTTTACCAGCTACTTCTATTGGGAACGAACTAAATGTGCTATATGCTGTTCCACCAGTTTCGCCTGTAACAGACCTCATACCCTCAAAAACCGTTTTAATTGTCTCGTCTGATATGTTTAGACTGCCAAGTTCAATTTCAGGCTTATTTATCTTATTATCGACGATTTCATCAACAGTTGTTTTTGATACATCTTTTCCTGTTGAGTCAACAACATCTCTTACAATAGTAAGCTCGTTTTTCACTCCGCCATTTGCCAATGTCGCAATATAATATGCCATTTGAATAGGTGTGAAACTGTTATATGACTGTCCAATTCCTGCTGATAACGTATCAGCTATCATCCACAACCTTTTTCCACCGTCTTTTTCATTAAGTTTATTTATATATTCACGAGAAGCAAGTGTTCCTGCAACTTCACCTGGAAGCTCTATTCCTGTTTTTGTTCCAAGTCCAAACATTGCCGCATATCTTGCCAAAGTGTCGATTCCCATTCTGTAACTTACATCATAAAAATAGTAGTTACAAGAAACTTTTAATGCTTTTTCTGCATCCACCAAACCGTGTGTGGTCCTGTATCCTTTCCAAATCCAACAAGCTGGCTTGTGTCCTTGATTATACACACCCTTTGTTAGTATTTGTTCCCTAACTCCAATAGTTCCTGACTCAATAGCTGCAATTGCCGTGACCATTTTAAACGTTGAACCAGGAGAATATGTACCTTGAATAGCACGATTAAACATTGGTCTATCTTCGTTATCAAAATATTTCTTATATTCACTAACGCTAATTCCATCTGTAAATTCATCTGGATTATATTCAGGGTAACTTGCAAGTGCAAGCACTTCTGATGTTTTTGTATCCAACACAACCAAAGCCCCTGCTCTGGCATCTGAGTGTGTTTCAGAAAAACCACCTGTTTGAATTTTCTTGATATATTTTTCAAGTACCTCTTCTGCCTTGGCTTGCAAATCGTAATCGATAGTCAATATTACGCTATTACCCATTTCACTTTCTATTGTTTCTTCTTTATCTGTAACTCTGCCTTCTGAATCCATTTCCAGTCTTAATTTGCCGTTTTTTCCTCGCAAGAATTCTTCAAAAGTAGCTTCAATTCCACTTTTTCCTATCATATCATTTTGAGAATATCCTAATTCTTTTTTATTTTTATACTCCGAACTACTAATTTTTCCGGTGTAACCAACTATATGTGATGCCACATTTTGAGTAAGATATTTTCTAATTGGATAAGTGGCTATAACAACACCAGAAAGCTCATTGCCTCGCTCTTCTATTTCTAGCATACTTTCACTTGAAATCTCTTTTGCCAAAGTAACACTCTTAAAACTAGAATAGCCTTTTGTTGCAATCTCATATCTAAGAGCAAGAATTTTCTTGACATCATTTATATCTTCATTTTCAACTTCATATTTATTTTTATAAAAATCTATAACTTCTTGAACTGTTGCATCGCCACTGATATTACTATTTGTTTTCCAACTTTTTATAGCAGTGTCACTCTTTGTAAATGTCATTTTTTCAAAATCCACAGGAAAATTATTATAATATGCATCGTCATTTTTTTCTAAAATATTTGCTAATTTTAACAATACAACGTTTAATTTTTTCTTTGAAATCTTTGTATAATATAGATTCACATTATATCCAGTATCGTTTGTTACTAGCAATTTTCCATATCTATCATATATTTCTCCCCTAGGAGCAGTAACTTTTATTTCTCTAACAAGTCTATTTTCAGACTGTTCTCTATAACTCGCACCATTTACTATTTGAAGGTTAAACAATTGACATATAAACACTATTCCAATAATACACACAATAACCATTAGGACATTAAACCTAATGCCAACATCGTTATACATTATCCACTCCTTTCTGATTATCTAAAAAACTTTCTACTCTTGTTAAATTTCAAACTAGAAGAAAGAAATTCTCCTGCATAAATTAAAATTTTTATAGCAAATAGTAACTATTCTTACTCTTGTTTATTATTTCTCCCAACGCACTTAGTGGCTTAAATAATAACCTTGAAAGAATCATATTATAAATTGTTTCTTTGATTATTATAAGTAACATATACCAAAATTCAAAATCATATGAATACACAAGCATAAAAACTAAATATGTCAAGACTTCAAAAGCTACTGTCATCGCTGCAACTATATATACCATAGATAACTTATTTTCTTTTGAAAAGCCATTACTAAACTCTCCACAAACAAGTCCAACTAGCATATACATAAGTCCATAAATTCCAAATGATTTGCCATAAAGTATATCCATCAAAAAGCCATAAACAGCACCTGTTACTGCTCCTGACGTCTTTCCAGAAGTAAGTCCAAGCCCTGCAACCAGCACTATACCAATATTAGCAGAAACACCAAACAACCTTACTTCATTAAAGAATGTAACCTGCAAACCCAAACAAAGCCATATTAAAACAAAAACTATTATTCCAATAAGAATTTTTTTATCCATTAACTATCTCCTTTTGTATCAGCTATTTCCGTACTCTCATCATCATTAGTAACGATAACAGCAAGTGTTTCAACTTTGTCAAAGTCAACATACATTTTTAATATTGCCTCATTTTCAATTGGATTCTTTTTATTCAAAACTTCAACAACTTTTCCAATTCCAATTCCCTTTGGATAAATTCCACCCATACCAGAAGTTTCAAGTTTATCACCTTCAACTAAAACAGTTCCAGTTGGGATATTTATAACTTTCAATTCTTGTTTATCTAAAAGTGAAATACTACCTTTACAAACAACTTCATCTCTTGTTCTAGTAACTCTTGCGCTAACAGAATTTCCTGCATCTAATACAGAAATAATTTTAGAAGTATTTTTTGTTACCGTTTCAACATATCCAAATAATCCTGCCTCAGCTATAACAGTCATACCAGCTTTTATTCCATCGTTTGAACCTTTATTTATAACGTATATTGCTTCCCAGTTCGTGTTTGATTTAGAAATAATATCTGCCACAACAACATTATAACCAGGATATTTGTCTGATAAATTTACGTAGCTTTTAAGCACCTGATTTTCAGCATTAACTTTCTCATAATCTGCAACTTTTTCTTCCAAATTTTTCACTTTTTCTTTAAGTTCGTTATTTTCAGTTTTCAAATTTTCAACTTCGGAAAAGAACAAATCATTACCTGTAACATATTGTTTTATATACGTGTATGCTCGTTGTGGCAATGCAATAAAATCATTCAATACACTTTCAATTAAAGTAACATTTCTTATTTTTCCATTAGTCATCGCTATACACACGAAAAGTATTATTATACAAATGATTTTAAAAAAATTCTTTACCCAGCCACCTTTCATATTAACAATTTTCTCCTTTCAGACTCACATTTTAGTTAAACAAAATCACTAAAATTTTAACTTCCATACAATAATATGTCGATACTGTCAAGTCATAGTAGCCCTAAACAATATCAACATAAATTATTCAAAATCTATCTTTTCTTCTTTGCATTTATTAAAACACTCTTCAAAGAATCTAAATCATCTAGCACCTTTCCTGCTCCCTTAACCACACAGTCAAGTGGGTTATTGGCTATATTAACTGGAATACCAGTCTCTAATGCTAACAATCTATCAAAATTCTTAATCAAAGCTCCTCCACCAGATAAAGTAATACCGTTTATCATAATGTCTGCTGATAATTCCGGAGGAGTTTTTTCAAGAGTCATTTTAATTGCACCAATTATCTGCATTATAACTTCTTTCATAGCTTCTTCAATTTGAAGCGAATTTACAGTTATAGTTTTAGGAAGTCCTGTTGAGAAGTCTCTTCCCTTTACATCCATTTCTTCCGTCGTCATAGATGGGTATGCACAACCGATATTTACTTTAATTTCCTCAGCTGTTGTTTCACCAATTGCAACATTAAACTTTTTCTTAACATAGTCAACAATAGCTTCATTTAGCTCATCGCCAGCAACTCTTAAAGACCTACTTGTTACAATACCGCCAAGTGAAATAACACAGATTTCGCTTGTGCCACCACCAATGTCAACTATCATAGTTCCACTTGGATCACTTATTCTAAGCCCCGCACCTATTGCAGCAGCTATTGGCTCTTCCATAAGGTAAGCTTCCCTCGCACCTGCATTTAAAGTTGCTTCTTCAACGGCTCTTTCTTCAACCTCAGTAACACCAGTTGGAACACAAACCACAACCCTAGGTCTTGCAATAACATATCTTCTACAAGCCTTGTCCACTAAATATTTAAGCATCATTTTGGTTGCTGTAAAATCTGCAATTACACCATCTTTAAGAGGTCTAACAGCAGTTAAATTTTCAGGAGTTCTTCCAAGCATTTCTTTTGCTTCTGTTCCTACGGCAACAACATCTCCAGTATATTTATTCATAGCCACAACAGATGGTTCTCTTATTATTATTCCCTTTCCTTTTAAATGTACTAATGTGTTAGCTGTGCCAAGATCAATTCCAATATCTTTTGCAAAAAAGCCCATTTACTTCAACCTCCTAAAATTTCTTCATTCTTTTTAAACTACTAAATTTACCGTTACCAATTATAACGTGGTCTAAAACTTCAATTCCCATAACCGCACCAAATTCTCGCATTTTAACCGAAAAAGTAATATCACTATTGCTAGGAGATGGATCTCCGCTAGGGTGATTATGTGCCAAAATTATCTTTGTAGCATTAGACCTAATTGGCTCTTTAAAAACATCTCTTACTTCTATAAGATTAACATTAGCCGTGCCAATTCCAACAGTAGCAATTCTAATAATCTCATTTTTCGTATTAAGTACGAGAACTTTCATTATCTCTTGTGTTTCATCTTTCATATCTGCCATCAAAATATTTGCCACTTCTTCTGGCGAAGTAATAATTCTTTTAATTATCTTGCGTGGTGTGGAAATCCTTGTAGCTAACTCAACAACAGCTTTAAGTTGTATTGCTTTAACCCTTCCAAGACCTTTAATCTTCTGTAACTCGTCAGTTGGAATATCTTTCAAAAAATTTAACCCTTTTTCTTCTGAATCAAGCAATAAAATTTCTTGTGCAAGTTCAACTGATGTTTTATTTTTTGTCCCACTCTTTAACACAACAGCCAATAATTCAGCATCAGACAACTTACTTGCTCCATAGTTTTCCAACTTTTCGTATGGTTTTTCCATTTCTGGCAAATCTTTAATCTTCATTAAATTTCCTTTCTGTAAAGAATTTGCCCCCAATCGTTTTTATATAACTTTTTATATTTTTCTATATATAAGAATCGCTATTAAAATTCCAATAATACTTGCTACATTTAACTGCACTAAAAACTTGAATGAAATCTGTAATATATTTATATCAAGCACAAGTGGTTCTGTAAGTCCAAAGCTTTTACCATATGCAAGCCAAGATAAAAATGAAACCTTAGACGCAAGATCTCCAAGAAGCCCCCCTAAGATTATTCCTGAAAATAGAAAAATTAAAAACACCCAAAACTTCTTTTCACTCATATTAAAACCCCTTTTCTTTTGTAAATCTTTACGTCCTTAATTATACCTATATATAAACCTTATTTCAAGTATTTCCGTAATATCCATAAGACATTTTTCTTATACAATAGGGAAGTAACAAAAAACGTCACTTTTCGAACTTAAACTCCAAAATTAGACATTTTTTTGTTTAAGTTCATTTAAAGTGACGTTCAAAAATAGTGAAAAAACTGCACTTGCTTTCGAGAATTAATCTACTAACAAATGCAGTCATCTATTTTTATTTACATTCAAATTCATAAATTAAAAATATTATATTTCATTCACATATTGCTACGTGTCGGCTTGTTCAAGCAGGCTTGCAGCCTGCTTGAACACGTCTTATTTCAAGTTCCATGCTGTTGCTACCGTTGTGCCATCTTTGCCGTCTTCTCCTATTTCTATGAGCGTAGATCTTAGAGAAACTACAGGGCGAAGACCATACGAAGGCGTGTACACAACGACATTCGATTGGATTGTAGTGCTCGCGAAGACATAGCCGGAACGAGCCACACGGAAGCCATAGCAAGCACCTGCATTGTCAGAGTTCAAGGCGACAAACGGCGAAGCGAGCCAGCCCCAGCTACTACTTCCTAATATATTGTCTACTGTTGAATTCTTGCTACTTGGACTGTACATATACCATGTGGATTTTACTGTCACTGGATTTGAATTTGATGCTACTTTCGGTATTTCACTTGTTACTGTCTTTCCATTCTCTTCATATGTGTAAAATAATGTTCCACTAGTATATGTGTATTCTTTTCCATAATCACTATCCGATGTTGGGTCATATCCACCTACTGCTTTATTCAAATCTTCTACTGTCATACTTCTTGCTGTTATTCTTTTTTCTGTATTTGAATATAGCTCTTTGCATATTCTATTTAATTCCTCTGCACCGTGTAAATAGCCTGTTGCTCCTTTTAAAGTTACATTCGTATCTGTATTTGTCGCTCCTTGTGTTGTTAATAATATTTCTCCTGTTGTCTCATCTATGCTTAATATTCTCCACTTTGTATTTGCTTCTGTTGTTAATGTTTGTGCAGTATCATATCCTGTCTTACTTGTATCTGTCGTTATTGTCTTACTTGTTGGCACATAATTTACGTAGTCTCCTACTTTTATTTTTGCTAATATTTCTTCTTGTGTTGGCCCTGTTTCTGTGCCACTTGCTGATGTATTTAATAGCATACCTTTTTCATCTGTTTTTATCTTTAAATCTTTATCTGCTACTTTTATATCTAGTTCGCCTTCAACTCCAACCAAGCTCTTATTTACCGTTTCTTTATCTCTTATATTGTATTCATTTTCATAGCTATATGGTGGCCATATAAATACTTTTCCTTCTTTTGTTACTGCATATTTTACTTTTACTCCTGTTTCTGTTGGTGTATTTACCTTTATCTCAGGCAAATCTATTCCTATATCTGCTGTTTCCTCTATTATTGTGTAATCTGGCACTTGTGCTTCTGGTAAAAAATCAGACTCACTTGAACCACCTTTTGCTACATAATTATATGCTTGTCCATCTGTAACTTGTGTACCACCTGCCATTGCAAAACCTTTTACAGTTACTGTCTTTGTTTGAATTGCATCTTGCACCTCTCCAATATTAGAAACAAACTTTGAATAATTTGCTTTACTAATCGTACTTGTTGAACTATTAAATGCAATTGCTGCTAAAATAATTATTACAATTATTGTAATAACCAATGCAATAAGCGAAATACCTCGCTCATTCCTTTTCAATTTCAAATTTTCCATTTTGAAACTCCCCCTTTTCATTTGTTATATATCGTACTATAAATAGATTCTACCATATCATTGTAGTTTTTCAATCACTTTTTATTTTATATTGCATTATTTCTACATTATTCCGTATCTTCTCTTTTGGCCTCTAATAGAATGAATTAAATATCCGCTCCAAATATTATATTCATCAGTATCTTTTCTTATTATTTCACATCTATAAAGCTTATCTGACTCTTTTATTAATCTAATAATATCCCCTTCTTGTAAATTCATCGCAAGCATTTCATCAGACTTTATTGTAATTCCGTCAGCCGTAGCTCTTATAGCAACTTTTCCATCTTTTCTAGTTTTATTTTCTTTGTTATCAATCACATCAAATTCAACATCTGCCCCCAAATATTCATCATCCATCATTTTAAAATTCTTGTCCTCATCAAAGAAAACATTCAACTTATCAGCAACAGATTTAGGAATTCTTATAAGTCCTGCATATGCACCTTTTTCCGCAATTTTATTTGCTTCAATCATAAAAGTATTTGCAGAAGAATAATCAACCTCATCAGACATTAGAATTATAGGCTTCTTCTTATCTTCTTCCTTATCTTCTTTTTTACCATAAAGTCTATCTAAATCTTTTTCAGTTTTTGAAAGACGCTTCAACATTTCATCTTTTTCATTTTTCTCTTTTTTCAATTCTCTTTCAGTTTCAAGAACAACATTTTTTCTCATTCCAATTTCAGAATCAATGTCAATATCTATATTCATATCTTCAAAATCATCAGAACTCAAAATTGAGTTGCTTGTGCTCTCATCATAAATCTGTTCTCCAACAATTACGTTTTCTTTATTTCCATACATTTCACTGATTTTTGGAATTTTTCTATCGATAATTCTAGCAACAATATCTCCTTTTTCAGCAAGCAAAATAACTTCTTCTTCATCAATATTATGAAATTCAGTTGTTGCACCAGCTAAAATATTATTCTTAGAAATATCAAAAAGCTTTTTATCATCGCTTCCATATTTAATTTCTGTAATAGTTGAAGTATTAGTTAAAAGACCACCATTAGAAAGCTTTGCACCTGTAACATAAATATAAGAATCTCCATCTTTTCTTCCAAAAACATAGACCTTCATCTCAACTTTACTGTCATCAGTATTTATATGAACACTCAAATTACAGCCCTCTGAAAGTAATTTAAGAAGCATATCTTTTGAAGTGTTCTTTCTATCAATTCCAATAAATACATTAACCTTCGTATTACTTTTGGTAGCCTCTTCAATTGAGTCTTGAATAACTTCCACTCCATCATCCTTAGCAAAACCTGCTATCACATACACTTCATCAAAATTTTCTTTTAACCTTTGATTTAAAATATCTCCTAATTTTACCTCTTTTGGTTGATTTAAAAATTTAACTTCCATAATAGCGCTCCTTTTTATTCAAATTCTATTTTTAATTTTAGCATAATATAACATAAAATGCAATAATTCGGGAATTATAATTTACATAATGTAATTTGCTTTTAACAAAATTTATAAAACAAGCATAGAATGTATTAGCTTTTACAATACTTTTTCTAGTACGTTTATTGAATAAAAGTTGAAAAAAGCGGACACAATTTAATTAAGAAAAAATTTTGGGAGTGAGAATTTTGGTTATAAAAAGAGGAGATATGTACTATGCCGACTTAAGCCCAGTTATAGGCTCTGAACAAGGGGGAATAAGACCCGTACTTATAATTCAAAACAATGTTGGAAACCGATACAGTCCTACTGTAATAGCTGCTGCTATAACTTCTCAAACTAGTAAAAGTCGACTTCCAACCCATATAAATATAAATTCAAAAGAATTTGGTCTTATGAAAAACTCTGTTATACTTACTGAACAAATACGAACAATAGATAAATCTAGGCTTATGGAAAAGATAGGTCAAGTTGATGAAAGCGTTATGGGGCAAGTGAATTCAGCTTTAGGCATAAGTTTCGGATTAGTTTAAAATTAAAAAAATAGGTTCACATTTTATTTTTGTGAACCTGTTTTTTATTTATAAATTAACTAACCATTTGCTTCGACTATGGTATATTCTTTTTGTGCATTTTCTAATACATAATTTTTAGCATATCCCTTTGCTAATGTTTCTGCTGACATTTCAGCTTTGGCAGTATGTTTACCAGCTGTGCTTGATGCACCACTTATAATAATTTCTATGGTCTCGCCATTGACACCATTAAGAATTGCTTGTCTAGCTCTTGGTAAATGCTCATTACCATCATATGTAAAAGTATCCTCACTTAGCCAATCAACTTTTAAAATCATTGGCTTGATTTCCCAGTTAATTGTTATATCATCTGTGCTTCCATTTGTCCAAGTATATTTGCTTTTATCTTTTAAGGACACTTTTATTATCTTCTTTTCGCCAACATCTTTTAAAGTGTTTGTTGTTGGTGTTAATCCATCTTTTTCATAATACGCAATAGAAATCTTACTAGTATCTAAATTTCTAAGTTTTGGTGTTTGCATACTTCCTGTGTAACGTTGTTCACCTTCTAAAGATGGCATTGCAACAATGATTTTATTTACGTTATTCTGACCGTCACTACTAGAACCGCCACCAGCGCCACTGCCATTACCTTTATTAGTAGTTGTCGTTGCACTACCACCAGCACCAGTGCCACCACCTGTACCAGTGCCACCACCTGTACCTGTGCCTCCACCTGTACCTGTGCCTCCACCAGCTGCTCCACTAAATATGCCCATAATCGCACCAAAAACGGTCGTTAAAGATGCCAATAGTAGCACACCAATTATATATCTAATTGATCCATTTTTTAAATCAGCTCTTTCGTTTGCTGGTGCCATTGTATATCTTATTCCAACTGTTATTATCATAGCAATTGCAATAAACCAACCAAACCAAACAACATATCCCAATATCGCGTTTAAAATATCAGCAAATCCCCCATCATCAGGTGTAACTTCTGATATAATTCCACCTCCAGATGTAGTTCCAGTTGCATATACACAGCTTGTGAAACAAACAACTAGCATAGCAACTGTAAGCAAAGTTTTCAAAATCTTTTTCGTTTTATTGTGCATAAAATCATCTCCAATCCTACTATTATTTCTATAATACCATATTTTTCGGCAATTAAAAATACTTTACATCAATTTTCTTCTTAATAATTCAATAACTTCATCTTTTTTGTCAATCTCATTTACTTGTCTTCTTATTTCTGCTGCATTTACTAAGCCCTTTATGTACCAACTTATATGCTTTCTCATTTCTCTAACTGCAATATATTCCCCTTTTAGTTCTTCTAAAAAATTATAATGTTTTTGTATAACTTCAAAAATTTCATCAACCGATGGTTTATATTTTTTATGTTCGATTATTTCTTTAAATATCCACGGATTTCCAAGTGCAGCTCTGCCAACCATTATAGCGTCGCAATTTGTGTATTCAAGCATTTTTTCTGCACTTTCAAAATTTACAACATCTCCGTTGCCTATAACTGGCACTCCGACTTTCTGCTTTACTGCTTTAATTATATCCCAGTCTGCCTTGCCAGAATAAAACTGTTGTCTTGTTCTTCCATGTATAGCTACCGCAGACACACCACTATCTTCTAATATTTGTGCAACTTCTACGGCATTTACATGCTCATCATCCCAACCTTTTCTAATCTTAACTGTTACTGGAACATCAGAATTTTGAACAACACTTCTAGCTATCTCTCCAACTAATTCCGGGTTAAGCATTAGCTTACTTCCATCATCATTTTTTACAACTTTCGGAGCTGGGCAACCCATATTTATATCTATAATATCTGCTGTTTCTGAAATATTTTTGGCTACTTTTCCCATTATTTCAGCATCAGAGCCAAATATTTGAATTGCTGTTGGTCTTTCCTCATCATCTATTTTAGTAAGTAACTTCGTCTTTTCGTCGTTATAAAAAAGTCCCTTAGCACTTACCATTTCTGTGTAAGTGAGTCCGTGCACCAAATTCTTTGCATATTTTTCTAAAAGCCAAATCAGTTATACCAGCCATTGGAGCAAGAAAAACATCATTTTTTAATTCTACATTCCCTATTTTCATTAAACTTCCGTCCTTTCACTATTCAAACATTTTTCTTGTTCTGTTTCCATTAACACTCAAAAGTAAGCCTAAACCTACAAAGTTCGTTAGCATCGCACTTCCACCATAACTTATAAAAGGTAGTGGAATTCCTGTTATCGGCATAAGCCCAATATTCATTCCTACATTTTCTAAGAAGTGAGCTAAATACATAGTTGAAATGCCTGTGGCAACTAACATTCCATAAACATCGCTTGTCATTTTCGCAATGTAAAATCCTCTAATTATAAGTAGCACAAATAGCACAACAACTAATGTTGAAACTATAAAACCCATTTCTTCTCCAATTACAGCATAAATAAAGTCTGTAACTTTCATTGGTAAGTATCCTAATTGTGTTTGATTTCCTTCTAAAAGTCCCATTCCAAGTAACTGTCCTGAACCAACAGCAAGTTCTGCTTGAATTATATTATATCCTGCGCCCTGTGGATCAGATTGAGGATTCAAAAACACATCTATTCTGCTTTTTGCATGTGCTGGCAAAATATAATTATATGCAATAGGCACAGCAATAGCAGCAAGTATTATTGCTCCAATGATATATTTATAATTTATGCCACCCGCAAATAGCATAAAAACAGTTATAGCAATTAAAACCATTGCCGTTCCATAGTCTGGTTGTTTTATAACAAGCAATATTGGAACAGCCGCAAACGCAAGAATCGTAAGCACAGCAAACGGTTTATTTAACAACTTTTTGTTTTTAAAATATTCTATAATCTTGCCTAAACCTAATACCAGAGCAATTTTGCCTAATTCACTAGGCTGAAAGCTTATAGGTCCAATTTTAAACCAGCTTGTCGCTCCGTTAATAGGCTCTGTAAATAGCACTGTGACTAATAATATGAGTGTCAGCACGTAAATAGGTATCCACAAAACTCCGCAGTGACTTATAGTCTGCAGAAATTACGACTATCATCATCACCACTCCGACTAGCATCCAAACAACTTGTTTCATTGTTTCGGAAGTATTTCCGTCCGCACCGCCATTAGCGCTATATAACGCCACTATGCCTATTATAAATAATGCTAAACTAAAAATAATAATGCTATAATCTAATGCTTTTAAAAACTTCTTGAACATTATTCCTCCTTAATACTTTATCGATTAACAACAAATTGTCCGACAAAAGTAAATTAGTCCTTTCAGCTTTGTGCAACCTTTTCAAAGAAATTATAATTTTCTTTGTTTAAGTAATACTAATCTTTCTTTGTCGGACAATCTAAGTCCAATGTATTTTTCTTTATTTATCTAGTGTTTCTTTAATTATAATATTTAAAAAAATTACTATTCTACCTCTGCTTTTTCTTTAATTTTTAATTTCAACAAAAAGCTTTTACTCTTTCTTTTTAGTAGTAGTCTTTTTTCTTGTTGTTGATGTTGTTTTTCTAGTTCTTGGTTTAGTTTCTGTCTTTGAGTCTGTTTTTGTTTTACTCTTTGCCCTAGTTGTAGTCTTTTTTTCTTCGCTATCTTTTGGTTCTTCCTGTTGTTGTTCTTCTTCTGCCTCTTCATTTACAGATTCATCATCATCTTCTGTTTCTTCAATGACTTCCTCGCTCTTTATTTCATCAACAACTATATTTTCTTCTTTATTAGACATAAATTCTAAATTTCTTAGAATACTTTCCGCAGCCTTTTCTGCCTCTTCTTCGGTCATTGCGGTGTTTTTAGCATCTTCTTCGTTTTCTTCATCGTCATCTTTCTTTGGTCCAACTGGCTTTACATTCTTTATAGGAATATTAGCATAAAGCGCTGGCCCTTCAAGCCCTGCTTCTAAGCCTCTTGTAAGTTCAACTTCCAAAGATTCTTCATCTATTTCTATATATCTTTTAATAACATCAATAATTTCTTTTTTCATCATCTCAAAGAAATCTGGTGATACACTTGCTCTATCTTGCATCAGTACTAATTTTAATCTATCTTTTGCAGCTTGTTTTGAAGCTGGTTCTTTATCTTTCTTTTGTAAGTTTTTAATAAAATTTAGCACTGGTCCGAAAACTTCTTTTAACTCCATATTGCGCCTCCTAATTAATTTTATTATAAACTAACAACTATTTACCAGTAAAAGCCATCTTCATTTTCTTCCAAAAACCTTCTTTTTTACCAGGTATTGTAACTTCAATATCTTCACCTAATATTCTCTTAGCTGTCTCCATATAGGCTCTACCAGACATTGACTTAGCATTAGTTACAGACGGTTCTCCTTTATTTGTCTGAATAATAACATTTTCGTCATCAGGAATTGCGCCAATAAGCTTAATTGAAAGTAATTCAACAATATCATCTGCATCCATCATTTGACCTTTTTGTACCATTCTTGTCCTAATCCTATTTAAAATAAGTTGAGGTTTAGGTAAATTGCTAGATTCTAAAAGTCCAACAATTCTATCAGCATCTCTAACAGCAGAAACCTCTGGTGTTGTAACAACGAAAGCTCTATCAGCACCTGCTATGGCATTTTTGAAACCTTGTTCAATTCCAGCAGGACAGTCTATAACAACATAGTCAAATTCCATTTTTAGTTCTTCACAAATCTTCTTCATTTCTTCTTCATTAACAGCATTTTTATCACGTGTTTGAGCAGCTGGTAACAAAAATAAGCCCTCATATCTTCTATCTTTTATCAAGGCTTGTTTCAATTTGCAATTTTCCTCAACAACGTCAACAATGTCGTATACAATTCTATTCTCAAGCCCCATAACAACATCTAAGTTTCTAAGACCAATATCAGTATCAACTAATGCAACTTTTTTTCCCATCATCGTTAACGCCGTGCCGATATTTGCTGCACTTGTTGTCTTCCCGACGCCACCTTTTCCTGATGTTATAACGATTACTTCACCCATAAAACTATATCCTCCAATCTTTAAACAAGCTTCACATTTTTACGTGCAAATGCTTATTTCCGTACACTTTTATATTATATATAAAGCCCTTAAAAGTCAAGTATTTTTTAATTATACAAATTTTATCGCATAAAAATATTGAGACATAAAGCTTAAAACTTTACACCTCAACATTCTATATAGATCAAAATTAAACTTTTATTTTTCTAATTAGCTATCAATCAAATATTAGTGAGTTCCCTCTGTCTCGTAGTCGTTTGAAGATCTAAAATCAGTTTCGAAGATTCCAACAACACCTATTGGAACTGTTGCTGTTTTACCATTTGGCAATGTTATATTATGTGATGGTGTCAATGTTGTTGTGCCTTTCGGTGGCCAGTTCAAGATTGTTCCGTTTTTATCCTTTTCTATTGTTCCCTCATTCAAAGATTCTGGTCCTTTATATTCTAGATATTCATATTCATTATAGTCTGTTCTAATATTGAACTTAACTAATATATATCCGTCTTTCTTTGCTAGATTTGGATTTTTAACAAGTGCATCTGACGTTGTTCCTGATGGTGCTGCAACCGTAGAAGCTGGAAGTTTATATCCTGCATACCAATGCCCAACTGCACCAATTACAACATCTTTTCCATTTGCACTATCCTTCAAAACTCCCCATCTGTTATTATAAGCAAAACCATTTGTTGCATCTTGAATTATTGCAGCTTCCGTTTTCTTATATAATCCATTTCCAATATATTCTGCAAAGTTGTTATAACATAGTCTAAGGTTTTCTGGCATCTTTAATCTTGGAAAATATCCAATATTAACGTTGCTTGCATAATTATATGTAACACCAAGTTTTGTTTTCATTATTCTTGTTGAATCTATAAGTTCTTGCTTACTAACTTTCATAAATGGACTTGTTAAGTTTGTAATTACAGGTACGTTTGTGTTATCGCCAGTTGTAATCTTTATATATTTCTTGCTCGTTGTGTTATAGAATAAATCAACTTTCTCGGCACTTCCACCATTCTTACTTACGAAATAAAAGCCTTCTGGTTGAATACTAACATCAACATTATTACTCTTAATACCCTTTGTTTTAAAATCAAATGCTATTGTGTAGCCTAGCTTTGGAGCATATTTGTAATTTGTCACAGCATTTTGACCTAGTTGTCCAAAAGCAAACTCACTAGCAGAAATATAACTTCCGTTCTTGCCTTTAATATTTTGCCAGCCTGGATCATTTGTTGATGAAATTCTTAAATCATAAATCTTTCCTATAACTTCAACATTGATATTCTTTGTTGCAACATAATTATTTGAATCTAAGTTAGCACCTTCTTGTGATGGTGAATTAACTGAACCATTCTCAGCAACAACTCTTGTTTCAATTGTTCCTGTTCCTTCTTTTGCCCAAACTGGAATTGTAAATGTATAAATACCATCTGTTGTAGCTTTGTTATATTCGCTTAGCCAATGTCCTGCCTTTATTATAGTTCTTGCATTGCCTTCGTGCAAATACGCATCAAATGGCAATTTTACGTCTTTAATTTTACCCCAGTTTGTAATTGTCTTTGGAACTGCTTGATATGAGTTATATGCTCTTGTTCCATAACCTTTTGCACTTATATGTGTGCCACTTCTTGGTATTGTTATTGTAAAGCTCTTATCTAATTGTAGATATACTCTTGATGAATCTACATTTATTTTTTGATTTACGAATTTTTGTACGTTTGTTATACTTGCATTGTTAACAACTGGTGTGTGAACAAATACGTTGTTTACGCTCATACCGAAAGAATAACCACCAGCATAACTAACACTACCATCTGTTACATAAAGTCCATTAGTCTTGTATGAAGGTATCATCTTTGTTGTTCCACCTGATGTTTGTTTAACTTCTGGAGTTACACCATTTGAAGTTGTTGGTGTAACCGATAATCCCCTATAATTATAGCTGAAACTTCCACGCTCTCCTATTGAACCCTCAACTATTCCTCTAATATTTCCCTCAGAAACACTTCTTTCATATCCTGATCTAGCAGCAGCCTGAGCCTGAGAATATGAATCAAATAATCCACCAATTTCACGTGAATAAGTATCTCCAACACTAGGTTTGTTTACTAAAACTTTTATTGTTCTTGCACTTTGTGTTGGACCACCAGTAAGAGCTATAACCACAGATCCATCTATTGGAGCACCACTAATTGTTGCGCTTGAAACTGGATAAATGTCTGACTTAGGCACATCGTAATACGTTCTTTTTGCTTCATAAGAAAAGTTATGAGTAACTGTATAACTTGTACTTTCCACATCATAAGAGTGCTCATATTTTCCAGTCCAAACTTCCTCTTTTCTTGTTACGGTCTTCGTTTCTCCAGTTTTTTTATCTGTTGTTGTATAGGTCTTCGTTACTGTCCTCTTTTCCTTGTGTGCACAGGATACCTTATAATTAGCCGTATGAACTATAGTAATATTTTTTACACCAGCAACTGCATTATATGTTCTTTGAGTTATATCATACAATGAATCATCTGCTGTTGCAGAAAAGTTTAAATTTTCACTTGTTGGAATAGCAGTGCTTACATCATAACTTGGATTAGATATTGAACCACTTGTAGATGGAGACATATGTGAATAATTTTGAGGTGTTATTGATAAGCTACTGTATCTGTGTCCATCATCTTGATTCGGATCAGTATCATTTCCATCTTTTCCTTGCCAAGTAGGAGTTTCACTTGGATCCAATTCGCCTACATTAAGATATTGATATTGAAAAGCACGCAAATCAAGTGTAATCTTTTCACCATCAGAACTTGTCATTTCCAATTTTGTTAAAACATACAAACCTGATAGTCCATCAGGAACAGTAAAAACATACTTTCCATTCTTAATTTCAACCTTTATATCTACCGTAGAGTTACCTATATCAGCAAGGGCAGGTGTTTTCATTGAATCTACATCTTTTTGGCTTTCCATTCCCATTCGGTCTTTATATGCTTCTTGCCATTCATTAGAATTCATATTTTCAGTTTTAGAAATAGTCATTACGAATTGGTTAACTTTTTCTTGCTTTCCATTCGAAAATATTACATCAGGCAGCTCCCCCTCACCTATGGTTAGCTTTGCATTATTTTCCCAAACTGGAGCTGGTTCATAGTTAATTGAGTCTGTAACATACGTTTCACTTGAATCCCTAGTTACACCATTATCAGATAAAGCTGACTTCTTTATATTATCCATTACATCTCTTAAAAAACCAGTTCCCGTAGAGACGTTCTCATTTATGACATCTTCATCAGCAGCAAATAGAAAAGTGCCAACCCCTAACACCAAAACTATTAAAAAGCTAGCTAAAAAAATCAAATTTTTCTTTTTTGTCATTTGTTATTACACCTCCAACTTATTATATAACCTATAAATAACAGTTGCTACTTCTGCTCTAGTCATATTATTATTAGCTTTAAAACTTCCATCTGTGTAACCTTTTATAAGTCCTATATTTGCAACTTGTTGAATATAAATTCTTTCACTTTCAGTTACATTATCTAAGTCTGTAAATTCTGGAATTACAATATTTCCATTTTCATCATATTCAGGAGATGTTATACCTCTCTTTATTGTTGCTTTTCCTAATACTATTGCCATCTCACGTCTTGTTATTGGATTATCTAGACCTTCATATGGTAAGCCATCCATTATTGAGTTTTCACTTTGCATGCAAAAAACATATGGCATAGCCCAGTGTTCCCCTTCAAGCAATTCTTTTGCTAGTTCAATTTCGCCATCTTCCACCAAAGCCGTTGCCGCAAGTTTAAAAAACTCTCCTCTTGTTATTGTCTTATCTGGTCTGTAAGTTCCGTCCGGATAGCCACTCACAATACCTTTATCAACTAAGTTCATTACGTTCTTGTATGCCCAATGTTCGGAAGCTAAATCTGAAAAGTCTGCCGCAAAGCAAGTCGTGCTAAGAAGTATTATTAAGCATAAAGCTACTACAAAAATTTTTTTCATATGTATACCTCCTTCGTAAATATGCCCATAAATTTAATGATGTTTTATAAATATATTCCACATTTTATCTTGTATTTATTAAATTGTGTGTTCGCAATTCAATTCACAAACACACAATCTTATTTTCTTATATTGTATAAATCTTATTGTTTTGTTCCTTTATGTAATGCTGATGAAGCTGCTTTTATAATATCTGAACTATATGTATAAACATTCTTATTCTTTTCTGCATTTTCCGCTTCTGCGTACTCAATAATTTTGTCTATTAGTTCTCTATATTCCATTCCTTCATATTCCCATAGATAAAATGCAAATGAGCCTGGAATTGTGTTTATTTCATTTACATACACTTTTCCATCATCATTGTCTATTATGAAATCTACTCTAACAACACCTTTTGAATTCAATGCTTTAAACACATCTGCTGTTAGCCTTTTAACCTCTTTCGTTTGTTCTTCTGTTATATCAGCTGGAACTTTTCTACTCATATTTTGCATTCCTGAATTGCTTTTTGCTCCACCAATTTTTAATCCTGCACTCTTTGCACCAGTATTCTTTGCTCCACCTGTTTTTCCACCATTTAGATATTTTTCATCAAATGTCAAGAATTCTTTCCAAGATATTGGTTGTTCGCAAACTGAAACTTTTACGTCGTCTCCTCTTCCAAGTGCTGAGCAGTTTACTTCTGTTAAGTTGTCGACTCCGTTTTCAACTATTATTCTTTCATCGTAGTTAACTGCAACGTCTATTGCCTCAATTAGTTTTTCTCTATTTGTTGCTTTTGATATTCCTATGCTAGAACCTAAATTTGATGGTTTAACGAACATAGGATATTTAAGCACAGCTTCTATTTGAGCTATAATAATATCTTTTGATTTTTCCCACTCGTCACGAATAAAATATGTGTATGGAAGAACTGGAATTATGTGTGATTCAAATACTTTCTTCATCAATATCTTATCCATTCCAACACTTGCACCTAATATTCCTGATGAAGTGTATGGGATATTTGCAAGTTCTAGAAGTCCTTGTAATGAACCATCTTCACCATTCATTCCGTGCATTGCTGGTATAACAACGTCTAATTTTATAAAATCATTTTTTAACAAAAATCCTTTTCTTTCAATTACAAGTCCTTGCTTTGTTGGTGGAATATATCCTTTTTCTAAGCCACTTTTATATGTGTCAAAGTCTTCATATATTTTTGAATCTAGTAGTTTATCTCCAACATACCATTCTCCATCAGTATGTATGTATATTGGATAAACTTTATATTTTGTTTTGTCCATATTTTCAATTAGCTGCAAACCTGTAACTATTGATACTTCATGTTCGCACGTAACCCCGCCAAAAATAACACCAATATTTTTCATCAAATTCTCTCCTCTCTATTCATTATAATTATCTGGCAAATCATTTTCAAATAGCACAACATCACCAAGTTTAGAGATTTTAGCAAGTTTTTGAGTGGCTTCATCTAAGTTAGCAACTATGTATATGTTTTGGTCATCAAACTTTTCCTCTCTAAGCCCTGCAACTATTGGCTCGCTTCTCTTTACGCCAACTAATATTGCGATATCTACTGTCTTTGCCATATGTTTACCAAACTTTTTATTTTCTTCAAATTCTTTACTGCCAAGCTCAACCATTCCAGGAGTGATTACTATTTTTCTGCCACTGAATTTTGAAAGCACATCTAGTGCCATCTTAGCACCTACTGGATTTGAATTAAAAGCATCATCAATAACTATATTTCCATTACCACTGTTCAATATTTGAAGTCTATGTGGGACTGGTTCTATTTTTCTAACTCCTGCTTCTATTTGCTCTTTTGAAAGTCCCATATGAATGGCAATTGCTATACAACCTAGTATATTTTCAATATTGTGTTCTCCAAGTAATTTAGTTGTGCAACTAATCTCACCGATAGGAGTAACAGCAATGAAATTGCTTCCGTTTTCATTAAGCACAATATCTTTTGCATAAACATCTGCGACTTTATTATTTAAGCTATATGAGTATTTTTTCTTCTTTTCTTTTGAATACAAATTCGAACAGTATTGATTGTCTATTGGTAAAAACACAACTCCATCTGAATCCATTGTATTTATAAGCTCTGCCTTAGTTTGTGTAACCTTTTCAATAGTTTTGAAAGTTTCTAAATGCTGAGGCCCAATTGAAGTTATTATACCAATTTGTGGCTTTACGAAGTCGCAAATTTCAGAAATGTCACCAACACGTCTTGCACCCATCTCTGAAATAAAAACTTCGTGTTCTGGTTTTAATTGTTCTCTAATAACTCTAACATTTCCCATTGTTGTGTTATAACTTTCAGGAGTTGCTAACACATTATATTTTTCACTCAAAATTGTTGCAAGTGCAAACTTTGTACTTGTTTTTCCATAGCTTCCCGTAATACCAATTCTAATAATATGTCTATAATTCTTCTTTCTAAGCTTTCTTCTGGCTGAGTTAATATACCAGTTATTTATAATTTGCTCAGTTGGCCAAGCAAAGAAATTAGCAATAATCATATTTATTGGAATTACCGCAATAAATGCTGAATAAAGAGCAAATCTTGAAAGTGTTTGCATAATAAAAACTAAATCTGTTACATTCTCTGTTTCACCAGCACCAAGATCACTGTAAATGTAAGAAGTAAAAATAACTTCTAAGAATATCATCACTATGAAATTCAAAAGCATAAGTCTTTTGGCTCTTGCTGTGTACTTCAATTGTTTTTTAGCATTTTTCATATTCTTTTTATCACGAACAATTTGTATAATATTTGTAGTTAAAAATACAACTATTAAAGCTAAGAGTTCGACACCATAAACTGCTCCAATAAGTGAAGCTGGTGATTTAAGTGCTGTTAATATATTGATTAGTATAATAGCTAAAAATGTTGCTCCGCAAGCAAAAAATTGTCTAAGCCCCTGTGAAAAAGCATTTTTTCCGTTCTTAGAAAGCCAATTAAAATAATCTTTGTAATTATAACTTTCAAGTTGAAACATATGTAATGTCCTAGGCACACTAAACATATAGATAATCCACGGACCATAATTTATGATATTAGATACTGTATAAACTAAAAACATTAAAAATTTATCCATCTATTCTCCTCCTAAAAAATTATCAACAATAATGTTGTATTTGTCACTTGCATCAAGATAAGAAAAGTGGCCAGCTTTTTCTAACACAACAAGCCCAGAATTTTTTATCTCACTTGCCATTTTTTTCGCCATATAAAGAGGAGTGTCTAAATCATTTTCGCCCCACATTATAAGTGTTGGTCTATCAATATCTTTGAGATTTTCAGTCAAGTCAAGTGCAATAACTTTTTTAAAAGTTTCTTTCATCACATCTGATTTCAAAGCCTTGTAATCACTAGAACTGTATTTATCTCTTAGTTCATTTAGTTTCTTACTTTTCTTATCCCCATGCCAAAAGATATTTATTGCTAGCTTCCCACATTTAAACAACATTCTTCTATACCATTTATAAAATGTCATCTTGGGTTTAACACCTGCTGCATCTGTAAGCACTATTTTATCAAACAAATCTTTGTATTTAGAAGCAAGATAAATTGTAACCCTTCCACCAAACGAATGTGCAATAACATTAGGTTTGTTAATGTCAAGTTTATCTATAAATTTTTTTACCATTTCGCCATACTCTGGCACACCCCAAGGTTCATTTGGCACAGCACTTTTCCCAGATTCACCAGGGAAGTCCAGCACATAAACTTTATACTTATTTCTGAAAAATACCCATATAGGAGCCATAGCATTTATGCAAGCCCCCCAACCGTGAAGCAACAAAAGTGGTTTTCCTTCTCCCATAACTTCATAATTGACTTTCACACCATCTATATCAATAATCATTTTTCCTCCATATATACAAAGACTGAAAACTAAAAACTATAGTTTCATATTTTTTCTGTTATTGTTGATCTCAAAATATTTCTGCTTAATAGCTAAGCTTCATAATTATCACGTTTCTTAAATTCCAAGTCACTCTCTAAGTATTCATCGTATGACATTCTCTTATCAATAATTCCGTGAGGAGTAATTTCAATAATTCTATTTGCAATGGTTTGCACAAATTGGTGGTCGTGAGATGTAAATAAAATAACACCTTTGTAATTTATAAGACCATTGTTAAGTGCAGTAATAGATTCCAAATCAAGATGGTTAGTTGGTTCATCAAAAATTAAAACATTTGCACCTGAAAGCATCATTTTAGCAAACATACAACGAACACGTTCACCACCTGAAAGGACATTAACTTTCTTCAAAGCTTCTTCACCAGAAAACAACATTCTTCCTAAAAATCCTCTTACAAAAGTTTCATCCTTAATCTTTGAATATTGCATTAACCATTCAACAATTGACATATCTTTCATAAATTCTGAAGTGTTATCCTTTGGAAAATACGCAACAGATGTTGTGATACCAAACTTAAAATCTCCATTATCTTGAATATCATTGTCTGTTAAAATTTCAAAAAGTTCGGTCTTTGCAAGCCCCATAGGACCAACAAAAGCAATTTTATCATCTTTTTGAACATTTATAGAAACGTTATTTAGTAATTTCTTTCCATCAACTGTTTTAGAAATATTTTCAATAAATAAAATTTCTTTTCCAGGTTCACGATCCATTTCAAAATTGATATAAGGATATTTTCTATTAGAAGGTTTAATCTCATCAAGCTCTATCTTTTCAAGTAACTTCTTACGTGATGTTGCTTGTTTAGATTTAGAAGCATTTGCACTAAATCTTCTAATAAATTCTTGTAATTCTTTGATTTTCTCCTCTTTCTTTTTGTTTGAATCTTTCATTTGTTTCAAAGCAAGTTGACTAGATTCATACCAGAAATCATAGTTACCTGTATAAACAGTAATCTTTCCAAAATCAATATCTGCAATATGTGTACAAACAGAATTCAAAAAATATCTATCGTGTGACACAACAATAACTGTGTTTTGGAAGTTAATTAAAAATTCTTGTAACCATTCAATTGCTTCAATATCAAGATAGTTTGTTGGCTCGTCAAGAAGCAAAACATCTGGGTTTCCAAACAAAGCCTGAGCAAGCAAAACTTTAACTTTTTGTGCTTCTGTAAGCTCTCTCATATACTTATCGTGAAACTCAGTTTCAAGTCCAAGTCCTGTAAGTAGCATTGCAGCATCTGATTCTGCATTCCAGCCATCCATTTCAGCAAACTTTGCTTCAAGTTCGCCCGCTTTAATTCCATCTTCTTCAGAAAAATCTGGTTTTGCGTACAAAGCATCTTTTTCTTGCATAATACGATAAAGTTCCGCATTTCCCATAACAACTGTTTGAAGCACTTTAAACTCTTCATATTCGTGGTGATTCTGTTTTAAAACAGAAAGCCTTTCATTTGCATTCATAGTAACTTCACCTTGTGATGGCTCTATCTCTCCTGATAAAATTTTAAGAAAAGTTGTTTTTCCAGCTCCATTTGCTCCAATTAAGCCATAGCAATTTCCTGGTGTGAAACTTATATTAACATTTTCAAACAAAGTCCTTTTTCCAAATCTTAATGTAACATTATTTGCACTAATCATTTCTGCATTTACACAATTTATCTTCTATTGTTAATAAATCGTGCACTCCTTTCTATATTTTATTTTATACGATGGAAAATTATAAACAATTTGTTAATTCTAATCACTAAGAGTCTAACATTTAAACACACCTATAACTTATCATCGTTAAACATTCAAAAGCTATTATTCCAATAGTTTCAAATATCTATATTGTCAAATCAAATCTTTTTGGCAAGTATAATTTTTTATACTGGTTAATAAAAAATTTATCTGTCATTCCAGCAATAAAATCAACAACTATTTTATCAGAAGAATTGCTATTTGTATAGTGTTTATTCATATCGCATAAATAAGATTTATATAAATCCGTATCCTTATTATTAAAGTCTTTTTTCAAAGCTTTAAAAACTCCAAAGAAAAGTTCATCAAATTTTTCTTCTTTATCTTCTTTTTTAGGATTTGTATATATGTATTTATAATTAAAATCAAGTAATTTTCTAAGTGCTGAAAACACTTCCTTAGAAAATTCCAAATAAGGCTTTTCATAACTGTTAGTAATCAAATCTTCAACAAGATTATTTATAATGCTAGAATTAGTATTTCCAAGCACATCCACAACCGCATCAGGCAAATCTTTTCTAGTTATAAGCTTAACTGTTATTGCATCTTCAATGTCTCTTCCAATATATGCAATAACATCAGAAATACGAACAACACTACCTTCGAGCGTCATAGGCCTAATCTTTTTAGCAAAGTCTTTTTCAGTTCTGCATCTTTCGTATTCATCTAAAAATTCTTCTGGTGTTTTCTCGTAATTAGGTTCATACTTTCTAGAAATCATTTCACCATTATGACACAAAATGCCGTCAAGTACTTGCACTGAAACGTTAAGTCCTTTTCCCCTGTTTTCAATTTTGTGCAAAATTCTAACACTTTGAACATTGTGTAAAAAATACCCCAAACCATTTTCAACACAAACTTTATTAAGCGAACGTTCTCCTGTATGACCAAAAGGCACGTGGCCCAAATCGTGTCCAAGAGCAATTGCTTCAATTAGATCTTCATTAAGTCTTAAAGCCCTACCTATGGTTCTTGCAATTTTAGCAACAAATTGGACGTGAAGCCCTCTGTGAGTAATTAAATCATTATTAAAAAGTGCAAAAACCTGTGTTTTATCCATATATCTAGTATATGCAGTTGAATGTAAAATTCTATCCGCATCTCTAAAAAATGGTGTTCTAACATTAAACTCTTTTCTGTTAGAAACAGAATCATTATAAAACCTAAGTGCATCAATACTTTTACAAGCATATGGTGCTAATAAATTTTCTGCCTCAAAACATTTCTCAACAATCAAATCATCTAATTTCATATATTTCCTCCATTCATCATAAAAATACTTTTATAACACTCTAAATATTTTAGTTTTTTTTAAGAATTATGACCTTCTGCCTACCACTTTTTGTAACCCCACCTACTTCGGCAATTTCAAGTCTTCCTTTTCCTCTAACTGAAATAACATCTCCTAAGCAAACAGCCTTAGCAGGGCTTTTTACAAGCATAAAATTAACTTTCACAAGCTCGCCCTTCACTGCATCAGCACTCTTTTCTCTTGAAATTCCAAAACCAGCACTAATAATACTATCAATTCTAAGCGAACTCACGCTAGCATAAATTTCCTTAAAATTTTCTTTTAACTTAACGAGTTCGTCAAGTGACACTTCTTTAACAGAAACCTTTTCTCTACCAACATATTTAAGATTAGAAAGCAAAAACTCGGTAACACTTTTCGAGACAATTATATCACATAAATTGCCATCAATAAGTATATCTCCTATCATTTCTCTTTTAAGGCCTAAACCTAAAACACTACCTAACACATTTCTATGAGAAAGTTCCACATTTGATAAAAGCCTAATCACAGAAATATATTCATTAAAATTTTCAAAATCATCGTCAGCACCAATAAAAATTACCTTACGCTCAGCTTTTTCAAAACCACCATATAAAACAAATGGTATATTTTTCAAAACGCCTTTTGTCTCAACAACTTCTGACGGTTCTAAAAAATTAGAAGCAACCACCACCCCTGAAGAATAAAATTCATTCACTTTATCTGCAATTTTTCCAGCAATAAACTTCATAAAACCTCCACAAAAAAGCTTAAAATCTTGGACTTTCAAGCTTTCGAACCTCGAGAATTTTCGACTAAAAAGAAAAAACTCTCACATAAATTAAAACTGCCCTAAGATAATAAGGCAGCTTTATATCAAAACTATATTTGAAAATGTCCATCTGTACCCATTGAAAATGGCATTTCAAAATTTAACTCACCATAAATAGCACCAGTAACTTCTGAAGGGTCAAAATAAATAATTAGCTTGCCATCTTGAATATAAAATTTCTGTTTAGTAGAAAGAGTCTTTAAGCCATCTCCTCCCATTAGCTTATATCCTTGAGCTTCAGCTTGCTTTGTAACCTCATTGATAATCGCAGTTTCGTAATCAACTTTTGCATCAAATAAGTCACTCAAATAAATTAGTCTTTCTGTTCTAACATTTATGTTATAAATATCTTTCCATTTATTTGACCTAATTCCACCTGTTTGATAATCTTGGTCAACAACAAGTGTCAAATAATCTCCCCAAGTGTATTTATCATAACTTGTTATATACTTATAAAGCTTAACATCTGGAGTTAAATCATCAACCATATAATTTATTTCAGTTCTATATGCTGCAATGTTACTTGCTATTTGCTTATTGATAGAATTTTCAAACTCCTTATTCTTAAAAGAAGTTATTGTAGGATAAACAGCATCAACATAAATGTTATCTGTTTTATTTCTAACCGTTACAGCTTGAACCTTTGCAGAAGCTGCTAAACTATAAGCCTCATCAATATCATCGCCTGAATTTTTATCAATAATGATAGGTCCATCATTTGGCGAGTTAAAAATAATATTATAACCTACAACGCCTATTGCTGTGCACAAAATAACGACTCCAACTATTATCAATACTTTCTTCATATGTAACCTCCAAACATTATTATGAAATAATAGTATCATAACAAAAAAGTAAAAACAAGTTTTATTAAAAGAATTTTAGCCTAAAATTTCTCTTTATAACATAATTTAGTTTCATATAAAAACATCAATTTTTCAAGTTAATTCCAAAAACACTGTCCTTTTCCACTTTTTTAGCAATAAAACGAGAATTGTTTAAAAGAAGCCTAAAAAATAAAACCTATCAACACTTACAATGTTCGATAGGTTTTATTTCTGTATTTTATTTAAAGAAACCTGAAAAGAATTTATTCCTTTCTTGCACTGTGTGCATCATCTATCAAAAGCTTTCCCATATTGGCTGAAATAGGCACTGCAAGCACAACAGAAATAACAATAAATAAAATTCTAACAACATCACTGCCTAAAACTTCTGAATTTATAATCTCGGCAAAAGAACATTTATTTATGATAAGTAATAAATATTTTGGAATAATCAAAGTAAATAGCATTGGAACTATTGTAACAAGCTTATCTGAAACATATTCCTTCATTTCATCAATTGTGTCTTTTATAGCATTTTCTCCATCTTTCTTTTCATCGTATACTTGAATTGTCTTGCAAATAACAGGTATAGCTGCAAAGAATGCCATAATTGCTGCAATTGCTATATTCAAAGCGTGAACATCCATAGCAATTTCAATCTCGCCAGCAGTATTTATTCTTGGTATTATTGACTCAACGAAGCTTGTGATTTCATATGTTATACCAGATAAATAAGCAAGGTTATCGAATCCATACATAAGAATAACAAATACGAATGTCATAACCAAAGATACTAAAATTGCAACAAATGATTTTGTTCTAACTCCAAGTTTAAGCACACAAATTGTTATTGATGAAAGCAAAACAATAGCACCTAGTAGAAGCATTATATTAGTTCCTGAATGCATTGCTGGAATCATAACCATAATAATTAAATCAACAATTAGTAGGATAGGAACAAGCATCTTCATACCAGCCTTACCAGCAAAAATTGCAACAAGTAATAGTGTTACAACAATAAGTAACGCAATCCAGCCCCATCTTGAAACTGGTGAATCAATACTTGAAGAATAAGCATAAATATTACCCTCATCATTCGTGCCAATAGAAACGTTTATTACTTTACCAACTGAAATTGCTGGCAATTCAATATTTCCGTATGTATCACCTGTTAAAATGTAGTTAACGTCATCGATAGTTTGGCCTTTATATGGTCCTTCCAAAATCTCAACTTTAACAATTTGATAAATAGATTTGTACATATATTGGTAATATCCATAATATGTTTGGACATCAGTTGCATCAACAACTTTTGCTCTATAAATATCTTCACGAGAAGAAGATTTATAATTTTCAACAGTTTCTTTAATCATTTGTTCATACATGCTTTTGTATTCAGACTGCTCATCCATACTATTCATTAAATCTTCGTAATCTGAATAATCTTCTAAATATTCAGTATCTCCACTAAAATTATCATACCACGTTGTTTCTCCCTCAGGAATCGTTGTTTCATCAGTAGCAAAACAATTCAAGCTAGAAAAAACTAAAATTAAAGCCAAAAACATACTAGTAATTTTTTTCATCTTTTCAAATCCTCTCTTTTAAATATATAAGTTTTAATATCAGAAAAATCAAACAGCACCGTCTACATCTTACACGACTCAAATGTACAAATCTTCTAATTCATAAAACTTAGCAAACTAATCGTAACATTATACACTGCAAAAATCAACAAATTGAATTGTGAAATTTTTGTTACTTTATATTCCAAGGGCTTGCCGAAGTGCCATTTGAGTTTGCATTATCAATATCTAATTTGCTTGTTTTAATCTCAACAACTGGATGTAGCCCAGATGTTGGAGAATACTGATAACCACTTGAATTACACAAATAATTGCTTCCAACCTCATCTGCATTAGCATAATACACACAGAAATTTGCATTAGTAGCTTCAAGCCTTACGCATCTTGAAGCAAGCCAGCCATTGCCACTACCAAGTAAAGCACCAGCAGAAGGATTTTTAACACTAACACTATTATTAGGATTATATGTGTAATATGTTTGTGTCATAAGAATTGGCTCATCTGCTTTCAACTTTTTAGGAGTGCTTGAAGTTGTGGTTGCACCGTTAGTCTGCAAATCATAAGTATAAAATCTTGGCTCTGTTATGCTATACAAAGCACTAGAATGCTTAGTTTTTATATATGTTTTACCGTTTTGAGTTATATTTCCTGTGTCAGTAGCCAAATAATACGCATATCTTAAAGAAGGTGCAGGTACAGTAAATTGACAAGCATTATTCAAATCTTCAATTGTCATGCTTCTAGCTTTTAAGCCCTTATTACTATTTGAATAAGCATCTTCACATAGCTTATTAAGATTATCTATTGCATTAACGTATCCATCTGAACCGGTAAGCATAACCTCACTTTGATTAACAGCACCATATGGAGTTATTAAAACAGTGCCATCACCAATACTAAAAATTCTCCAAGCTTTGCTTTCTGCTGTTAATTTAGAACTTAATTTTTCTTGTGGACTATAAGTAACATAGTCACCAACTTTTATACCCTCTCTTATGCTCCATTCAAGCTCAACTTTTGCAAAAGTACCGTCTTTCCAAGCATATCCTGCCAAAGGTGCAGCAATTACTTTGTATGTGCCAACTTTTCTAGCAGTGAAATCTCCAAACAGTTCAACATTCTTTCCAAATATACCTGTCTGGTCATTACCGTTATAAATTTTATCCTCAACGGTTACACTAGCCTTAGGACTTCTTAAAATTTGAAATTCCTTAGTTATTCTACCTTTATATTCCTTACCATTACCTATTATAATAACTTTCGCCGTGCCAACATTTACATTATTCTCATATCTAACCGTAAAATCTTTACCTTCTTCTAGCTTCTTATTTCCAATTGTGATTCTAACAGATGGTTCATTTGCAGAACCATTATAATAATAAGTATACCTGCTCAAAGTTATTCCGTCATCATCTTCTCCAATATCGCCAGACTCTTTAACAATATTATATTGTATAGTAGGATTTGTAACCTCATAATTATCCGCAGCAGAGCCTTGCAATTCAGCAGTTGCCGTGTGTTCACCAGCCTCACTACTTGCACCAGAAACTTTAACCGTTAACTTGTCTGAACCAAGTCCGTTAGCCGTTGCAACAGGAAGATGACTTTCACCGTCATATCTTATCGTTAAATTGGTCCAGTCAAGTGTTAGTTTAGCTTTGTTAATAGTCCACTCTAATTTGACAGGTTCAGTTGTCTTATCTTCCCACTCCAACTTAGAATTTTTTAGAGCAACAACAACATCTTGTGTACCAGCATTTTTCCTAGTGGTATTACTCGTATTCATAGCTTGACTACTATATCCATTTAACGAAACCGTTTGAAGTCTGCCATTATACGTATACTCACCAACAATACTAGGTTTAGCAAACGTTCCGGATTGTAGTTCTTCATTAAAATTTCCACTATCACCATTATGAATATTGTCACCGGAAATATTAGGGGTATTAACGTTGTTATTTATTTGAACATTTTTAATTATCACGCAAACTGCGAGAAAAATCACAAGTGCAGCAACAATCAAAGTTATTGACATAACAAGATTAATCTCACCCTTATTCTTTTCACTCATAAAAACTCCTCCTCTTTCGTACTAAACCATTACTAATTCTATTTTAACATAATCAAACATAGTTTCAACAAATATTTTCTTGATAATATTTTTTCGTATGTATATAATATTTGCATAAAGGTAAAAATTTTATAAGGAGGTTATGTATTATGGCTGAAACAAAAACTGCCGGACAAAAACTTAAAGACAAGCTTTTTTGTAACGACAAAAACGGCTGGGAAGAAGCAACCGAAACTGAAAAAAAAGCTATAATGAAGTTTTGTGACGGTTATATTAAATTTTTAAATACTTGCAAAACAGAAAGAGAATGTGTTAGAGAAGCGATAGCACTTGCAGAGAAGAAAGGCTTCAAACCACTTGAAAAATTTAAAACACTAAAAGCAGGAGACAAAGTATACTTCATCAATAGAGACAAAAACATATTCCTAGCAGTAATCGGTTCAAATCCAATAGCAGAGGGCTTTAATGTAGTAGGAGCGCACATAGACTCACCACGTTTAGACCTAAAACCAAATCCACTATATGAAGACACAAGCTTTGCATATCTAAAAACACATTATTACGGTGGAATAAAGAAATATCAATGGGTTACAATCCCACTTGCAATTCACGGAGTTGTTGCACTAAAAGACGGAACAAACGTAGAAGTATGTGTTGGTGAAGACGGAGACGATACAACATTCGTAATAACAGACTTACTTCCACATATGGCAAGAAAACAAATGGAGAAAAAACTATCAGAAGGAATTGAGGGTGAAGACCTAAACCTGCTAATAGGAAGCATTCCATTCGATGACGAAAAAGTAAATGAAAAAGTAAAACTAAATATAATGAAAATATTAAACGAAAAATATGGCATAGTAGAAAAAGACTTCATAAGTGCCGAATTAGAAATCGTGCCAGCATTCAAAGCAAACAGTCTAGGCTTCGATAGAAGTATGGTTGGTGGATATGGACAAGACGATAGAGTATGTGCATACACATCACTACAAGCAATACTAGAAACAGAAAAGCCAGAAAAAACAGCAGTATGCCTACTTGTAGACAAAGAAGAAATAGGAAGCATCGGAAACACAGGAATGGAATCAAGAATGTTCGAAACATTCTTAGGAGAACTACTAAGACTACACAAGGAAGATACAGATATAAATGTAATAAATAGATGCTTTGCACTATCAAGAATGCTATCAGCAGACGTAGACGGAGCATTTGACCCAATATACGCAACAGCATCAGAAAAAAGAAACGCATCATTCTTCGGAATGGGAGTTGGGCTAAACAAATACACAGGAGCACGTGGAAAATCTGGTGCAAACGACGCAAACGCAGAATACGTAGCAAGCCTTAGAAAACTATTCGATGACAACAAAGTAAGATTCCAAATAAGTGAATTAGGAAAAGTAGACGAGGGTGGCGGTGGCACAATCGCATATATACTAGCAAACAAAGGACTAAACGTAATAGACTGTGGAACACCTGTACTTTCAATGCATTCACCATACGAAGTTTCAAGCAAATTCGACGTTTATATGTCATATAGAGCATACAAAGTGTTCTTTGAATAAAATTTGTGCATTTGTTTTAAAATTTATAAATAGAGTACAAAAAAGTACAGAAATTGTGGGTTTTTCCACTTTTTCTGTACTTTTATTTTGGTCAATATTTTTGAGGTCATTTTTCAAGCATCGCCTTGTGCAAGCAGGCCATAAGCCTGCTCGCATACTACTAATTAAGGATGTTAAAAAAATTTACACACTAATCTTGACAAGCTCCGGCAGTGCATCTTTTTCGTCCATGCACTGCCACGTGTCGGCTTGTGCAAGCAGGCCATAAGCCTGCTCGCACACGTCTTATCTCAAGTTCCATGCTGTTGCTACTGTTGTGCCGTCTTTGCTTTCGTCTCCAATATCTAGGAGCTTAGAGCTTAGAGAAATTACAGGACGAAGACCCCACGAAGGCGCGTTCACGTTGCCAGTCGAATAGACTGTGTAGAGATCGTAGACAGTGATAGTAGAAGCCGTGCGCAAGCCATAGAGGGCACGGGCATCCTCAGAGTTCAAGCAGACAAACGGCGAAGCGAGCCAGCCAGGGTAAACTTCTACTATATTGCCTACTGTTGAATTTTCATCGCTTGGATTGTAAGAATAAAACGTGTTTTTTACTGTCACTGGATTTGAACTTGATGCTACTTTTGGTGTTTCATTTGTTACTGTCTTTCCATTCTCTTCATATGTGTAAAATGTTCCTGACGTAAATGTGTATTCTTTTCCATAACCACTATATGTCGTTGGGTCATATCCTACTGCTTTATTCAAATCTTCTACTGTCATACTTCTTGCTATTATTCCTTTTTCTGTATTTGAATATAGCTCTTTACATATTCTATTTAATTCCTCTGCTCCGTGTAAATATCCCGTTGCTCCTTTTAAAGTTACCCACGTATCTGTATTTGTTGCTCCTTGTGTTGTTAATAATATTTCTCCTGTTGTCTCATCT
This sequence comes from uncultured Clostridia bacterium, assembly GCA_934132775.1. GTDB lineage: Bacteria > Bacillota > Clostridia > TANB77 > UBA1234 > UBA1234. The sequence goes on along the minus strand of CAKPAA010000012.1, from coordinate 5,930 downwards.
ATGCTTAATATTCTCCACTGTGTATTTGCTGTTGTTGTTAATGTTTGTGCAGTACCATATCCTGTCTTACTTGTATCTGTCGTTATTGTCTTACTTGTTGGCACATAATTTACGTAGTCGCCCACAGCTAGTCCTGCTATATAATTTTGTGTTACTGTTTTCAATTCAACTTCTGTACCATTTGGTGCTGTTGCTTTTACTACAACATAAATATATTTCTTTGCCATCGATAATTCTACTTTATACGTATCCCCTGTTGCATTTTCTATTGCAGTTCCACCTTCTATACTTTGTGTGTCACTTGAATACCACTGTTTTGAAGTTACTTTGTATGTAGATGGTATTTTACTTGTATCTAATGTCAATGTACTTTCTGTTTTTTCTTCTCCTGTTATATCTACTCCAATAATATTCCAAGCTGTTGCTACTGTTGTGCCGTCTTTGCTTTCATCCGCTATATCTAGGAGCTTAGAGCTTAGAGAAACTGTAGGACGAAGACCATGCGCCGGTGCGTTCGTATAAGCGTTAGAATCGCACAAGCCGCTGCCGCCCGCATAGCCAGAACATACATTACGCATATCGAAGTTAGCATACCCGCTAACAGAATCTAAGCCAACGTACGACGAAGCCAGCCACCCCCAAGCATTTCCTAATATATTTCCTACTGTTGAATTTTTACTAGTTAGATTGTAATTATAATATGCGTGTTTTACTGTTACTGGATTTGAAGTTGATGCTACTTTTGGTGTTTCGCTTGTTACTGTCTTTCCATTCTCTTCATACGTGTAAAATCTTCCTGAGGTATATGTTTTTGTAGTTCCATAACTACTATTCGTTGTTGGGTCATATCCTACTGCTTTATTCAAATCTTCTATTGTCATACTTCTTGCTGTTATTCCTTTTTCTGTATTTGAATATAGCTCTTTACATATTCTGTTTAGTTCTTCTGCTCCGTGCAAATATCCAGTTGCTCCTTTTAAAGTTACATTCGTATCTGTATTTGTTGCTCCTTGCGTAGTTAATAATATTTCTCCTGTTGTCTCATCTATACTAAATATTCTCCACTGTGTATTTGCTTGTGTTGTTAATGTTTGGGCAGTATCATTTCCTGTCTTACTTGTATCTGTTGTTATTGTTTTACTTGTTGGAACGTAATTTACATAGTCGCCCACAGCTAGTCCTGCTATATAATTTTGTGTTACTGTTTTCAATTCAACTTCTGTACCATTTGGTGCTGTCGCTTTTACTACAACATAAATATATTTCTTTGCCATCGATAATCCTACTTTATATGTGTCTCCTGTTGCATTTTCTATCGCAGTTCCACCTTCTATACTTTGTGTGTCACTTGAATACCATTGCTTTGAAGTTATTTTATATGAAGATGGTATTTTACTTGTATCTAATGTCAATGTACTTTCTGTTTTCTCTTCTCCTGTTATATCTACTCCAATAATATTCCAAGCTGTATCTGCTGTTAAGCCATCCTTTCCTGTTTCGTCTAAGTTCAACATATCTTTAGAGCTTAGAGAAATCACAGGGCGAAGTCCGTATGTAGGTGCGCCAGTGTTTCCGTACGAGCGATACATATCATTGCCATAAACATTACTAGAACCAGCATTACGCATAACGAAGTAAGCTGCACTAGAATCAGCATTAACACATGGCGAAGCCAACCAACCTCTGCTACTTTCTAACATATTTGCAACAATTGAGTTTTTGCCACTCGGATCATAAGTATAGTATCTCATCTTTACTGTCACTGAATTTGAACTTGATGCTACTTTTGGTGTCTCACTTGTTACGGTCTTTCCATTCTCTTCGTATGTGTAAAATGTTCCTGAAGTATATGTGTATTCTTTGCCATAATTATTATATGTGGTTGGGTCATATCCTACTGCTTTATTTATATCTTCTACCATCATACTTCTTGCTGTTAAACTTTCTGATGAATATAACTCTTTACATATTCTGTTTAATTCTTCTGCTCCGTGTAAATATCCGGTTGCTCCTTCTAAAGTTACCTTCGTATCTGTATTTGTTGCTCCTTGCGTAGTTAATAAGACTTCACCAGTTGTTTTGTCTATGCTTAAAACTCTCCACTGTGTATTTGCTGTTGTTGTCAATGTTTGTGCACTATCATATCCGGTCTTACTTTTATCTGTTGTTATTGTTTTACTTGTTGGTACATAATTTACGTAATCACCCACGGTTAAGCCTACTATCGCATTTTGTGTTATTGTTTTCAATTCAACTTCTGTACCATTTGGTGCTGTTGCTTTTACTACAACATAAATATATTTCTTTGCCATCGATAATTCTACTTTATACGTATCCCCTGTTGCATTTTCTATCGCAGTTCCATCTTCTATACTTTGTGTGTCACTTGAATACCACTGTTTTGAAGTTACCTTGTATGTAGATGGTATTTTACTTGTATCTAATGTCAATGTACTTTCTGTTTTCTCTTCTCCTGTTATATCTACTCCAATAATATTCCAAGCTGTATCTGCTGTTAAGCCATCCTTGCCTGTTTCATCTAAGTTCAACAAATATTTAGAGCTTAGAGAAACTATGGGGTGCAACCCATACGAAGGCGTGACGACGCCGCCGTTCGAGTAGTACAAGTGGTGACCACCGACGTAGCCAGAGTCAGCATAACGCATATCGAAGCCAGCAAAGCTAGAATTTGCAGCAACGTACGGCGAAGCCAGCCAGCCATAATTTCCTAATATATTTCCCACTATTGAATTTTTACTACTTGGACTGTAATAATAATATGTGTATTTTACTGTTACTGGATTTGAACTTGATGCTTCTTTTGGTGTTTCACTTGTTACTGTCTTTCCATTTTCTTCATATGTGTAAAATGCTCCTGACGTATATGTATATTCTTTTCCATAATCACTATATGTGGTTGGGTCATATCCTACTGCTTTATTTATATCTTCTACCATCATACTTCTTGCTGTTAAACTTCCTGATGAATATAACTCTTTACATATTCTGTTTAATTCTTCTGCTCCGTGTAAATATCCCTTTGCTCCTTTTAAATACACATCTGTATCTGTATTTGTTGCTCCTTGTGTTGTTAATAATATTTCTCCTGTTGTCTCATCTATGTTTAATATTCTCCACTGTGTATTTGCTTGTGTTGTTAATGTTTGAGAGCTTGTATAGCCCGTTTTACTTTTATCTGTTGTCATTGTATTACTTGTTGGCACGTAATTTACATAGTCGCCTACTTTTAAATGTTTTGTTATTTCAAACTCTGTACTTGTATTTGTTAAGTTGTAATTACTTGCTTTTGCTTGTCCTCCAACTACTTCTGCTATACTTGCTATTGCTGTATGTGTGCCTGGTGCTGTTTCTCCACCTGTCACAGCTAATGTTATTGTTTCTCCTTCTACTTTGCTATCTGCTGTTGCCGTTGGTGAAATAATTTCTCCCGTATACTCAATTTTTATATCTGCCCAAACCACCATTACTTCTCTCTTACTTATTGTGTATTCTTTTGTTGTTTCTGTCACTTCATAATTATCTAGTTTTGCATTTCCACCAGTTACACTCTCTGCCACTGCCGTTGCTGTGTATACTGTATCGCTTGCATTTATTTGTTTTCCTGTTATGCTTACATCTATTGTTTCTCCTGTAACTCCTGTTGGTATTGTGACTGTTGGTGCATGTTCTTTTCCGTCATAAATAAATACTATTTCGCTTCCCCATTTTGCTGATACTTGTTTTTTATTTATTGTGAAGCTTACAGTTGTACTACTTAGTGCCAATGTATAGTTCTTAGCTAAGAATGTTCCATTATCTTTTAGTGCTAATGCACCTTTATTTATTGTGTATGTTCCAACATTTTCTCCTGTTTCTCTTGCTAATGCTCCTTCAAACGCTGGTGTTTGCCCACTTACTTGTCCTTCATATGTATATGTTAATACATTATCACTTGTTCCATATGTTTTTGCTTGTCCACTTGTTGGAGTTACTGTTAATGTTTTAGCAATCGTTTTCCAAGTTAGTGTCTTAGCTGTTGTTGTGCCATCGCTCCAAGCATAGTTTGCTTTTGGCGTTGCTGTTGCTGTGTAAGTTCCAACACTTGTTGCACTTGTTGTGCCACTCAAATCTACATTTGTTCCTGTTACACCTGTTTGGGCTGAACCGTTGTATGTTTTGTCTGATACTGTGGTACTAGCTGTTTTAGCTCTCTCTATCGTAAAGTTCTTTGTTATTGTGCCACTATAATTGCCTTTCATTGTTATTGTAACCGTTGCTGTACCTACATTTGTGTTGTTACTATAACTTACTGTATAGTGTGTACCAGACGTTAATGTCGTACTTCCGTCTTTTACTGTTACTGCTGGTTCTTTTGCTGTTCCATCATATGTGTATGTTGTTATAGCCAAAGTTACTGTTAAACTTGCTGAAGCCTTTTCTGTTATCTTCCAAGTTAGTGTCTTAGCTGTTGTTGTGCCATCGCTCCAAGCATAGTTTGCTTTTGGTGTTGCTGTTGCTGTATAAGTTCCAACACTTGTTGCACTTGTTGTGCCACTTAAATCTACATTTGTTCCTGTTACACCTATTTGTGCTGAGCCTGTATATGACTTGTTGCTTGCAGTTGCCATTGCTGTCTTTGCTCTTTCTATTGTAAAGTTCTTTGTTGTTGTTCCAACATATTTTCCGTTACCTTTTATTGTAATAGTTGCCGTTCCTGCATTTTTATTATTACCATAACTTAATGTATAGTCTGTACCTGCACTTAATGTTGTTGCTCCATTTTTAATTGTCACAGTTGGCTTTATTTCAGCTCCTGTGTATGTAAATGAAGTGCCAGATAAAGTTATTGTTAGTGTGCTAACATTTACTGTTGTTTTTACTATTGTAAATTTTGTAGTTGTGTTTGTTAACTCATAATTTTCTGCTGAACTTCCTGTAAGTGTTGCTGTTGCAGTATGCTCGCCCTCTGCACTTGCTGTACCACTTACATTAACGCTTACTGAGTCACCTGCCACAACTCCATTTAAAGTGGCTATTGGCACGTGATTTGCGCCATCATATTCGAAATTTAGATTGCTCCAACTTACACTTATACTTTTCTTTGCAACTGTCCAATTTAGTACAACTGCTGATGTTGTACCATCTGACCACTCATATTTACTCGTATCTTTCAAAGATACTGTAACTTCTTGACTTCCTGCATCTTTTCTTGTGTTTCCACTTGCTGCCATAGTGTTTGAATCAAATACTGACAATGTAACTGTTTGTGTATTACCGTTATATACGTAACTTCCAGTTATGTTTGGTTTTGTTAGTTTTATTTTTGTCGCAGGTTTATCCTCGCCAGAATTATCTCCATTTAATGGTATGCGATTTATTAAATTGCCGTCCTTGTCAGTCGTTATAGTCGTTGGTTTCTTAGCAATTACCACTTCTGAATCTCCTGATTTTATTATCTTATCTTTCGTTATTGTCGAACTATCTGTTATGTAATAGCCTTCTTCATATCCATATGGTGGCCAAACAAATACGTTACCATCATCTGTAACTGCATAAACAATTTTGACTCCTGTTTTTTCTTCTGTATTCACTTTCATTGTTGGCAAATCTATTCCAATATCCGCATCGTTTTCAATAATGGTATAACCTGTTAATTTATTTTCAGTAACATAGTCGCTATCTGTTTTTCCACCTTTTGCGACATAGTTATATATTTGCCCATCTGTTAATTGCTTGCCTCTTGAAGCTTCATCGCCTTTTAAAGTAAGCGCCTTTTGCCTAATTGCACTTTGAACTTCTGAAATATTCGTTGTAAACTTTGCATAATTTGCTTTTTCTACCGTTCCAGTTGAGGCAAAAAACGCAATCGCAGCTAATATAATTATTACGATTATTGTTATAACTAGTGCAATTAGTGAGACACCTTTTTT
>CAKPAA010000011.1 GCA_934132775.1 uncultured Clostridia bacterium | reverse complement strand
CGGCTAATGGTTTGCCACTATCAGGCACCATAGAGGTCTTTCACCTCCTAGTTATTACCCATGCCGGGCGCACTAAAGATAAGTGGCGGAGTACATTGTACTTCGCCACTAAATTTATAAATAAAAAATTAAAGATATGGATTTAATTAGCTATTTTGTGATGTCCTAAAAAGCAAAAGATAAAATTACGGGTTATAATTCTTGATATATTAAAATACGGAACTATAACTTGCTATTTTGTGATGTCTTAAAAAGCAAAAGATAAAATTACGGGTTATAATTCTTGATATATTAAAGTATGGAATTATAATTTACCATTTTTTACCACTTTGAAAATTAAAAATAAGAAATTTTAACTATAATTTAGTACCAAGTTAAAATGTAAAATTCGTATATCAAAAACTATGAAAATTTAAGTCAAAAGTAAAAATATTGAAAAAATTCAAAAATTTTTCAAATTTTCTTGAAGGCTGCAAAACTCAGAGACATAAGACGTTTACAGAAAATGTAAACCTAAAAATTACAAACAATGGAAAATTATCCAAAAAAAGGTTGACAAAATTTTGAAGATATTGTAAAATACTTCTTGCGAAAGGGATATTGCATCTATCCAAGCAAATAATTTTGTTGGAGGTGAATTTCATAATCTTGGTTTTGTGGTGATGCAAGTTGTTAAAGAAAAGAAGAACAAGAACAAAGTGACTAATTTAGGAGGAAGACTATTATGAAAAAGTTGTTTGCTATCCTGATGTCCGCGATGCTGTTCGTTTCTCTGGCCGCTTGTGCACTTGCTGCTGATGACCAGGTACATAATGGTACATTGCCTTATACCAGTGAGCAGGATGTCAAGATCACCATCAATGGCCTCCACGACGGCGGCGAAGACGATGGAACAAAGCTTCCGTCGGAGTATCACATCCGTGTGAAGTGGAACAAACTCGATGGCGTCTACGCCGCGACTAGGACCGATGGCGGTGAGAGTGGCTTCAAGAATTTCACATGGGATTGTGTGAAGCTTGATTATGTGCTTGGCACTGTTACTTCTGGTTCGGGTGCCGATATTCGTCAGGGCAACTGGGTAAGCATTCCTGCTGTTTCGTTTGAAGTAACGAACGCTTCTACCCCGGATCTCTCTATCAAGGCTACTCCGTCTCTCAAGGGTGCGAATGCTTGGGCCCAGTATCTGAAGGCTGACACGATCGAAGCGCAGAACACCACTATTGGTTCTCAGACCATTCCGCCGGTTCTGAAGGCGAACTTGGGTACTGGCGTCAATTCCTATGAGCGCAATCAAGGCGCTGCTTCTCACAATGTGTACGCGTATACTTATACGTTTAACTGGGACTATGATGCTCTCAACCGTGCGGCTCTGGCTGCCTACAAGGCTGGTACCGGTGATGTTGAACTGACCAACACCTTCGCGGTGAGGGTTGAAGCTGCTGGTACTACTGAAATTGTGCCGCCTGCTGACAAGAACTGAAGTTTTTAACGGCTGCAACCACATATTTTGTGGTAATATGAGAAAATCTAGTTGATTTTTTCAACTTGGGCTATCGATTAAAAAATCGATAGCCCTTTTTGTGTTTAGAAGAACCATCAGTTGTATCGGGGGATAATTATGGCGTGTTTGGAAGAAATAGGCTGTAAAAAATCTATATTTATTAAAAACTTTATTATTTAAACTTTTTGAAAAGTCAATGCTTTAACTATAAAATGAAAAGTAATTTTGAATTTTACATTTGGCTTTTTAGGTACAAATATTTAAAAAGCTTTTAAAGAACATTATATTTGTTACTTAAAGTGGTAAATTCTTACTTGGAAATTTTACATATTTTACTAAACGGTTGACATATTGTGTAAAATATTGTATAATTCTACCGTAACTGAATGATTTTTACAGAGAAAGGAGAGTTTCTTTCGAAAAGGTTAGTTTAGTGAAAGAGGTAAAAGTTTAACCAAATGACCATATTTTAAGGAGGAGTTTCATTATGAAAAAGATGCGCCTTTGTTTCATTTCACTTATTTTGGCAATGGTTCTTTTTTCGGCACCTGTTTTGGCTGTGGACATTCTCGAGAAAGACGGAGTGTACACACCTGAAGAAGCACCGAGTGAACCATTGGTTACTCCTGATCCCCGTGCCGTAAAGGTTGGGGAGAGGGAAGACCTTGTCGAAAACTCCGATTTGGAGGATAAAGGCACGGTCTGGTGTGAGTGGAGCGGACGGGCGTATAGCAAGTATGGCTGTACGACAGCAAAGATTGGTTACACAAATCCTACTCGCTCTAATATTGGAGTGACCTTGAAGATGGCAATCTTCGATGAGGATTTGGTAACGTACTTCGGAACGGCATTTCGGAGTGAGGAAGAGCAGATTGAACTTGCCAATACTGGCTGGAAAGCACTTCAAGACGGCATTACGTTGTCTACCGCGACGCGACTTGTCAATGACACTGACTGGTTTGAGGGGATGACTCCTGAACAGGTTAAGGATCTTTCTGGCGAAGAGCTCCTTGAGCATCTTTCTAGGAAGGATATTTTCGGCTTTTTGCCGAAGACGTTGACTGGCGTGGAGGAAGGTTGGCTGTCTGACCTTGATGAAGAGCAAAGATTGAGTCTTGCTCAGTTAGGTGAGTACAATCCGAAGGAATATTACCAATTGATTGGTGAAGACGGGCTCCTCAATCCGGGATATGAGATTGGTGAAATCGATCTGTACACGTTGCCTGTCAAGCAGGTTCTGCCTAAGGGCGACTACGATGCAACATTTGTTCTTACTGGCTATATGGCTGATAAGAACGAATTCAGCGACTGTCAGATCCAATTGCCGGTTACTCTGACGATTGAGGAAGACTTGCCAGATGATCTTCTGGAAGAATACGGACTTTATTTGTTGGTTCGTATTGACCAACAGTAAGGAGGAAAAGTTATGAGATGTAAAACCGTGGTATCGAGGGTACTTGCCCTTGCTCTTTGCGTTAACTTTACGTTTGGATTTTCTCCAAGCGTAGTTATTGCTGAGAACTACGACAATGGGTTGCAGGTTACCACTGATTTGCCCGATGGGGCTGTGGTGGTTGAATCTGTTCCTGCACCTCAAAACGAACCTGCTCCTGCACCCGCAGCTGAGCCGGAACCGCCGAAAGCAGAACCTGCTCCTGCACCCGCAGCTGAGCCGGAACCGCCGAAAGCAGAACCTGCTCCTGCACCCGCAGCCGAGCCGGAACCGCCAAAAGCAGAACCTGCTCCTGCACCCGCAGCCGAGCCGGAACCGCCAAAAGCAGAACCTGCTCCTGCACCCGCAGTCGAGCCGGAACCGCCAAAAGCAGAACCTGCTCCTGCACCCGCAGCTGAGCCGGAACCGCCGAAAGCAGAACCCGCTCCTGCACCCGCAGTCGAGCCGGAACCGCCAAAAGCAGAACCCGCTCCTGCACCCGCAGCTGAACCGGAACCGCCAAAAGCAGAACCTGCTCCTGCGGCTACTGTAGAGTCGGAACAACCGACAGCTGTTCCGACGGAATGTCCGACGACTGAACCTACTCAAGAGGCAACAACTGAGCCTACGGTAGTTCCTATCGAAGCAACTGCTGAACCCACCGTGGCTCCTAGCGAAGAACCAACTCCTGAACCCACTGAGGAACCTAAGCAGATTTTTACAATTTCAGTTCGGTTTATCGATGCTGAAACTGGTAAAGAGCTTGCCAATGGCTACTATACTGATGTGACTGAGGGAGAAAGCTTTGGCGGAATTAACTTGCCTAAGGTAGACGGATATCATCCGACTAGTATCCAAAATATGACGTCGGGTGCTTCTACACAGAATGTTGGCGATTCCAAAGGTTTTACCAGCATTGGTAACCTCGAAGGTGCGGTTGAATTCGTTGTGTATTACGAGGCTGATAAAAAGGTCGAAGAACCCACAACTGAACCCACGACCATTCCTACGACTGAGCCTACGGCAGAACCTACTGAGGAGCCGACCATCGAGCCGTCGACTACGCCTGATGTAGAATCGACGACTACGCCAGAGGCTGAAGCAACCTTTGAACCGTCGCCGGAACCGTCTCTTGAGCCTACCATTCCTCCGGAAGCGAGTGGCGAAGGGCTGGAAATTTACAGTATGATGCTTATGCTTGGTGCGTATGACATCGCTGTAAATGACGCAGGCGATAAGGTTTATGCAGTAGTCTGTGACGGTAGCTTGCTTGGCAAATACACTCCCGGAACGCAGGTTAATCTTACTGTTCCTACCAAGGACGGTTATGATTTTATCGGCTGGAAAGTGGTGTGCTCCGAGTCTGTGAGCATTTCGGAAAATAGTTTCACTATGCCGAGTGCTCCGGTTGGCATCGTTTCTCAGTGGAAAGCCCAGACCCATCAGGTGGCGATCTATTACGTTACTTCTAGTGGAAATAGCCTCTATGAAGGCAAATTCTCTGAGGTGATGAATGGTTCGTCTTTCAGCCTGGATGCGGGTTATTCGCTTCCGAGCATTGATGGTTACACTGCTACTAGCATTAGGTATGCTGGAAATACCTACACGAACGTTTCTGAATTCAGAAACATTATCAGTATTGATAGTGTGACGAAAGATGAGACTTTCGAGGTGGTTTACGAGCCGGCTGATGCTAGCTATACGGTGAAGCATTACCGTCAGGACCTGGAAGGTAATTATCCCGACAGTCTGATGGAAAGCGAGACCTTTGATGCAAAGTATGCGGACGTCATTGAAATCAGTTCGCTCGTTAAGAGTTACACTGGTTTTGTGTGGAGAGGTTTCGTTGATGACGAAGCAACGTCTATCAAGTTGGCTACGGGCAACAACGAAGTCAAAATCTACTACCAGCGGTCTCAGTATCGACTTTTCTACGTTGATGGTGCTTCTACACTTTGGCACGATGTCAAATTTGAAGCTCCCGTTAATATCGCTGAAAAGTTTGGTACACCTCCGCATCGCACCGATGCAACGTTTGTTGAGTGGACCACGACCGATAAAACCATCGATATCGTGAATGGCACGTTTACGATGCCTGCACACGATGTTATCTTCAATTCCACTTGGCAACCGAACGCAACGGCTGATTACCACATTTATTACTACATCGAGTCCACTGCTTCGGCTAATACGTGGACTACAGCTAACCATCGCGATGGAAATGGCGATCCTAATCCGTCTGATGATATGGATTATCAGTTCCACGGTGATGTGAAGCTTACAGGTAACACTGGCGATGTGGTTGATCAAAATGTGGCAACGACAAATGCTAACGGTATCGTTGATACGGCACATTTCACGTTCTCTAAGATGGACGAAAATGTTGCTATCAATGCTGACGGCAGCACTGTCGTGAAGGTTTATTACCGTCGTAACACGTATTGGTATGAATTCCGTTACAACAGTAACCGGAATCAGATTTATACGTGGAATGGTCACTCGCAAGGCAGACTGTACTACAAGTATGAAGCTGACTTGACTGAGGCTGGTATTACTGGTTCTTGGCCGTACCGTGATGCTGGTGGAGAAATCCAGTGGATTCAGAGTTCTGGTGCTGCTATTTCTGCACCGACTTCTGCGAATCTGGGTTACAACTACACCATTTATCACAATGGCAACGCAAGTAACCGTATGGGCTTTGGTTATATCAAGCAAAATCTTTCTGGTCAGTATGCTGGCGACTCTGAAAAGGGCGTCTTGGTGCAGTTCTTCTACAATTATGACCAGAGGCTTTCTGTTGTGCTCCGCGCATACCGTTGTCCTGAAGGTTTCACCTTTGACAAGTATGTGACCGATTCTGGCAAGAGTGGAAATATTCCTCCTGTTGGAAGTTGGGGAGATAATAACGGTCAGCCTGGCTTTATGATTGAGGATGCTAGCACCAACTGGGCGACGATTTACTTCCGTCGTAATCAGTATAAGATTTCTTTCAGCAATGGCAGTAATGTTGTTTCTGAGAGCAATCCTGTGTACTATCAGGCGAGTCTTCCTAATGCTTCGGCTGCTAATGTTCCTTCTATTGATGCTATGGGTATTCCTGATGCATACAAGGTTGGATATGAGTTCGCTGGACTTGAAGATTCCAACAACAGTGCACTGTATACTGGTTCTACTCCGACCGAGGCTTACGAAAAGTTTATCGCTACTAATTCGAGTATGCCTGCAAGAAACATTCTTCTTACGGCTAAGTGGAAGCTTAAAACCTATAAGGTTAACTTCTATGATGACGTTAAGAAGGTTGGCACGAGCGACACGCTTATGTCTGAGCAGGTTATCGAGTACGGTAAACTGGTTACGAGTTCGCCAAACGAGCCCACGCACGATAATTATGTTTTCGGTGGTTGGTACTACAAAGACAGTAATCAGGTTGAAAAACCGTGGATTGCTGACGCTACCAGAGTTTCCGAGAATATGAATATCTATGCTAAGTGGACGGCGAGCGAGCAAATCGTGGCTGACATTACCGTTATTCACAATTATCTTGATAACGATGGAAACATCGTTGATACTGTGAATGACATCAAGCAAGGCGTTGTTGGAACTATCGTTACCATCGAAGCCTTGAACAGAACTGGTTACTTCCCGGATTTCGCTGTGCAGAACTATGAGGTAAAGGAAGAGGACAACACGGTTATTTTCAACTACAAACCCATTGAGGAAGTTGAATACACTGTGTATTACGTTAATGCGAACGGTGAAAATCTTATTAACCCGGTAAGAAAGGTTACTAAGAATTTGATCGTCACTGAAAACTATGTCTATATTCCTTACTGCACGCCTCGTGTGCTTGCTCAGGAACTTCGTTTGACTTCTAATTCGGAAGATAACGTCATCATCTTTGTGTATGACGTTGTTGGAAAGACGAGTTACACGATTAAGTACTGGCAGGAACAGCTTGATGGCAGCTATGTTGAAGTTGCTGCGGATAGGCTTGAAATTAAAGATGTGGATTACTACACCGAAGTGGCAGTAACTCCCGAACAAACCAAAGACTATCCTGGCTATGACTTTAACGCTGGAATCAGCAACACGAGTGCTTGGATTATGCCTGGCGAGAGTGTTACCTTGAACCTGTACTACGACCTGCACGAATATACGGTGACGTATATTTACAGCAGCACTGTTGATGGTGTTACGATGCCTGCTTTGCCGATTTCTCAGACCTATAAGTTTGGTGAAACTGTGCAGGTGGCAAGCAACAACATCACGATCGCTGAAGCTCCTGAGTACGTGTTTAACGGTTGGTATCGTCAGGGCGATGCGCAAGAAATTGCACTTGACTCTTTCGATATGCCTGCTGCTGACGTGGTGCTCTATGGCTACTTCACGATTGCTGAGTATTACCTCACTGTGGAATGGAGTAAGGAAGATGGTGTGTATCACGGTGGCAAGTTCTCTTGGGACTGTGTGACACTCCAATATATCTACGATGCTTCTACTGCTGGTTGGAGTACAGTGCCCTATGTTAAGTGTGTGGTCAAGAATAAAGGCACCAAGCCTGTAAATCTTGATTTCATCGCTAAGGCTGACAGATGGGCAGACTACCTGAGCTCTAATCCTTTCCAGAATATTCCGACGGTTCGTCTTGAAGGCGGTGCAGAGTACACCTTCGAATTCAAGAGCGACGTTGAACTGTTTTGGGATTATGATGCTTTGAACGATGCGGCAGCTCAAGCTGTGATTAACGGTTTGGGCGATACCGAAGAAGCTAATACCTTCGAACTCAGCATTACTAAGGCTGAGTAAAGCTAACCAAAAAGGCTATCCGAAATCGGATAGCCTTTTTATTTTTTAGATGTAGTTCCCACGATGCTGTTCTGCATCAGGCTCAACTTTCAAAATAATTTTCTTAATTTCGTCACCGAGCAGAACCTCATTTTTCACGAGCACTGGAGCGATGGCTTCAAGAACGTCTTTATGGTCTTCCATAATTTTGAGAGTCACATCGTACAGTTCTTTGAGCAGAGCTTGAATTTTTTCTTCGAAGATTCTGCGGAAATGTTCAGAGGTGATAGATTCTTCAAGATTATAGATGAAAGGACCAATTTCTTTATTCATCCCCCATTCAGAAACAATCCTAATTGCGTATGAATTTGCACGCTCAAGATCAGAGGAGACACCACTCGAAGTATCGCCATAGATAGTTTCTTCTGCTGCCATACCACCAAGCAAATAGATAATTTGTTGTTTAATTTCTTTACTAAACATAGAAAACTTTTCGTCATTAACTTCCTCAAGAGTGAGCCCTAAAGAAGTGACACGAGGCGTAATTTCAACACGACCAATTACGTATTCAGTATTTCCATAGTATCCAGCAATGAGGTGACCAACTTCATGATAGGCGGTAGAAAGCTTTTCTTTTTCAGTCATTTTGAGGTATCCAGAGCCAGCAGAGATAGTGAGCTGAACTTCGTTGAAATCTTTATAAGTAAGCACGTCACGCTTATGTTTACGTGCATACAAAACAGTTTCTTTTACGAAATACTCCAAATTTCCAGGGTACATAGAAAAAGTTTGTTTTGCAAGTCTATCTGCGTAGATTTCATAATCTCCATCGATTTTAACATTAAATTCTTCAAAGAATTTAATAAACAAGGCTTTTCGAGTTTCAACGGTTGGAGGCAATACGACGATAGTCTTGTTGATATTGAACAGATTATCACCAATAAGCGAAAATGGATACACTATGTTCGACGATGTGTTGCCGCCAATAGTTGTAGATAAGAACGCAACGATACTATTACAGGCTTGAAGTCTTATGGCAATTTGGAGTGCAATTTGTTCACATTCGGGAATACTGGTTATTATTTCAAAATCGTCAAAATTTAGCACAAGTCCTTCGAAGGAGTTCGCAACATTAAAAATTTTGTTGATAACTTTTTCAATTTCAGATTGTTTTTTAAGCTGTTTAAAAAGCTCACAATGTACGGTTAAAAGGCACACGTTGGCAGTCTTTGCGACAGCTTCAACGAGTTCGGTTTTGCCGGAACCAGTCGTGCCCAAAAGCAAAAATCTGGAATTAGGATTCACCGGTGAATCCTCCTCTTCTTTATCGTCCCGTAGGTCCTCAAAGAAGAGGAGGGCATCTTGTAATACTTCTTTTTCATTTTCGAAGCCGATAAGGTCTTGCATTGTTTTCTTGATTTGGACAGGTGCAAGGAGTTTGCAGTGATATTTTTTACACAGTTCGTTTAAATCTTTTTGGAGCTTATATAACTGAACTTTTTCAGAAACGAAATTGATAATGTTTTTCATAATGGAATACCTCCTTTATGCATCGTAACAGTTATTTTTGACAATTGCATTATATATTGGTATTGCTTAATTGTCAACGAAAAATAAGCAGTGCTAGAATGTTTGGAAGAATTTGATATTTTTCTTGACAATTAAACATATATATAATACTATTGTACTAGTACAGATAGTACAATGCTAAAACGGCGAAAAGGAGGAAATGGTATGATAAAAATTACCGGACTTGTAAAAAGTTTTGGAGACAAAAAAGTATTAGACGGCTTGAATTGTACAATAAAAACAGGAACTATATATGGTTTAATTGGCGCAAACGGAGCTGGTAAGTCAACACTTATGAGAATAATAACAGGAGTATATAATAAAGATGCTGGTTCTATTGAGGTTGACGGTGAGAAATTAAAAGATGTAGAGGAGATAAAGCAAAAATTTGTATATGTGTCTGATGATTTATTCTTTTTTAAAAATTATACAATAAAAGATACATTAAAATTTTATAAAAAACTATATAAAAATTTTGACACTGAATATGCAATGAAACTTGTGAAAACGCTTAACTTGAATGAATTGCAAAGAATTGAAACTTTTTCAAAAGGAATGAAGAGACAGACTGCACTTATATGCGCGCTTGCAACAAATGCTGAGTATATGTTTTTTGATGAAACCTTCGATGGAATCGATCCCGTTGTTAGAAGTTTTATTAAGAAAGCCATTTCAGAAAAAATGGAGGAAAAAGGTTGCACAATAATAGTTTCTAGCCACAATTTAAGAGAGTTAGAAGATATTTGCGATAATTTAGGGCTTTTGTATAAAGGTGGAATTTTATTTGAAAGTGAAATTGATACATTGAAAACTAATATGTTTAAAATTCAGATTTCTTTAAGAGATGAATTTTCACAAGATAATTTTAGTGATTTTAAAGTGTTAAGCTTTAAAAAGAGTGGAAGTGTTGCTACCATCATATTAGAAGGCAATAGAGAAGAGTATGAAGAAAAATTGAACGCTATGAATCCTGTAATTTTAGACTTTTTGCCACTAACTCTTGAAGAAATATTTATTTATCAAATGGAGGTGCTAGGATATGAATTTAACAAAATGGTTTAATTTTGATTATCTAATGCAAAATATAAAGAAATCAAGATTGATAATTGCAATTTTTACTCTAATTGTGCCACTTTTTACGACTATAACTTTGATTGCAACACAAGACCAAGTATATGATTTTATAAACCTTTCAATCGTAAATGTGATTGGAATGTATATTGTACCATTTATTTTTTCTTTGTGTTTATTTGGATATGTTTATAAGAAAAATAGTGTAGATTTTATGTGTTCTATGCCACTTAGCAGAGAAACAGTTTTTACAACTAACACCGTTGGTGGAATATTGCTTATCTTAATTACACAACTTTTAACTTTGATTTGTACATTTATTGTTTCTAGTTTCTCAAGCTCGCTTATATTTCCAGGGCTTGTGTGGGACGTATTTTTTTACCAATTTATTGGATATATTTTTGTATTTGCTGTTTCAAATATAGCTATGAGTTTGTCTGGAAACGCTATGACACAGATTGTTGTAACTTTACTTATAACTTTTATATTGCCAACTGTTGCTGTTTATTTGACGCAAGAAGGTGATATTTCAAATGAATTGACTAATAATATTAGAATTTACCAAGAAATTGAACCAACATACACAGCACCTGCAAATATTTTTGGATTAGAATATGCTTTTAAGAGCACTTCGATTATTAAGATGCTTATATTATCTTGCATTTATATAGTTTTAGGCTTTGTATTTTTCAAAAAGAGAAAGATGGAAATGGCTACAGAATCTTTTATAAAACCTAATATGCACTTGTTTATAAAATCATTAACATTAGTACCTTTTATTATAATATCTCTATTTATTAAAGAGTTTTCATCTGATGGGTGGGTAATTTTCTGGATTGCGATGATAGTTGTTTATTGGTTTTTATATGATTTGGTCACGAATAAAAAAATCAAATTTCTAAAGAATATTTCGGTTTTACTAATTGCTTGTATTGTGCTTATTGGCGTACTTAAACTTTTAGTGTATGCCATGAACAAGACTTTTAAAAGTTATGATGAGAGTGATATAACTAAAATAGAATTAGAATCACAAGATGGAAAATATGTTTATAAGATTACGGATAAAGAACTTATTTCTGAAATTGCTGAATATAAATATGGTGCGGACGATGACTGCAGCCTGCTTGACGGAACATTAAGCGTGGGTCTTAACAAATTTAAAGCTGATGTTACTTTGAATGAGGAACTACTTGCGAAAGTTAGAAAATATGCTGAGCCTTACCAAGAAAAAGAAGAGAAAAGTGATGTTCGTATAATTATAAGTTCACAAATTGCGAATAACGAGCAAAAGAAAAAAATAGAAGAGATGCTTAGAAACACTGAGTGCACAGAGAGTGTATATGGAACATATTATGCTAGATATGTTAATAATTTATTTAGTGCATATTCATATAAAAATCATACTCTTTACAGATATGAATATAATTTAAACGACAATATTGAACTTAGAAAATATGTTAATGAACTAAGCAATTCCGCTATTGT
Source organism: uncultured Clostridia bacterium (assembly GCA_934132775.1). GTDB lineage: Bacteria > Bacillota > Clostridia > TANB77 > UBA1234 > UBA1234. The sequence continues at coordinate 52,694 of CAKPAA010000011.1, read as the reverse complement.
TTCATTTTTAAGTGAAAGCACTAATAAACGTGGTTCATATTTAGACTGCACTGTTAAAAATGAGGGAAATGCAATTTTAGGCTATCCAGACATTTCAATAGAAGAAATTAAGAAGTTTATACAATCAAATAAAGAAGAAAGTGTTGATTACTCAAAAGGCTATGTAAAAATATACGTGTATGACTACTATAATCAATTTTATGCGTATTTTATAACGAATAAAGTTGAAGAAGTTGTTAATATATTAAAACAATATGATGAATATGTTTTAGGACAAATTAAATCAGAAGAGGATTATTATTATGAAAAATATGGAGAAACAGTAGAGGCATCTGATAAGACCATTGATAGCTATGATGTTTCTGGTAATTTAATAGAAAATGAAGTAATTGAATAGGAGGTAAACAAGATGATAAATTTAGATTACCAAAGTAGAACTCCTATTTATGAGCAAATTGTTAATGAAATTGAAAGATTTGTGGTGCTTGGAATTTTAAAACCTAATGAGCAAATATCTTCAATTAGGGAAATGGCAACAAATCTTGGAATAAATCCTAATACTGTTAAGAAAGCATATGAGGAATTAGAAAACAGAGGTACAATAATAACAATATCGACAAAAGGTTCTTTTATAGCAGACAAGACAGATGATGTTTTCAAAAGAAAGATAAAAGAAAAAATCAATGCTATTAAGCAGGAAATTTGCGAATTAGAAAAAATGGGAGTTACTAAGGAAGAAATTTTGAAAAAAATATAAAAAAATGAAACTTTATTTTGACGAATAATGTCAAATCGTTTGTAAGAGATATAGAAAGAAATAGACATTTTTATATATGATTATTTATGTCATGAGTAAAGAATGTCTATGGCTTTCATGAATTCATAAATGAAAATTAAAAAATCTTGATTTTCGTTGCAAATGATGCTGATGTAAAAGAGGTGAAAAAAGTAGATGGAACCAATAATTGAGGTGAAAAATGCAACTAAGATATATAAGGTTGGTAGCGAAAAAATATTAGCACTAGACAATGTGAGTTTTACAATAGATAAGGGAGATTTTTGTTGCTTACTGGGCTCGTCGGGTTCAGGTAAGTCAACACTTCTAAATATTATGGCTGGGATTGAAAAAATAACATCAGGAGATATTTTTATTAAAGGAAAAAATATAACCAAAATGGGAGAACACCAACTTGCGAAGTTTAGGCAGAAGTATTTGGGGTTTGTTTTCCAGTCATATAATTTGATAAATTCACTTAATGCTATTGAAAATGTAGAATTACCGCTTATATTCAAAGAAGTGCCTCATAAAATAAGATTGCAAAAAGCAAAAGTTATGCTAGAAAAGGTTGGACTTAAAGAAAGAATGAAACATAAGCCTAACCAAATGAGTGGTGGTCAGCAGCAAAGAGTTGGTATTGCAAGAGCATTTGTGGCAAATCCAGAAGTGGTGTTTGCCGACGAACCAACAGGAAACCTTGACAGTAAGACATCTAATGAAATTATGCAAATTATTAAGCAGATGGCAACCGATTATAACCAAACCATAGTCATGGTTACACACGATATAACTATGGCTAGGTATGCAAACAAAATAATACATATTCACGATGGTCACATTGAGAAAATTGAGGGGGAAATAAAAAATGAAGAAAATTAATTTTATTATTATGTTAGTACTTGTTCTTGCTTTCGCTTCTGGCGTAACAGTACAAGCATCAGATTATGAAAAAAATGTGCCAAAAATAAAAATAGAACAACCAGAAAAAACACCGGAAGCAGAAGCAGGTAAAGATTTTAATTTAACTATTACATATAAAAATGAAAGTGATAGTAACGCATATGATTTGACAATAACACCAATATTTGATGATATGCCACTGGTATTTGAAAAACCAGTTGAATTTAAAAGAGATTCTATTTTAAGATCTAGAAAAAGTGATCAATATTCTTTTTCTTTTAAAATAGCTGATAATGCTAAGGCAGGAATCTATGCACTTAAATTTACAACGGAATGCACAAACGTGCACGATCAGACTTTTAAAACAGAGCAAAAAATATATTTTAAGATAACTAAGGAATTGGTAAAACCAATTATAAATATAAGTGATATTTCAACAGGAGATACTTCTGTTTCAGCAGGTAAAAACTTTCCTTTAAAATTTACAATAACAAATAGGGGAGAAGTTGATGCTTCTAATGTTGAAGTAACTTTAAAAAATATGAGTATGGATGGCTTTATGGCTGTTGATTCAAACGATTATAAATTTGTTGGTGATTTAAAAAGTGGTGCTAGCACAACTGTAAACTTTGATATGTTTGCTTCAAGTAAAATTGCAAAAGGACCAAATTCAATTTCTGTTGAAATTAAATGTAAAGATACAAGTGGAACAGAAATAACAACAGAGAAGACTATATATATATCAAATGTTTTAAGCCAAAATGAAGTTGCAGATGATGATGGCTCAAGTGCAAAGCCTAAGATAATTATTTCTTCATACTCAACAAGTCCAACATCAATAGTTGCAGGAGATGTATTTAACTTTAATTTCAACTTCAAAAATACAAGTAAAGATAAAAAATTAAGAAATATGAAAATTACATTAACTTCAACGGAGGGTGCTTTTATAATAACTAAGGGAAGCAACACATTCTACGTTGAAGATATTCCAACATCAGCAGTAATCAATGAAAACATAGAATTAAGGGCTAAGCAAGACTTAACGTCCAACTCATATCCTTTGATTTTATCATTCGATTATGAAGATTATAACGGAAATGAATATAGTTCAAGCGAAACAATTAATATACCAGTAACAGAATATTCAAAACTTGAAATAAATTCTGTATATGCAAATGACGCAATGTTAGGCTCAAATACAAGTTTGTCTTTCTCATATATCAATATGGGAAAAGCTACGATTTCCAACTTAACAGCAAGCGTAGAGGGAGACTTCACATCAGTTCAACCAATTAACTATATTGGCAACTGCACAGCAGGTACATCAGATTATTATGATATAGAAGTAACGCCAACTAAATCAGGAACTAACTATGGCACTTTAATATTATCTTTTGAAGATTCATCAGGTGCTATAATAGAAGTAAAGAAAGATTTTGAAGGATATGCTATGGAAATGCCTAGTGTAGATCCAACAGATGATCCAACAAATCCTGGCGGAATAGATACACCAGTTGTTCCAGAAGAAGAAAACAAGATTGCAACTTGGGTAATAGTTGTGTCTGGTATTGGAACGTTATTAGTTACATACATAGTAACAAGAATTATTACAACTAAAATTGTTAGAAAGAAATTAGAAGATGAGATTTAGTCTTAAATTAGGAGGTAAATAATATGATGGAAGTTAATGCTAAAAAAATAGCTGCTGATGTTATGTCTTTGACAGATAATGTTGTAGAAACATCTAATATAGTCGATACAGCAGGTGTAGCAACAGATGTTGACGTAGATAGCCAAATGGTAGATACCGGAACGGTTGATATTGGTAATGATTATGTTGGCGGAGTAGACATGTCAGGAAATTATGGCGATATGACAGGGGAAATTGACACACCAAAGGCTGGAATTAGTACACAAGTTATATTATATATTGTTATAGGAGTTTGTGCTGCTATTGGTATAGCACTTGGAATAGTTAGAGGAATTAAAGTAGCTAAAAAATAGGAAAGGTAAATTGATATGAAAATTGTTGATTTTACGAGTATGGGTTTTAAAAACTTATGGAGAAGAAAACTTCGTACTATACTTACGGCAATTGGTGTTGCAATAGGTACTTTTTCAATTGTTATAATGTTATCTTTGGGTATTGCTATGTCTGAGGGGTATAAAAAACAACTTTCGGAATGGGGCAATTTAACCAAAATTCAGATTAACAGCTGGAACTATACATATGATGAAGAAACAGGAATGGGAGCGTCTCAGGAGCAGAAGTTAGATGATAAGTTGGTGCAACAGCTTAAACAATTAGAACATGTCAGAGCAGTAACTCCTATTTTAAGCATGTCAGCAACTATGAAGTCTGGTAAATACCAAAGCTGGATTCAGATATATGGAATAGATCCAGAAACGGTGCAGTATTTTGATTTCCCAGAAGTAGTTTCTGGTGATATGATTTCAGATAATAATCCTACTGGAATATTGTTTGGCCAAGATTCATACCACTTTTATAATCCAAGAGGTGGTGGAAGAAACTGGAACAGTCAGAATCAAGTTGATTTGATGACAGACAATGTAAAAATAACATTTGAAGATACATACGGAGACAAAACTCCTAAATATATGAAACTTAATGTCGCAGGAATAATGGGAGAGTGTACGAGCGAACTCGGATACAATGCATATGCTCCTTTGACACAAGTTATAGAATGGTATAAGAAATACAATTCAGAGTATAAAAAGAAAAAAGAATTAAAATACGAAACAATTTGGGTAAGTGTTGAAGATACAAAATATGTTAAAAGCGTTCAAGACAAAATAAAAGAAATGGGCTATGGAACGTACAGTATGGCTGATGATTTAAATAATGTTCAAAAAACTTCTAACACAATACAATTAGTTTTGGGTGGAATAGGTGCAGTATCATTACTTGTTTCAGCTATTGGTATTGCTAACACAATGATAATGTCAATATATGAAAGAACTAAGGAAATTGGTGTTATGAAAGTTTTAGGATGTGTGGTAACAGATATAAGAAAGTTATTCCTATTTGAAGCTAGCATAATAGGATTCTTAGGTGGAGGCTTTGGTCTTGCATTCAGTTATGCAATTTCGTTTATACTGAATAAATATGCACCAGATATAGGAAGTTCACTTGGTATTTATTCGGGTTATGACATATCCATCATACCGGTTTGGCTTGCAGTTGCAGCACTAATTTTCTCAGTTGTTATAGGTGTGCTTTCAGGTTTATATCCTGCAATTAAGGCAACAAAGATAAAAGCAATAGAAGCAATGAGAACAGAGGGCTAAAAGCTTACGGAAATAAAGAAAAGAGTTAGAAAAATGATAACGAAATGAGTTGTCATAAGTTCTGACTCTTTTTTATTTTTTAAAATTTTCTTTTCTACGGAAGCGTTGCACTGCAAGTTTTTGGGGACTTTTGCATTGAAAAGGCTTGCACTATATGGTAAAATAGTTATGTAATTACAAATAAAGAAAATATTTCTTAGGTATGAAACTTTGAATTGTAGTTTGATAAATTGAAATTATATTCCATATCACAAGCTATTAAAATACGCGAAGAAAAATTCAAGAAACAGAAGAAAATTTATTAAAGAAGGAGAAAAAGAGGTGATTTCTATGAGAAAGTTTGTAGTAACAACAGTAATAACAGCTTCAATATTGTCGTCTACTGTTTTTGCAGCAGAACGTTTAAGTTTGGGCTATATCTACAATGCATCTAAATCTCACATAGAAATTGTGGAAGCAACAAAAGGCAGTATTAACGTTGTTTCTCCAACTTGTTTTGATTTACAAGCAAACGGAAGATTAGAAATTAACAGCATTTTAGATGAAGACTTTATAGCAAATATGCACGAAAAAGGAATAAAAGTAACACCTTTTTTAAGTAATCACTGGGGACAAAAAAGAGCACAGGCAGCTCTTGCAAATCCAGAAGTTTTAATTGATGAAATTACAAATGCTATATATGTTTACAACCTAGATGGAGTAAATGTTGACTTAGAAAATTTAAGCTTAAAAGACAAAGATAAATTGACAAACTTTATGAAATTGTTAAGAGAAGCGCTACCAGAAGACAAAACATTGTCTATTGCAGTAGCTCCAAATCCAAAAAGATTAACTACAACTTGGGTTGCAGCATATGATTATGCAGCACTTGCAGACTATGTAGATTATTTTCTAGTAATGACTTATGATGAACATTGCTATGGCGGCGCAGAAGGACCTGTTGCAAGCATATCATTTGTAGAAGAATCAATAAAAGCTATGCTAGAAAGTGTACCGAAAGACAAAATTGTAATGGGAATTCCAATGTATGGTAGATATTGGCAAGAAGGCGCAAGCGTTGGTGGAGAAGCAATAATCATGGCACAAATGCCAAAAATAATAAATAAATTTAAAGTAGTTCCAAGATATGATGAAGAAACGCAAACACCAAAACTTACAATAACAGTAAAAGAGGGCGAAAATGGACCATATGTAAATGGCAGGTACTTAGAAGAAGGTACATATAACATATATTATGAGAATGAAAACAGTATCAAAGCTAAATTAGCATTAGTAAATAAATATGATTTATTAGGTGCAGGCGTTTGGGCACTAGACAACGAAAGTTATGATATGTGGAACTATTACAAGGACGCTTTAAATGAAATTCCATATGAAAGTGTGGAAGAGCTAGAAGTGAGAAAAGCATTAGAAGCAAAATCTGCTATGCTTGCAGAAATGCCTTTTGAGTGCCCAGAAATATTAGAATATGAAGAAAAACATCAATGTGTAATAAAAGTTGCAAAAGATATTGAAAAAAATAAAAGTATCGATATTGATGATAGACTTGAAGTAAAAAAATATGAGCATATTCCACAATATGATGGTTATGAAAAGTATATTAGTGTTAGTGAGGTTGTGGTTTTATTGGGCAAAGAAAAGAAAAATGTGAAAACCAATACAAAACAGTCCAATAATTTGACAAACTTAATGGCTATAATCAAAGCCAGAACATTAGTAGCAGTTTAGATGTTGAAAGCGTGTAATACTCAAAAATTATTACTAATTTAAAATTGAAACAATAAAAAGAAAGTGGACAAAAGCCTACTTTCTTTTTATTGTTGCATGTGGTGTAAAATATTTACATTTTTAAAAATCTTTAAAATTGGTATTGGAAATTATTTATATATATGATATAATGTGCACTGCAATATTTTAAGTACTTGCATATTTAAGTCGAAAATGTGTTTAATAGAAGTATTTAAGAACTAAAAACAAATAGGAAGGAACATTTAAAATGAGTGTAAAAGTAGAAAAATTAGAGAACAGTTTAGTTAAACTAGAGATAACAATAGAGGCAGAGAAATTTGAAGAAGCTCTTCAAAAAGCATTTTTCAGAAATGCTAAATATTTTTCAGTACCTGGTTTTAGAAAAGGCAAGGCACCAAGAAATATAGTTGAAAGATATTATGGAGATAATATCTTATTTGAGGATGCTTTCAATATTGTTGCACCAGAATATTATGAAGATGCAATTAAAGTTAATGAAATTGAAGCTGTTGCAATGCCAGAAATCGATATAACACAAATGGAAAAAGGCAAAGACCTTATTTTTGTTGCAACTGTTGCTGTAAAGCCAGAAGTTAAGCTTGGAGCATATAAAGGAATCAGCATAGAGAAAAAAGAATATAAAGTAACAGCAAAAGATGTTGATGCAGCTATTAAAGAAATGGCTGAGAAAAATGCAAGAATCGTAACGGGAGACGAAAATGCAGTAGTTGAAAATGGTTACACAGCAGTAATTGATTTTGAAGGTTTTGTTGATGGAAAAGCATTTGATGGTGGAAAAGGAGAAAATTATTCATTAGAAATCGGAAGTAACACATTTATTCCTGGTTTTGAAGAGCAACTAATTGGTTTAAAGGTTGGAGAAGAAACAGATGTTAATGTAACTTTCCCTATAAATTATTTTTCAAAAGATTTAGCCGGAAAACCTGCTACATTTAAGGTTAAAGTTAATGAAATTAAAGTAAAAGAATTACCTGAAATTGATGATGAATTCGCAAAAGATGTAAGTGAATTTGATACTTTAAAAGAGTTAAAAGCAGACACAAAGAAGAAGTTAGCTGAGGAAAATGAAAAGAAAGCTAAATTTGAAAACGAAGAAACTGCTATTAAAACTGTTGTTGATGCAACAGAAATCAACATTCCAGTTGCTATGGTTCAAAATGAAATTGATGACTATACAAAGGAAATGGAATCAAGACTTAGATATCAAGGTATGAATTTAGAAACATACTTGCAACTAATGGGAATGACACTTTCTGAGTTCAAGGAACAATATAAAGAAAGAGCAGAATTGAATGTTAAGACTAAATTAACATTAGAAGCTATCTTCAAAGCTGAGAATATTGAAATAACAGATAAAGATATTGAAGAAAAACTTAAAGCAATTGCAGAAAGATATAACAGCACAGGTGCAAATGTTGAAGAACTAATTAAAAATCCAACAGATGACTTGAAAGAATATGTTAAAGAAGAATTAAAATACGATTTAGCTGTTAAATTCATTATGGATAATTTAGCAAAATAGTAAGGTTAGTGGGTTACATTGGCTACTAAGTTAGCCAATGCACAAAAATTTTACCAAAGAAAGGGTGTTTTAATTGATAACTAACGATTTAGTACCTAATGTCATTGAAAAAACGGCAAATGGTGAAAGAGCCTATGATATATTTTCTAGACTTTTAAAAGATAGAATTATATTTATTGGTGATGAAATAACAGATGCTACTGCTAGCTTAGTTGTAGCGCAGTTACTATTTTTAGAGTCTGAAGACCCAGATAAAGATATTCACATTTATATAAATAGCCCTGGTGGCTCAGTTACAGCTGGAATGGCTATTTATGATACTATGAGATATATTAAACCGGATGTTTCAACAATTTGTGTTGGGCTTGCTGCAAGTATGGGAGCCTTTTTACTTGCTGCTGGAACAAAAGGCAAAAGATATGCATTACCTAATGCTGAAATAATGATACATCAACCATTAGGTGGAGCACAAGGTCAAGCATCTGATGTAAAAATTCACGCTGAATTTTTACTTAAAACCAGAGACAAATTGAATAAGATTTTAAGCGAGAACACTGGTAAGCCATTAGAGGTTATTGAGAGAGATACTGATAGAGATAACTTTATGATTGCAGAAGAAGCAAAGGTATATGGCTTAATTGATGAAGTTATGACTAGAAAAGCTTAAATGGTAGAAAAATATAGGCGTAGACTTTTACTTAAAAAGGATAAGTGTACGCCTTTTACAAAAGCTAAAAATAATAAATAGGAGGTAAAGATGGCAAAATTTGAGGATACAAAGAGTGTTAGATGTTCTTTTTGCGGAAAAACACAAGAAGCTGTAAAAAGAATTGTTGCAGGTCCTGGTGTGTATATTTGCAATGAATGTGTTGGCTTATGTTCTAACATAATTGAAGATGAACTTGAAAACTATGATGAAGAGTTTGTTGATAAGGGCTTTAATATGCTCACACCAAAAGAGATTAAGGATAAACTTGATGAATACGTAATTGGGCAAGAGTCCGCAAAGAAGTCTCTTTCGGTGGCGGTATATAATCACTATAAAAGAATAAATCACAAGGAAAGTGGAAAGGAAGCTGAGGACGGCGTTGAAATTCAAAAGAGTAATATCTTAATGCTTGGTCCAACAGGTTGCGGAAAAACTTATCTTGCACAAACATTAGCTAGAATTTTGAATGTTCCTTTTGCAATATCTGATGCGACAGCACTTACAGAGGCTGGATATGTTGGCGAAGATGTTGAAAACATTCTATTAAAACTTATTCAAGCTGCTGATTATGATATTGAAAAAGCACAAAAGGGTATTATATACATTGATGAAATAGATAAGATAGCTAGAAAATCTGAAAATGTCTCTATTACAAGAGATGTAAGTGGTGAAGGCGTTCAGCAAGCTTTACTTAAAATTGTTGAGGGTACTGTTGCTTCTGTGCCACCACAAGGCGGAAGGAAACATCCACATCAAGAGTTTTTACAAATTGATACAACTAATATTTTATTTATATGCGCTGGTGCTTTTGAAGGATTGGAAAAAACAATAAATTCAAGAGTTGGCAAGAAAAGTATTGGTTTTGGTGCAGAAATTGAAAAGGCAGAAGAACAACAAGAAAAAGACTTACTTGAAAAATTATTGCCACAAGATTTAGTTAAATTTGGTCTTATTCCTGAATTTGTTGGAAGATTACCTGTTATTACAACAGTACAGCCTCTAACAAGAGATGCTTATATAGACATATTAACTAAACCTAAGAATGCACTTGTAAAGCAATATAAAAAGCTTTTTGAATTAGATGGTGTTGATCTTGAATTTGAAGAAGATGCACTTAATGCAATTGTTGATAAGGCAATTGAAAGAAAAACAGGTGCCAGAGGTTTAAGAGCTATACTTGAAGAAACAATGAGAGATATTATGTTTGAAATTCCAACTAACAAACAAATATCTAAATGCACAATAACAAGAGCAACTGTTGACGGTACAGAAGAACCAAAAGTTGAATATGATATGAATAAGATTACAAATATTACTTCTAAGTCAAGCACGGCTAAAAAGTCTAAAAAGGCGACTAAGCTAGATATAGATAGTGCATCATAATTTAAGTAATAAAGGTGGTTTTTATATGGATTATGTAGTTGGAGACATTGTTGAAACAAAAAAACAGCATCCTTGTGGAAGCAAAGAGTGGGAAATAACACGTGTTGGCGTTGATTTCAAGTTAAAATGCAAAGGCTGTGGTCACGTTGTTATGCTTGATAGAGAAAAAGCAATAAAAGCAATAAAGAAGAAGATACAAAATTAAGACTTATATTAAAATTTAATTTATTAGATTTGCGTTTTTGATTTGTATTAAATGAGTCCTAAGATTTTATATATGGCGACGCTATAAAAATTAGCAAAGGCTTAATATATAAAGCTCTTAGGGCTTTTAATTTTTGACTTTAATGTGTCTCGATAGTATCTTCTTTTATTGACAATATAAGCTAAAACGTATAAAATAAGAGCATAAATATGAGGAGGAAAATATATGAAAAAAGTTAATTTTAAGGATATTTTTGTGCCTAAGTACAGAACGTATCTTATCATTATTTTCATTATTTTGGTTTTAGTATGCTGTATGGATATTCGATGTATTCCTTTGGCAGTTTTTATATATTTTTGCGTATTGTTTTTTACTTATAGAAAAAACATTTCTATGAGAGAAAGAGTGATAAAGAATTTAGATAGTTTTATTTTTAAGCTGAAAACTGATGATACAGTGCTTAACTTTCCAATTCCAGCAATTATTGTGACAAATCAAGGCGATATTCTTTGGAATAATAATGAGCTTGAAATGCTTTTCAAAGGCATAAATAAGCAGAAGTATATGGAAAATCTAATCAAAGAGCTAAATGATGAATATGACGAAAGATTTATTGGAATAGATAAGGAATTGAGCATTCACGATAAGCATTATAGATTGCTTGGAAATCTAGTAAACTTAAAGAAGGGCAGTAAAGAAAAAGAAGCAGTTTTGATGTTTTACTTTATTGATAGAACTGAATATTACAAGCTGTATAAAATGTACGATGATTCAAAAGACTGTGTTGGTATCATAATGATTGACAATTATGAAGAACTTATCCAAGGAATGATAGATACGGATAGACCTCAACTATTTGCAACCGTTGAAAGAAAACTAAGAGAATGGTTTGCTTTTACGGGTGGAATAATGACAAGCCTTGACAGAAATAAGTATTTAATAATTTTTGAAAAGAAATTTATAAAAGCCTTTTTAGATTCAAAATTTGAAATTTTAAATGATATTAAGGAAATCACATTAACTAATAAAATCCCAGTAACTTTGAGTATTGGTATTGTGGTTGAAGATGAAACTGAAAATGAAAAATTTAAGAATGCACTTGCGACAATAGATGTAGCACTTGGTAGAGGTGGAGACCAAGCTGTTGTAAGAAAAAATGGAAAGTATGAATTCTTTGGCGGAAATACAAAGGAAGTTGAAAAGATGACAAAAGTAAAGCCAAGAGTTATAGCCCAAGCTTTGAAAGAACTTATAGATGAGTCAAATAATGTTGTTATAATGGGGCATAAAAATATGGATGCAGATTCTCTTGGAGCTGCTATGGGCGTTTATTGTTTAGCACACGCACATAATAAAGAAGCTAACATTGTTTTTAATGGTGGAATAACGGTTAATGATTTATACGACAGAATACAGGCTATTGAACAGTATGACGGAGTTTTAATTAACGGAAATGAAGCTGCAAGCAAGGTGTCTGAAAACACATTAGTTGTTGTTGTTGATACTCATAAAGCTGACTATGTTGATGCACCACAAGTACTTGTGAGAGCCAATAAGGTTGTTGTGATAGATCATCACAGAAGAAGTACAGAAGCAATCGAGAATCCAGTGCTTACTTTCCACGAAGTTTATGCTTCGTCAGCAAGTGAGCTTGTTACAGAGATTTTGCAATATGCAGAAGAAAAGATAGAAATCACCAAAGTTGAAGCTGAATGTTTATACGCTGGCATTTTGACAGATACAAAGAATTTTACACAAAAAACAGGTGTAAGAACTTTTGAAGCAGCAGCATATTTAAAGAAAACTGGAATAGATGTTGCAACAATAAACAAGTTCTTTCAAAATGATGTTGACACGTATATTGCAATTGCAGATGTCATAAGAAATTCTGAAATTGTATTTAATAATATTGCAATTGCGATTTGTCCATCAGGAATAGAAAACCAAATTCAAATAACGGCTCAAGCTGCTGATGAATTATTAAATTTAAATGGAATTGAATCGTCTTTTGTATTATCAAAAGTCGATAATAAAGTTTATATAAGTGGTAGATCTAATGGCGAATTGAATGTTCAAGTTGTTCTTGAAAAACTGGGTGGTGGCGGTCATATGATGATTGCTGGCGCACAAATAGAAAATGTCACAGTTGATGATGCTAAAAAGATGTTGCTTGAAGCAATTACAGAAACAAAAAATGGATAATGTGAAAGGAGAAATAAATTATGAAAGTTATTTTAATGCAAGATATTAAGTCAGTTGGAAAGAAAGGACAAATTTTAGATGCTTCTGACGGATATGCAAGAAATTATTTGTTACCAAAGAAGCTTGCAGTTGTTGCTGATGCCTCAAACTTAAATGCTTTGAAAACAAAGCAAGAGGCTAATAAATATAAACACGATATGACAATGGCAAGTGCAAAAGAGCTTGTTGAAAAAATGAAAAAATTTGAATTGGTGTTTAAAATTAAGGCGGGCGAAAATGGAAAGACATTTGGAAGTGTTACAGCTAAGGACATTGCTAGTGAATTAAATAAAAAGTATTTTGTAGAAGTAGATAAGAAAAAGATAGGTCTTGAAGATGCAATAAAAACAGTTGGAGTTTATAACATAGAAATAAAGTTATTTGAGGGAATTAGTGGAACATTAAGAGTTAATGTAATTGCTGAATAATACAAAGTTAGTGGAGTTGTAAGTAATATGAATGATGAATTATTAGGAAGAATTCCTCCAAATGATATAGAAGCAGAACAAGCTGTTTTAGGTTCAATGATAGTTGATAAAGATGCTGTCTACACTGTAATTGAAATCTTAAAGCCAGAAGACTTTTATAGAAATGAGCACGCTGAGATATACTCGGCAATATTAGATTTGTGTGAAGCAAACAAGCCAATAGACTTTTTAACGTTAAAAGAACAGCTCAGAATACGTGGAAAATATGATGTTGTAAATGGTTTTGAATATTTAGCTTCACTTACAAATCCTATGTATGCTATTTCAAACGTAGAAAATTATGCTAATATTGTTTGTGAGAAGTCAATATTAAGAAAGCTTATAAAAGCTGCCAATAACATAAGCAAAGAGAGTTATGAAGCCACAGAAGATGTTTCGTATATAACGGAAAAAGCAGAAAAAGAAATTTTTGATATTGTACAAAAGAAAAGTAATTCTACATATTCTTTAATTAAAGATGTTTTAGTTGATACATTTAATAACTTAGAAGACCTTGCAACCAGAGAATCAGGAATTATAGGAATACCAAGTGGTTTTTTAGATTTAGATGCCAAGACACTTGGGTTTATGCCAGGGCAATTGATAATTGTTGCAGCAAGACCAGCTATGGGTAAATCTGCATTTGCACTTAATTTATTAACGAATGCAGCGGTTAAATCTGAAAAAGCAGTTGCATATTTCAGCTTGGAGATGAGCAAAGAAGAACTTGTTGGAAGAATACTAGCAAGTGAGGCTATGGTAGATAGCCAAAAGATCAGAAGTGGTAAATTAGAAGATGAAGACTGGATAAGCCTTACAAATGCTTCTGGAAGCTTATCTGAGACAAAAATAATACTTGACGATTCTTCTGGCTTTTCTCCAATTGAATTGAGAGCAAAATGCAGAAAATTAAAAATGGAGTATGATATCGGGTTAGTAGTAATAGACTACTTACAACTTATGAATGCAAGTAAAATGAATGCAAGTAGACAAGCAGATATATCAGAAATCAGTAGGTCGCTTAAAGTGCTTGCGAGAGAAATAGGTGTGCCAATAGTTGCACTTTCACAGCTTAGCCGTGCTCCGGAACAAAGACCAGATCATAGACCTATGCTAAGTGATTTAAGAGAATCAGGCTCAATAGAGCAAGATGCTGATATGGTTATGTTTTTATATAGAGATGATTACTATAATCCTGAAACAGAAAAGAAAAATGTAGCAGAAGTTATTTTAGCAAAAAACAGAGCAGGTCAAACAGGTACAACAGAGTTACTTTGGTTAAATCAATACACGAAGTTTGTAAATTTAGATAAATATCATTCTTAATTTGAAAGGAGAAAATTGTTGCTAAATAAGGTAAAAGAAACAATTAAAAAATACAATTTAATAAATGAAAATGATAAAATTTTAGTTGGTGTATCTGGTGGCCCAGATTCAATAACACTATTGAATATATTGTATGAGGCTGGTTATAATATTTGCGTAGCACATATTAATCACGGCTTGCGTTTAACGGCACAAAATGACGAAGATTTTGTTAAAAAGTTTTGTGATAGTAAAAAGATACATTGTTTTGTAAAAAAAGTAAAATTGAACGAAATAGACTCAAATATGACCTTGGAAGAGCTAGGACGTAAGGTGAGATATGATTTCTTTTATGAGATTGTGGCACAAGAAAATTGCACTAAAATTGCAACTGCACATAACGCAAATGACAATGCTGAAACCGTTATGATGAATATCATAAGAGGTTCTGGGATGTCTGGGCTTAAAGGAATTGAACCAATTAGGGATAACATTGTAATAAGACCTTTAATTGAAATTACTAGAAAAGAAATTGAGGAATATTGTAGGGAAAATAATATAACACCTTGCTATGATGAAACTAATAACGAAGCAATATACACAAGAAATAAGGTAAGACTAGAACTCTTGCCATATATTGAAAAAAATATCAATTCAAATGTAATTTTAAACATAAATAGAATGTCTGAAATTATAGCAGATGAAGAAAAATTTATTCAAAAGCAGGTGGAACTTGCATATGAAGAATGTCTTATTGATAAAACTTGTGGAAAAGTGGTATGTAATTTGAAAAAATTTAATACATTAGATAGTGTGTTAAGAAAAAGACTAATAAGGAAATTTATAATAGATACATTAGGAAATGCTACAAATATCGAAAAAGTACATATAGAAGATATATTAAAGTTATGTGAAAAAAATGTTGGTGGCAAATATTTGACACCAAATAAATATATAAAAATCACAGTAAACAGAGGAAAAGTATATTATGAAAAGCAAATTTTAGGTTAAACTAACTTTACACTTTTATGATACTGTGATAACATTTTAAATGAATTAAAAATATAAGGAGGAGCAAATGAAAAAATCATTTAGAGGCATTGCGCCACTAATTATAACTATGATACTTATTTTCTTCATATCTGCAATAATAGCAGATCAAGGAGACAAAACAGTTTTATCATACGATAATTTATTGACTGCAATAAAAGAAGGAAAAGTAGACACAATCGAGCTTTCAAATGAAAGTTCAACAGCAACGGTTAGATTAACAGGTGACAAAAAAGAAAAACCAGTTAATATACCAGATAGAACGGCATTTATAACATATGCACAAGAAGCACTAGACAATGGAGCAAGTTTCAAACTTTCTGAGGCTTCGCCATCAGTTGCTTTGACACTACTAGATTATATTACGCCAATAGGACTTATAATAATGCTTATACTATTCTGGGTGTTTATGATGCAAACAGTAGGTGGAGGAAAAGGAGCTATGTCATTTACAAAGAGCAGAGCTAAACTTTTTAATCCAGAAGACAAAAACAAAATAACATTTAAAGATGTTGCAGGTTTACCAGAAGAAAGAGAAGAATTACAAGAAATTGTTGAATTTTTGAAATATCCAAAGAAATTTATAGATATGGGAGCTAGAATTCCAAAAGGAGTTTTGTTAGTTGGTCAACCGGGTACAGGTAAAACATTACTTGCAAAAGCAGTTGCGGGCGAGGCAGGAGTTCCATTCTATTCAATAAGTGGTTCAGACTTCGTTGAAATGTACGTTGGTGTTGGTGCATCAAGAGTTAGAGAATTATTCGGAGAAGCAAAAACAAAGGGTGGTCCTTGTATAATATTCATAGATGAAATTGATGCTGTTGGACGTCAAAGAGGAGCAGGTTTAGGTGGTGGACACGATGAGAGAGAACAAACTTTGAACCAATTATTAGTTGAAATGGATGGCTTTGGAACAAACAGCGGAATAATAGTTTTAGCGGCTACGAACAGACCTGATATATTAGATCCAGCTTTATTAAGACCGGGAAGATTTGATAGACAAATAGTAGTTCCAGCACCAGATGTTAAGGCAAGAGAAGAAATATTAAGTTTATATGCAAAGAAAAAGAAATTATCAGGAGATATTGACTTAGGTGTATTAGCAAAAAACACAGCAGGTTTTACAGGTGCTGATTTGGAAAATATGATGAATGAAGCGGCGCTATTAGCAGCAAGAAAAGACCAAACATCAATAACAATGGAAGACTTAGAAAATGCAATGACTAAGGTTCTAATGGGACCAGAAAAGAAGAGTAAGATTATACCTGAAAAAGATAGAAAGCTTGTTGCATACCACGAAGGTGGTCACGCAGTTGTTAGTAGATTTTTAGAAAATTCAGAGCCAGTGCATCAAATCTCAATTGTTCCAAGAGGAATGGCTGGGGGATACACGATGTATAAGAACACAGAGGATAAGTCATTTATGTCAAAATCAGAAATGGAAGACAAGATTGTTTCGCTTCTTGGTGGAAGAGTTGCAGAACAATTGATATTAAATGACATCAGCACAGGTGCTTCAAATGATATAGAAAGAGCAAGCAAAATTGCCAGAAATATGGTAATGAGATACGGAATGAGTGAAAAGCTTGGTGCAATTACATTTGGAAATGACCAGGAAGAAGTATTCCTTGGAAGAGACATAAATAACGTAAAGAATTACAGCGATGAAATAGCAGCAGTAATAGATGTTGAAGTAAAAAATATCATAGACAAAGGTTATAACAGAGCAAAAACAATATTGCAACAACATATAGACAAACTTCATAAAGTAGCAGCAGTTTTACTAGAAAAAGAAAAAATTGAGGGTGATGAGTTTGAAGCAATAATGAACTCATAATTATAATAAGTGAGGGGATTGTTATGTCAATGACAAATAAAGAAATAGATTCAATTATTGAAAGAATAAGGAATGCTAGAAAAAGGTGTCAAGAAATAACTGATGATAACACAATAACAGATGGTCAGTTAAAGGACACAGCTGAATTTGGAGACGACGTAATATGTGAATTGATAAAATCTATGTGTGATTATACAGTGGCAGTTTTTGATGATAAATCTAATAAAGCCAATAGAATTAGTCTAATGGAATCTAACCAGCGAGAAGATTATATTGATATATTTGAAGCAGCAGAAAAAAGAAGAAAATCAGAGCATAATGATTTAATTACTAGTATAAAGGTAGCCGATTTGGTATGTAGACAAATCGGTGTGCCAGAGATATATGGTAAATTACCAGATAAGTATAAAAATGATGTCAGTGAAGTTTTAAAGGCAGAAAATAGAGATAAACCAGGAGTGTTGGAAGTGAGACATGGTATAGCAAGTTGGACTTTTGACTTTATATTAGGTTGTGCAATTGCTCAAAATATGGAAATCGATTCAGATATATCGCATAGTAAAGACAGCTACCAAAATGATAGAGAAACATTTGAAAACGTACAGAAAGATTTGAATGTTTCGGCAACACGTAAAATGATAGAAGACATAACAGAACCAGAGAGATAACTCAAAATAATATCAGATACAGTTGACATAAAATATAAAACGTAGTAAAATAGTAGAGTATTAAAAAATAGTAGAGTTATGAAAGGAGACTTCATTATGAACGAAGTCGAGAGAATTGCGTTAATCCGTGCCAGAATTTCCGTACAAAAGAGGCAAGAGTTGTTGGAGCAGCTGAAAGTTGTAGAAGACGCCTTTAAAGAAATGATTAAAGGCGTTGAGGAGACACTAATCAAAGATGAAGCTGCAAGAGAGGCTGCTGATGAGACTCTTCTCACAGCAATCAAGAGAATAGCGGCTTTGTCCAAAGAAGCCGGCGTGGCTTTCCCGGAGGTTGTTTCGGTGCCAGATGCGAAAATGTACACATTGCAATACGGCATAACAATTATGAATAGCTAGTTTATTTTAGTTATTCAGGTATTAAAAAATCCAGTTCGATTGAACTGGATTTTTTGCTAATTCATAAATTATTTCTTTTTAGGGAACACTTTTTCAACTCCACCCATATAAGGTCTCAAAGCAACTGGAATATTAACACTTCCATCTTCATTAACATTGTTTTCTAAGAAAGCAATAAGTCCACGAGGAGTAGCAAGTACAGTATTATTTAAAGTGTGAACTAAGTAATTACCATCTGCACCTTTCGCACGAATACAAAGACGTCTTGCTTGCGCATCACCAAGTGTAGAACAACTACCAACTTCAAAGTATTTCTTTTGTCTAGGGCTCCAAGCTTCAACATCGCAAGATTTAACTTTTAAATCGGCTAAGTCTCCGCTGCAACATTCAAGAGTTCTAACTGGAATATCTAAACTTCTAAAGAATTCAACAGTGTAGCTCCACATCTTATTATACCAGTCCATAGATTCTTCAGGTTTGCAAAGAACAACCATTTCTTGCTTTTCAAATTGGTGAACTCTATAAACACCTCTTTCTTCGATACCGTGTGAACCAACTTCTTTCCTAAAACAAGGAGAATAAGAAGTAAGAGTAAGAGGCAATTCATCTTCCTTAATAATTTGACCTTTAAATTTACCTATCATAGAGTGTTCACTAGTACCAATTAAGAACAAATCTTCATTCTCAATTTTGTACATCATAGCATCCATTTCTTCAAAACTCATAACGCCGTTAACAACATCACTTCTAATCATAAAAGGTGGTATGCAATAAGTAAAGCCTTTATTTATCATAAAATCTCTGGCATAAGAAATCATTGCAGAGTGAATTCTAGCGACATCTCCCATTAAATAATAAAAGCCATTACCACTAGTTCTACCAGCACTGTCTTTATCAATACCGTTTAATTTATCCATAATATCAGCGTGGTAAGGAACTTCAAAATCAGGAACAACAGGTTCACCAAAACGTTGATTTTCAACATTTTCAGAATCGTCTTTACCAATAGGAACAGAAGCATCAATGATATTAGGAATAGCCATCATTCTTTGCTTAATTTCATCGGCAAGTTTTGCCTCATCAGCCTCGATCTCTTCAAGCTCTTTGTTAATCTCATTAACCTTAGCTTTTATAGCATTAGCTTCATCAATTTGTTTATTTTTCATAAGATTACCAATTTCAGAACTCTTAGAATTTCTTTCTGCTCTTAAAGTGTCGCCTTTAAGTCTAGCGTTTCTCAACTTTTGGTCAAGTTCAATAACTTCGTCAACTAATGGTAATTTTTGATCTTGAAATTTTTTCTTAATATTTTCCTTAACAACATCAGAATTTTCTCTTACGAATTTAATATCTAACATAATCTTTCCTCCTAAATATAAATTTTGCAAACAAGAAAGCTGAAAACATTTTGCTTTCAAACTTTCAACTCCTAGGATTTTTTTTATTTATAATTAAAAAATTCTAAAAGCAAAATAAAAACTCTCCCTCGCACAAAGGACGAGGGAGAGTCGTGGTACCACCTTAATTACTTCTTTAAAGCATTGTAACCTATGCAACAGGTTTGACTTTCATCAAAAGCTCCAGAGTAGATTCACAAGGCATTCATATTAGTTCACACCAACCACTAACTCTCTTAAATGAACGATATTTGTTACTAGTCTCTATCAACGCAAACATTATGTGAATTATATATTTTTGAAACTCAAAAGTCAAGTAGCTGGCGAAAAAAAGAAAGTGTCACGGAAAAAATCCGTGACACAATGTAGGTCGTTAGAATACCTTATCGCACATAAAATTCTTTACTTCCAAGGTCCTCCCATCTGGACTCTCCATGTCGG
Source organism: uncultured Clostridia bacterium (assembly GCA_934132775.1). Lineage (GTDB taxonomy): Bacteria > Bacillota > Clostridia > TANB77 > UBA1234 > UBA1234. The sequence continues at coordinate 32,316 of CAKPAA010000011.1, read as the reverse complement.
AGGATCTGAACTTCAATAGTTTTTAGCTCCCACACTCCTTTGATTTCAGGAAACGGAACTTTAAAAGAATGAACATGATCTTTATATAATGGCAAATTGAAAAACAAGAACTTAGAATTATCCATGTATTGCCAACTACCGTTGTGACCAAAACAGTAGCGAATACTTTTTATTTTGTCATCTTGTTCTGTAAATCTGATGTATCCCCACATTCCACCCTCGTATGCATCTATCTCCGCGTACGCAGGTGCCATCGGAAAGATCGTGTCTAAAACTCTTTCGTCGCTTTCAAGGTCACCAAGAAATTTTTGAACCGAGCCCTCTTCAATTTCTACGATGTACTTCTGAGAGTATTCGTCAGCTTTCACAACTAGCTCATACTCCCCAGAACTGCATTTTGGTACCTGATAAAATACAGTTCTGGTGTTAAATTTTTGGGGCATCTCCCCATTCCATGTAACTTCAAGAGTAACATCATAACCAGAGCGTGAAGCGTAGGCAATTTTAATATATTCGCCAGCCTTCGCCTTGATATGCCCCAGCGATGGATTACAAAATCCAATCCGATAGGGGACTTCGCCAACATTCTCAGCAAAGATCCAATCTACATCTGCACAATAGCAAAGATAGTAATCCATTTTTGCACTTGCAGAAACCACAAACAAAACGACCAGAATCATAGTAACAAACCCTACAAACTTCTTCATTGACTTACTCTCCTTTTTAGTCATGTTAGTACAGCAAATCACTTGAACATAACCTACATATGAAATTCCTCCTTAATTATAAGTTGGTCGTAAAGTAATAAACTTCATAGCATAATTATACCACTATTTACATAATTAGTCAACTTTTGCTGAAATCACATAAGTACATTTCATCAACTGTATTGTATTCTATCTTTAATTTTGGTATAATTACGTCGAATTTTGTTGTGCTTGTTAGCAACTAAAAAATAATGAAATGGAGAGTTTTATGGATATTGATAGAATTTTGAAAAAGGTTGAAAAGCCTATTAGATATACTGGCGGGGAGTTAAATGCTTGTATGAAGAAGATTGATGATAATATCAAATGTAGAATTGCATTTTGCTTTCCTGATGTTTATGAAATTGGTATGTCACATTTAGGAATGAAGATTTTGTATGATTTGTATAACAGAAGAAATGATACATATTGCGAACGTGTTTTTGCTCCTTGGGTTGATATGGAAGAACTTATGAAAAAAGAAGGCATCAAGCTTTTTTCTCTTGAAACAAAAACTCCATTGAGTGATTTTGATTTTGTAGCTTTTACACTTCAATACGAAATGAGTTATACAAATATACTTAATATGCTTGATTTAGGGGGAGTCAAGGTTAAATCAAAGGATAGAAAAGAAAAAGACCCTTTTGTGTTTGCTGGTGGACCTTGCGCGTATAATAGTGAGCCTATTGCTGATTTTTTTGATTTTATAATAATGGGCGAGGGTGAAGAAGTTAATATTGAAGTTGTTGAGTGCTATTTGAAATGGAAGAGTGAAAATAAGTCTCGTGATGAATTCCTTGAAATGGTTGCAGATATTGAGGGAGTGTATGTCCCTAAGTTTTATACACCAGTTTATAATGATGATGGTACTTTTAAAGAACTTGTTAAAAATAATGAGCACGCTAAGTCTGTGATTCAAAAAAGAATTATTAAAGATTTAGATTCTTTAACTTATCCAGAAAAGTGGATTGTACCTTATTTGAATGTCGTACACGACAGGGCTATGCTTGAAATTTTTAGAGGATGTATAAGAGGTTGTAGGTTTTGTCAAGCTGGTTATATTTACAGACCTGTTAGAGAGAAAAGTAAGGAAAGGCTTGAAAAACTTGCCGAAAGTTTAATCAAAAATACAGGATATGAGGAAATATCTTTGACTTCGCTTAGCACGAGTGATTATAGGGATTTCTATCCACTTGCTGAAAGCTTGATTTCTAAGTTTAAGCCTAAGAATGTTAATTTGTCATTGCCATCACTTAGATTAGATTCTATTAGTTTGAAACTATTGGATGATGTAAATCAAGTTAGAAAAAGTGGACTTACTTTTGCACCAGAGGCTGGAACTCAGAGATTAAGAAATGTAATAAATAAAGGACTTACTGAGGAGAATATTTTAAATGCTTGCAATCTAGCTTTTAGAAGTGGTTGGAATACTATTAAACTTTATTTTATGATTGGTTTACCAACAGAGACATATGAGGATTTGGATGGAATTGTTGATTTGGCTAATAAGGTTGTTGATTTGTATTATTCTATTCCAAAAGAGGAGAGAACCAAAGGATTATCTGTTACAGTTAGTGCTTCAACTTTTGTTCCAAAGCCATTTACAGCTTTTCAATGGTGTGGTCAAAATAGTATTGAGCAAATAAAAGAAAAACAAGATTATTTAAAGAAACATTTGACTAATAGGGCTGTTAAATTTAATTGGCACGAGCCTGAAATTAGTGTCGTAGAAGCTATTTTAGCAAAAGGAGACAGAAGACTAAGCGATGTTATTTATCACGCTTGGAAGATGGGAGCCAAGTTTGATAGCTGGGGTGAATTCTTTGATTATGATAGATGGATAAAGGCGTTTGAGGACTTAGAAATAGACTATAAATATTATTCAGAGAGAAATATTGATTTGAATGAAGCGTTGCCTTGGGATCATATAGATGTTTTTGTAACTAAGAATTTCTTGAAAAAGGAATATAATAATGCAATGGCTGAAAGAGTAACTTTGAATTGTAGGACAAAGTGTGCTGGTTGTGGTGCCGCAAGTGCAGGCTGTGGAGTATGTTTTGAAGAAAGGAGAACACAAGATGAGGGTTAGAGTTAAATATAGCAAGAATGATGAAGTAAAATATGTCGGGCACTTAGATGCTATGAGAACATTTATAAGATGTATCAAAAGAACGTGTATACCTGTTAAGTTTTCAAAAGGCTTTAATCCAAGAGTTCAAATTTCTTTTGCATTGCCATTGGGAGTTGGAGTTACAAGTGACTCAGAATACTTTGACTTAGAAGTTGAGTCAAAAATGAATGAAAGTATGTTTATAGCAGAGCTTAATTCTACATTGCCTAGTGGATTTAGGATACTAGGTGCTGAATATGTAAGTGAAGATGACAAGAGAAGCTTAATGTCACTTGTTAAAGAGGCAATTTATGAAATAACAGTTGATACTGAGGCAAGTGAGGATGAAATGAAAAAGTTATTTTCACAAAGTGAGATTATTATTGAGAAAGAGACAAAAGATAAAAAAATAAAAACTATAAATTTAAAAAATTATATTATTGATATAGATTTTGACTTTTCAAATGGCAAAAAGATAATTGTTCATTCAAAAGCTGGAAGTGTTGATAATATGAATCCAATGCTTGTTATAGAGGCTATTGAAAAGTATGTTAAAGAAGTTAAAGATTATGAAATACACAGAAAAAGTTTGATATTAGCTAACTAAGTGAAAAACAATTTTATTTAGAATATTGTGGATGAAAATTTTGTTATAGAATTTTTAGTGAAAACATAGGTGAATATAGAAATTGTTAACAAAAATGAGATTTGAATTATTATTTTGATTTGAACACTATTTAGCGTAAATAAATGAACAGGCTGTAACTCACATAATTACAGCCTGTTCGTTGTTCTTCAAAATAATTTAAAATATAAAAGTTACTTTTTCTTAAACATTAGTCCTGTTAGATTTCCAATTAAAGTTGCTACAAAATAAACTGCACCATAGAACACTATTCTATAAACTAGATATTGGTGCAAAATAGCTGATGGAATAAATACTAAAATAGCGATTATAGGTAAAAATATTGAAAATCTATGTTTAGCGCCAAAAACAATCCCTGATATTGCAAGCACAAGTGTTGCAAGTATTATTGTCATCATTTTTGTTATTCCACCAATTATAGGTACTACCGTAATTAAATATGGCATTAAGTAAAACAGTAAGATATAAAGAATTATGTATGGTATAAATTTTTTCATAAAACATTCATTCCTTTCTTTTTGAAGTAAGAGATATGAGCAATAGCAATTCTCTCTTAAATACTACATTAGTATTATAAACTATAAAAGCAAATATTCCAACTTAAAAATAAAATTTTACTGGGCACTTTGGTCATTTGGGGTAATGTTCTAGAAAATCTGATATTAGAATATTCCACAATTTATATTGTAAAATTTTAATTTGTTACGAATATCAAATTAAGTTCAAATGGTATTATTTTAGGTTGTAAATAATTGGTTTCGCATTGACAATTATGTTAATTCTCATTATAATTGTACTTGGATTAGATGTGAACGTATTACAAGCAAACTTTTTATTAAAAGTTGTGAAAGGAGTGGCACTATGAATTATCGGATTATTCGCTACAATCCTAAGGACGGAAAAAGTTATTATCTTCTGAAAAAAATTAAAGAGTCTTTGGCTGTTAGAGTAAAACTGGACAAAGCACCGGAAGATTTGTATCTCAAGTTTTCAATCGAGAAAACTATTCCGGATACGAAGAAACTTAAAAAGCCGTCTTTGTGTCCTCAGTTTATCACGAAGCAGGGTTATTTTCTGTCACTTGATGGGGAGTCTGACCTTACTTATGTGTTCGTTGAAAAATGCAACGAATCTGTAACCGTGGACTTCATTATGTGCGAGAATATGCCGCAATACTTTGGCATTGAGGTAATTTCGGCAAGCAAGAAGAGCACGGCAGATGTCCCTATCAGAACTGGCTGCGTTTATCAGCAAGCATGCGGCGAATGTGAAGTACATTATTGCCAAGTGCACAAAGGCTTTGCCAACTTGTATCATTACAAAGATGGCGAGTTGAAGTAAAATTTTAAGTCTGTTAGTTATTTATTTCAATATATATTTTTTAACAGTTTAATGCTGTGTAAGAAATGTGTGTTGATTTGAATAATTAGCAGACTTTTACTTAAATTAGTTTTATTTGATTTTTAGGTATTTTTGTGGTAAAATTTCCAGTGTACGTCTAAAAGAAAAGGAGATTATTTATGGACTCTTTAGCTAAGATTTTACCAAAGATGAAAAAGTTTAATGATTATATAAATGATGTGAAAAAAGCAAATTTTCCTATAACGCTATCTGGACTATCAGACAGTGGAAAAGCTCATTTTGTTTATGCCACTAGGTTTTATACTGAAAAGCCGGTGGTTGTTGTTACATATAATGAGTTGCAACTTAAAAAGATAAAAGAAGATATGAATTTCTTTTCTGATGAGAAAGTCTTAACTTTTCCAAAGAAAGAAGTTGTGTATTACGACATAGATACAATGAATAAAGATACAACTATGGATAGACTTAATATTTATACAAAACTTTATAACAATGAATCTTGCATTATATTGACGACTGTTGAAGCTTTGATGCAGAGAACGATTAGTAAGAACTTACTATTTTCAAATGCTTTACAATTAGAAGTTGGAATGTCGCTTCTTATGGAAGAATTGACTTCGAGGCTTATGGCTCTTGGCTATGAAAGAACAGATATGGTTGAGGGCAGGGGTAATTTTTGCGTTAGAGGTGGAATTGTTGATGTGTTCCCACTTACTACTTTAAATCCAATTCGTATTGAGTTTTGGGGAGATGAAATTGATTCTATAAGAGTGTTTGACGTTGAGTCTCAAAGAACTATTGAGGCTATAAAGGATATAAGCATTTTCCCAGCAGAGGAGTTTTTAGTTGATACAAGTAAGCTCGAAGATATAGGAAGCAAGATACTCGAAAAATATCCCAATGCTATTTCTGACGTTGAGACAATTAAGAATGGAAATTACTTATCTAAATTAGATAAATATTTTGAATTTTTTTACGATGAGACTTCATCACTTTTAGATTATGTTTCAAAAGATACTTTGGTTTTTGTTGATGAACCAGCCAGAATTGTTTCTAAGTGTCAGTCGATAGAATTTGATAACAAAGAGTTTATCGAAGCTTATTTAGAAAAAAATAAGATATTGCCAAGCTATACTAATTCTATGTATTCATATTTAGATATTCAGTATATGTTTGAAAATAAAAATGTAATTAACTTGGAAAGAGTTGATGTAAATACGCTTGCAAAAAGAAACGGATACAGTTTTAACTGTAGGGAGGTCAACTTTTTTCGTGGTTCAATGGATATATTTGTACAGGAAGTACAAGAAGCACATAATGATGGAAAAATAGTTTTGATTTTAGGTGGCACTATTTCCAAGGCGAGAGGGCTTGCAACTATGCTTTTGGAACATAACATACCAACTGTGTTTTTAGAAAAACTAGATGATGCATTTTTAAATTCTAAGCAAATTGTTATTATTACTGGTAATTTGTCTGAGGGCATTGAGTATGTAGATTTGAATTTGGTCATTGGTGCTGGCGAAGTTGGTACTGTTAAAGAAAATAAGAGAAGCTATAAGCCGTCAGTATTTAAGGAAGGTAAGAAAGTTGTTTTTGCAGATCTTAATGTTGGTGATTATATAGTTCACGCAACTCACGGAATTGGGCAATATATTGGCATTCATACTCTTACTGTTGATGGAGTTAAAAAGGATTATATAAAGTTAAAATATAGAGATGAGGACACTTTATACATTCCAACTTCTCAATTAGACAGTATTAGAAAATATATGGGAGCTGGTGAAAACGCACCTAAACTTAACAAACTTGGAAGTAAAGAGTTTGCAAACACAAAGGCAAAAGTAAAAGCAGGATTAAAAGATATTGCAAAAGGTTTGATAGAACTATATGCTAAAAGAAGGCAAGCCGTTGGTTACAAGTTTTCTAAGGATACCGTATGGCAGAAAGAGTTTGAAGATGCTTTTCCATATCAAGAGACGGATGACCAATTAAGATGTATTGAAGAAGTGAAAGCAGATATGGAAAGTGAACGTCCAATGGATAGACTTCTTTGTGGTGATGTTGGATATGGAAAGACGGAAGTCGCTATAAGGGCTGCTTTTAAAGCTGTTATGGATGGTAAGCAAGTTGCGTATTTGGTGCCAACAACAATTTTAGCTCAGCAACAATATGAGTCTTTTAAGGAGAGAATGACGAACTATCCTGTTAAAGTAAATGTTTTGAACCGTTTTAAAACAACAAAGGAAAAAAATGAGATATTGAGACAATTAAGAAATGGCGAATTGGACATAATTATAGGTACACATAGAATTATTCAAAAAGATATTCAATTCAAGGATTTGGGACTTTTAATAATAGATGAGGAGCACCGTTTTGGAGTTACTCACAAAGAAAAGATAAAGAAGCTAAAAGAAAACATTGATGTGCTAACTATGACGGCTACACCAATTCCTAGAACAATGCATATGTCTATTGTTGGAATTAGAGATATGAGTGTTATATATGAGCCACCCCAGAACAGAAGACCTGTTCAAACTTACGTGCTTGAATATGATGAAGAAGTTATACGTGAGGCGATATTAAAAGAACTAGAACGTAACGGTCAAGTTTTTTATCTTTTCAATAGAGTTGAGGGAATAGAGAGAAAAGCAAGTGAAATTTCAAATATGATACCTGAGGCAAGAGTAGCTGTTGCTCACGGAAAGATGTCTGGAACAGAGCTTGAAAATATAATGGCAGATTTTATTGAAAAGAATATTGATGTTTTGATTTGTACTACAATTCTAGAAACTGGTATAGATATTCCAAATGCGAACACAATAATAATAGAAGATGCTGATAGACTCGGATTAGCGCAACTTTATCAAATAAGAGGTCGTGTCGGTAGAAGTGACAAGGCTGCTTATGCGTATATTACTTATAGAAAGAATAAATTATTGGCAGAAGCTTCTGAAAAGAGACTTAAAGCTATTAAAGAATTTACAGAATTTGGCTCTGGATTTAAAATTGCACTTAGAGATCTTGAAATAAGAGGTGCAGGAAATATACTTGGACCAGAACAACACGGTCATATGGAAGCCGTCGGATATGAGATGTATTGCAAGTTACTAGATGAAGCAGTAAAAGAAGCTAGAGGCGAAAAAGTTGAGCCAGAAGTAGATACACAAATAGATTTGAAGATAACTGCATATATTCCAAGTTCATATATCGAGAATATAAATCAAAAAATCGAAGTATATCAAGATATTGCAAATTTAGAAAAAGAAGAGCAAATATCTGAAATTATTGATGAACTTATTGATAGATATGGTGATATTCCAAAAGAAGTTTCAAGCTTATTAGATGTTGCAAGAATTAAAATTTTAGCTAGAAGCTTAAAGATTTTAAGTGTTACACAAAAGGGAGACAATATTGTTTTGGAGTTTGATAATCCAGATGTTATAAAAGATGGAGTTGTACAAATTTTAGTTGACTTATATAAAAATAGAGTATTTTTCTCCTCGGGTGTTAAACCATATATAACTTTAAAGTTGCAAAGTAAAAAAGATAGTGATATAGTTGAAGAGGTTATAAAAATTTTAAATATTTTGAAAGGATGATTTTAAGAATATGGATAAGAAAAACGTTATAATCGTGGTTATAGTAGCTATAATGCTAGCCCTAATAATTGCAGTGTTTGCAATGTCTAGCAGTGTGCCAAAGGTAAGTAAAGATGTTATAATGACAATCGATGGAAATGAGTACACAATTGATGAATTTAGAAAATATACTTATATCAAAAATGAAGCAGATGGCGATATATCAAAACAACTTACAGCAGAAGAGACAGATACAATGCTAAACGAGTTTTTCAAAACAAAAATGTACGTTATGGCAGCAGATAAGAATGGCATAACAGTTTCAGGAGATGAACAAGAAAACTTTGCAAAAGATTATGATGAAAAATCTGCAACATACAAGAAGTATGGTATTTCAAAAGAAGATTATGAAAAATATGCAACAGACGAATATAAGGAAAATGAGCTTTCAAGTAATTTTTCAAACTATTATACACTACCAGAAGAATACTATAATGATTTTGTAAATAGCTATACTGATGACAAGAAAACTTATGAGTACAGAATTATGATGTTTTCATATGATGCCCCATCAGGAGATGTATCTGGCGATGTTTCAGGTGATGCATCAGGAGACGTTGATAACGAAAAATCAAAAGAGAATGTTTTAGCAAAAGCACAAAAAGTATTAGAAGAAGTTAGAAATAGCGGCGATTTCGGAGCACTTGCAAAAGAAAACGCTTCTTATAGAATTGGTTTTAAAGGAAGTCAATACACTTTAATAAATGGTGACTTAGAATATGCTACATCACCAATTATAAAGAGCAAAATTTCAAATGAAGATTTGTATAATGCTGTGATAGCTTTAAGTTCTGGCGATACAACAGATATAATAGATGATGAAGAGTCTAACGTCTTATATTTTGCAAAATTAGAAAATGTGCAAGATGGATTTGTTGGAGAAGGAAAAGACGAACTTCAAGAGTTATTATTGTTAGAATATGCAGAAACCTTAATAATGAAAGATGTTAAATATGAAATGAATAGTGCTGCTGTCATGAGAGCATTATATAGCAAATAAAAGAGTAAAAATGGTTTCCAAAAAATAAGGAGATATTGTTGTGATAACTAGTAAAACAAACGAACTAATTAAGCATATAAAAAGTTTGCACACAAAAAAATATAGAGATGAAAGTAATGAATTTTTAGTCGAAGGCAAGAAAATCGTAAAAGAGGCAATAGAAGCTGATTTTAAAATTTCTAAAATTATTGTGTGCGAGGAACTTTTAAAAGAAAAATTTATAGATGAAAAATTTGAAATTGAATATGTAAGTAAGAATGTGTTTGAATATATATCTGACACAATGTCACCGCAGGGGATTATGGCAGTAGTAAAAAAGCCTAAGTACGAAAACAAATTTGACAATGTGATTTTTGCTTTGGATAATGTACAAGACCCAGGAAATGTAGGAACAATAATAAGAACTTTGGATTCATCGGGAATAAATACTTTATTACTTTCATCAGGATGTGCAGATGAATATAATCCTAAGGTAATAAGAAGCACTATGGGAGCCATTTTTAGAGTTAAAATATATAGTGAAATAAACTTGTTAGAAAAATTAAAAGAATTAAAATCAGTCGGATATAAAATTATTGTGACGGCGCTTAATGCAGATTCAAACTTATTTGAGTTTGAATTTCCATCTAAATCCATCGTAGTTATTGGAAATGAGTCTAACGGTGTGTGCGATGAAATACAAGCACTAGCGGACGTTAGAATTAAAATTCCAATGGTTGGTGGAACAGAAAGTTTAAACGCTGGTGTAGCAGCAAGTTTAATGGCATATGAAATATTTAGAAAATGCTACTTCAATCATTGAAGTAGCATTTTTTTAATTTGTTCACAATATTTATTTGCATTAGCTTGCCAATTTTCTGCTATTTTCTTAGCCTCACTTTGCGAAGTGCAAAGTATATTAAGTTCAAAAAGTGATCTTTGTGGCTCGGATAATTTACATTTTGTTGTGTATAAATCATTATTTTCTGGAACATACTCAGCTGTGACTGTAAGTTCGTTTTTTACGTTAGAAAGCATATCCCTAGTTATAATGTCTATTTTGTGTTTTATAATTCCTGGTAACATATTTTCAGTAAGTTCAAGAACTTCGATGCCCTCAGGAGATATCTCGTAAAGCCATTCATCATTTTGCTTGTAACTTATAATATAGTTTTTTTCGACTAAATCTGAAAGTAAGTGCTGAAAATAGTAATAATTAAAACCATCAAAATCATAAAGAAGTTTAAGAATTTGTAAATTTGACAAAGTACATTTCACATTGTACATCAAATAAAGTATAATCAATTTATTTTCAGCAAGAATTTCTCCACTTTCTATACTATTTTTTTCATTATTTGTTTCGTTCATAAAATCACCTTCAAATTACTTGGATTTGCGCATATTATATCATTAAAAAGGCTGATAATCAAGAAATATATTAGCTTGCAGATTTTGCCAAATTTGCTTATAAAGAATATTGCTACCATTCAAACTTTAAACATGTTTGAAAAAACAGTACTTTGACTACGAGCCTAGATGGAAGTGATAATTTTACTTCTTTTAAAATTCCTCACTTGATATATTAATGTTCATATAGTATACTTAAAATTATGTGAGGCTTAAAATATAAAAAAGGGGGGTGACAGTGATTTTGACAGATGAAGAATTAGTTGAAGACGTGAAAAAAGGCAATATAGACGCATTTGAAGATATTGTTAAAAAGTATGAAAATAAGGTTTATGGTATTGTTTTTCACATGATGAAAAATCAAAACGAAGTTGAAGACTTGGCACAAGAAGTTTTTTTGAAAGTATATAAGAATTTGGACAGATTTAAAGGAGATTCTTCATTGTATACGTGGATATATAAAATTACTGTTAATCTTTGTTTAGATGAATTAAAGAAAAGAAAAAATATTATTTATCTTGACGAAAAAATTAGTGTTGAAGAGGGAGAAATAGATAAGGAACTACCTAGTAATGAAAGATCGCAAGAAGAATTATATGAAGATAAAGAACTTAAAGAAAATTTACATAGATGTATAAATAAATTGCCTGACAAACAAAAAATGATGATAGTTTTAAGAGATATAAAAGGTTTTTCTTATGATGAAATAGCTAAAATAACAAATAATAAAATTGGAACAGTAAAGTCTCAAATAAACAGAGCAAGGCTAAAATTAAAGGAATTACTAGATAAAGAAGGAACTTTTTTAGAATACATTGTGTCTAAATAGTTGAAATAGGAGGTGATAACATATGAAAAAAATGTTAGAAGAGTTGAAAAAATTAGATAACGAGTATGAAGTACCAGTTGATTTCAGTAAAGATGTGATGAGAGAAATTAAAAAGTTGAATAATAAGAAACATTTTAGTAGATATGTTATTGCTTATACCTCAACGGCGGCAGTTGTTGCTATTGCAGCAGTTGTGGCATTGAATAATAATCTTTCTAAAAAATCTTTTGATGAAGTTAATAATTATAGCAGTTCTGCTCAACAGAAAGAAAATAGCATAGCGAATAATGTGGAAGTTGAAGATAATACAATTTTAGCGAGTGCATCCTTAAAAGAAACAGATGGAAATGATATATCTTCTAACAGTGCTACTGATTTGTTTGAAATGAGCAATGGTGATAGTGAAAATGTAGCAAGGCAAGAAGTTGGTCTTACACAGTTTGAAAATAGCAAGCAAAGAAATGATATATATTCTGATGAAAACAAAGTAGCCAATACGTCTTCATATATTGGTTCTGCTTCGTATAGTGGAGATGATGTAATTCTAGAAGTTGAAGGTATACTAAACGAAAATGGCATTAAAATAGAAGAAATTGGAGAAGATTTTATATTAGTTGATTCAGACGTTCAAAAGATAAATGATATATTAAGTGACTATGCTAAAAAAGTTCAAGTAATAGAATTTAATGGAAAGATTAAAATTCAGAAAGAGGTATAAATAATATGTTGGGACAACTACATATTAAAAATATAGGAATAATAGATGAAATTACCATAAACTTTGAAGATGGTTTGAACATTTTAACTGGTGAGACGGGTGCTGGAAAAAGTTTGATAATTGATTCAATAAGTGCAATAACCGGTTCAAGGATGAGTAAAGAAATAATTAAGCACGGAGAAAGTATGGCTCTAGTTGAAGCGTGCTTTTTTGAAAATGATGAAAGTAAGATTTTAACGAGAGAGTTTTATCAAAATGGAAGAAACATCTGCAAAATAGATGGCAGAATGGTTACTTTGGGAGAACTAAAATCTATTGGAGAAGCCTTAATAGATATTCACGGTCAGCACGATAATCAGTCACTTCTAGATGAAAAAACACATTTGAACTTATTGGACTCTTTTTGTGGGAAAGATATTTTAAAGCTAAAAGAAGAATATTTAAAAGAATTACAAGAATATAGAGAAATAAAAGCAAAGATAAAAGCAGGTTATGGCGATCCTGCTGAGAGAGCGAGAAGAGTCGATTTGTTAAAGTATCAAAAAGACGAAATAGAACTTGCAAACTTAAAGACAGATGAAGAAGAAGAGCTTAACACTACAAGAAATTTGATACTAAATTCTGAAAAAATTGCAAGAGCTTTAAATTCTTCATATGACTCAATTAGAGAAAGCGTATTAGAAAATTTGGGTATTGCAGCTAAGGAGCTTTCTAGTATTTCAAACATAGATGAAAAATATGATAAATTACTTCAAACAGTGAATGATGCTTATTATTCTTTGAATGATGTTTCATCGGATATTGCTGATTATGTGAATGAAGTAGATTTTGATGAAGAAAAGCAGCAAGAAATAGAAGAAAGACTAGATACCATATTTTCGCTAAAAAGAAAATATGGCAATGATATTAGTGCAATTTTAGAATATTTAAAGAAAATATCCGAAGAGTTAGATTTTTTAGAAAATTCTGAAGAAGTAATAAAAAAGCTTGAAATAGAGAAAAAGAAAAAAGAAAATAAACTTCAAGAAATTGGCATAAAAATAAGAGATGTAAGAAAAAAGTATGCAAAAATAATTGAAAAACAAGTAAATAAAGAATTACAAGAGTTAGAAATGAAAAAAGCATACATAGAATTTGAATTTAGAGAGGCAGAAGAATATCAAGAAGATGGCTTAGATGTTGTGCAAATTATGATATGCACAAACACGGGAGAAGGAGTTAAGCCACTTTCAAAAATTGCATCTGGTGGTGAAGTTTCAAGAGTTATGCTAGCATTAAAAGTTGTGCTATGTAAGTATGATGAAGTGCCAACAATGATTTTTGACGAAATTGATACAGGAATAAGTGGACAGGCTGGAAAAGCTGTTGCAGAAAAAATGAAATTGATAGGAAAGACGCATCAAGTTATTTGCGTTACACACTTACCAGTTATAGCAGCCGCAGGCGATGCAAATTATTTTATCGAAAAGAAAGAAAAAAGTGGCAGAACGATAACTTCAATAACAAGACTAAATGAGAAAGAAACAATAAGAGAAGTTGCCCGAATTTTAGCTGGTAACGATATATCTGATGCTGTTTTAAAGCACGCAGATGAAATTAGAAAAAATATGAAATAGTTTTTCACCATTTGTGACCAAAATTACCTACAAAGTTGTTTGTAGGTAATTTTTTTTGTTCTCATAACTTCATACATTTTTGGACAAGTTAAAAATGAAACAAAATGAAAGGAGTAAAAAAATGAAAACAAAAAAAATCGGTTTCTTAGTAATATTATTCGCAGTTTTGTTTCTTTATATTACAAATATAGATAAAATTCCTGATGAAATTGTTTTGTTTCAAAATGAAAATTATGAAATAAATTATTTGAAGGGAATAGATATAGAGGGAGAAAATATTTCAGCTCGAGAATCTTTTTTAAATAAAATTGCAAAGGTAAAAAGCAACCTTGTAGGCAATAATAAGCTTACATTGTCAGCTTTTGGTGGTATTATGAAAAAAGACATTAGTGTTAGTGTGTTGCCAGCTACTAGTGTTAAAGTTGGTGGCGATACAATAGGAATAAGGTTATATTCAAAAGGTGTTTTAGTAATAGGAGAGTCGCCAGTTCAAGGAACAGACGGAAATTGGTATGAACCATATTTGAGTAGCAACATTGAAAGAGGCGATAAAATAATGAAAATAAATAATATTCCAGTTGAAACAATAAAAGAATTAGTTACAGCAGTGAATATGTCAGAAAGCAATGAAGTTGTCATAGAGTACGAAAAAGATGGAAATACTTTAATTGAAACAATGGCAACGGTAAAATGTTTTGACGATGGAATGAGAAGACTAGGTTTGTGGGTTAGAGATGGAGCAATGGGAGTTGGAACACTCACGTTCTATGATGATAAAAATGAGGTGTATGGAGCATTAGGCCACGGAATATCAGATTATGACTTAAAAGAACTAATAGATGTAGATACAGGTACGCTAAACATAGCTTCGGTTATGGAGATAAATAAAGGTACTAAAAATTCACCAGGTGAAATAAAAGGTCTTTTAAATGAAAAGGTAGAAATAGGAACAATCGAAAAAAATAATTCAAATGGAATATACGGAACATTTTCAGGAGATAATAGCTATTTTAGAGGAAGGCAAGAAGTTTTGGTTGCTTCAAAAAATGAAATAAAATTAGGAGATGCAAAAGTTGTATGTACTGTGGACGAAGATAATATTCCAAAAGAGTATGATATAGAAATAGTAAAAATAGCAGATAATCCAAATGTTTCGTCAAAAGGAATGATAATAAAAGTAACAGATGATGAATTACTTGAAAAAACAGGTGGAATAATACAGGGAATGAGTGGAAGCCCAATATTGCAAGATGGAAAGCTAATTGGTGCAGTAACACACGTTTATTTATCAGACCCAACAAAGGGATATGCAATATTTGCAGAAACAATGATAAAAGAATTAAAAAGCTGAATAAGTATTGCAAGAATTTAGAATTGAAAAAACAACAAACTGTAAAATTTTGTAGTTTTAACATTGAAATATTATGTAAAGTGTGCTAAAATATAATTGTTTCAAAGTATTCTTGACAATACGTAAGGAGGTAGATATATGACAAATTACGAGGATGAGTATTCCAAAAAGAGGATTTTTTCTTTGGAGGAAATCCGGCGAATGACTCCTGCTGAGAAAAGAAAGTTGGGTTTAGATAGGTGGCATTATGGCGAACCTTGTAGGGGCTCATACGATGAAGGCAAGAGTTGTTGCCAGTACACTATCGGCAGAGATTGCTGATGATTAAAATGTGGGGGATTTTTTCTCCACATTTTTTTGATAGTTCACGTACGTCCATAAAAAAGCATATTATATAATGCATATTGAAAATTTATATATGCAAAAGGAGGGGATTGTATGGAACTAGCATTTTTGTTTGTGTTGTTTTTTGTGATAGTGTTTGCAGCAATATTAGAACTTGTTATAAGATGCCCTTGGGCTGTTGCAGCAGCAATTGCAATAATTGCATTAGTAGTGTATGTTTTCTATTATAAAACATTTGGCACAATATTTATAGCTTGGATCGTTATATATACGCTGGCTGCGTGGCTTTCGGCTGTGCTCACCTGCAAAATAGCAAATCTTTTTAAAAGAAATAATTGCAATAGAAATGATTTCTAATTTATATATCACACTTAGATAAATAAAATAAGCCTCTTATCAATTCCTAAGATGATGAGAGGCAAAATTATATTTAATTGTAAAAGTAAATTAAGTAATGAATAGGTTAAATTTTAAAATGGTGGTTGAAAATTTTGGACAATATGGTAAAATAAAAACATAAAATCAAATGAAAAAGGAGTGAAAAAAATGAACAAGGCACTTGAAACCGTTGGGGCTGTACACACACACACACACACACAAGCCAATTTTTAAATAAAAGAAATGCGATAGCAGTTTCTTGTGAAAGTGCGTTTTGTATGGCTGATGTTTGTGATGGAATAGTTGCAAGTGTTTTTGAGGATTGTTTATTTTTTGTAAATTATATTGATGATAGTTAGGAGACTAACTGAAACTTTGCTACTTGTTTGAGTTTTGTATATTACTTGAATAAGTGGATGAGTTTTGGTTGGTCTTTTTGGCGTGTGAAAACTGCCATTTGGGAGAATTTAGTCTGTTGCTTAGATTAAGGTGAGTGGCGAATTAAAGTTATCTAGGCATAGTGCGTCGTAAAAGTAATAGAAAAATTTTTTCTCCTACCTACCCAACCGAGCCGAAAAAATTTATTCTATATACTTTTACTCCTTTGAACATAGTGGCTGGGTTTAAGTGAGTTTTGTTTGAGAGAATCTATATATTTTTACCTTGTTGAAGATGGCAATTAAATTTAGGTCCTAAACGTATTTACAATAATTAAA
This sequence comes from uncultured Clostridia bacterium, assembly GCA_934132775.1. Classification (GTDB taxonomy): domain Bacteria; phylum Bacillota; class Clostridia; order TANB77; family UBA1234; genus UBA1234. The sequence continues at coordinate 15,472 of CAKPAA010000011.1, read as the reverse complement.
AGAATTGATAATTATCGTATTATAATTCATTATGTTTAATACAAGCATTTATGGGAACAATTATAATATAAATAAAAATTACTGATGATAGTTTTTTGACAAAATACATATGAAAGGGGATTTCAAAATGAGGGATTTGAAATTAAGAAGAAATGAAAGGGGCATTTCACTTATTGCGTTAGTTATTACGATCATTGTAATAATTATTTTAGCAGCTATTGCGTTTAATAGTTCTACGAGTACTATTGGAAAGGCGAATTATTCTAAGTTTGTGTCTAATATTAGCGAAGTGCAAGATGCAATTCAAGCGAAGACTGTAACTGTTAAAGGCTTTGCAATGGCGAGCGGTATGCAAGTTACAGATGCACAGGCATATAATTATGTTGCAAAAGGTGGTTCAAGTGAAAATGATTTTTTACCAGAAGCGCAAGTGCCAGATTATACGATTATAGATGAGAATGCAGATATCGGAATTGATTTACCAGTTATGAAAGTAAATACTCCAACTGAAACTGGTGTAAAAGTAAAGTATGTGGTAACTAAAAATGGAACAGTTTTTATATGGCCACCGTATAAGTATGAAGAGGAATACAATATAAGGGATAAAGAAACAGTTGATAAAACTTTAATTGGAACAAGTGGGGATGTTGATATTAAAGTAGCTGGAGAAGATATAAAGATTAAATTAAATGCAAATGGAACAATACAAAATACTACGGCAAGTGATAGCGCAACAGAGGAAGTTTTGGCTAAAATAAAAGTTGGAGACTATGTTAATTATGTGCCAACAGCAGTGCAAAATGTTGAAACAGACCCAAGCAAAACTGGTTATACAAAAGAAGTTTTGTCAACTGATACAACGGCTAAATGGAGAATTTTAAATATTGATGAAGAAACAGGAAAAGTAATGTTAACAACAGAAGGACATGTAAATAAAGTAACTTTAAAAGGCGCAACCGCTTATTTTAATGGTGCTAGTGAATTACATAGACTATGTGAGAAACTATATTCAAGTACAACAAAAGGAATATTTGCAAGAAGTATGATAATTGAAGATTTAGATAAAGCTTCTAGTGTTATTCCACCAAAAGAAAGTGAGTTCTTAAGATTTGCTTGGTATCCAGCTGATACAGCAGATAGTGATTTGAAAGATGTAGTAATAGGAGAATATACTTACAAAGCTAAAAAACATACAGCAAGTTTAGCAGCAGGAGTGGAGTATCCAAGGTTTTATAACTGGGATGATAAAAATGGTGTGACACATCAATCAACAAATGAAGAAGATTACGTTGAGTTAAAGTCAAAAGATGAGCCAGTACTAATCACACAAACAATGTACTGGTATGATGATATTGATGTCGATGCAATAATTGGTGATATACTAAAAGGAGATGCGACAAATAGAGGCTGGTTAGCCTCACCGTATGTTTATTCAACTTCTGCGTATGCCAATGTTGGCTATGGTTTACGTGCAACTTATGCTACTGACAGTACCTACGTACATGGCAATAACTCAGCCTCTTCGACTGTCATCATGCATGCGCCCTCATATGGCCTTCGTCCTGTAATTCAATTATCAGCCAATTTACTAGATATTTCAAATTCTTTAACTGATGGCTCTTCTGCATCAACTGCTTGGAATATTAAGTAATAATGAAAAAGTATCATTTAAGTTTTTTTCACAGAACTTGAATGATACTTATATTTTTTATAAATAATAACTGTAATTTTTCTTTTTATATGCCATATTTTGTGTTTAGATATATGCTCGTTTCTTCTAAGTTTTTGAAATTATCTTGGCGTAGTAATTCATAAACAACGATGGCTACTGAGTTTGAAAGGTTTAGTGAGCGCAAGTCCTCTCTCATTGGTATTCTAACTGCGGTATCTAGGTGGTTTAGTAATAGTTCTTCTGGTAGTCCTTTTGTTTCTTTGCCGAATAGTATGAATACTTCTTCAAAGTTTGAGTAGTCTACGTCTGTGTAGCATTTTTGTCCTTTTGTTGTTAAGAAAAACATATGGTTGTTCTCTGGTGGGTATTTTTTCAAGAATTCGTTAAGTGATTCGTGTTCTTCAATGTCTACTTTGTCCCAATAATCTAGTCCTGCACGTTTTACTTGTTTTTCTGTTATTTCAAATCCTAGTGGATGTATTAAGTGTAGTTTGCAACCTGTTGCAGCACAGGTTCTTGCTATGTTTCCAGTGTTTTGCGGTATTTCTGGTTCTACTAAAACAACATTTATTTTCATTTTTATCTCCTTTTATTTTTTATTGTCTTTTTATAAGATAACATAAAATACCTTTGAAATCAATATTTTGATTACTTAAAAAAGTAATTTCGGATTTTAGCAAATCAATATTTTTTGCTTGTAGTTGTTGCCAAACCGTAAAATCTGTGGTAATATACTAATGGTATTTTTAAGGAGGAGTTTATAATGAAAGCTATTGAAAATATATTAACTATTTTACAAGTAATCGTTGGAATTATTGTGGTTATTTTGGTGTTGTTACAAAAAGGAAAAGATGATGGAAATATTGTTACTGGTTCTGCCAATAGAGGCGGTTCTATGGGTTCTAGCAGGGAGGCTAGACTTGCTAATTTGACTAAGATGGCAGGCGTTGCTTTTATAGTGCTTACAATTGCTTCTGGTTCATTTATGCTAATTAACCGTTAATTCTTAAATCGAAATAAATATGTAATTTTGAAGGACGATGCTTTTGTATCGCCCTTTGATTGTTATTTATATTTTATTTCTTTAATTGTGTGTTTTTAATACCATACTTTTTTATTCTTATTGTATAGTGTTTTAGTGAGAGTGTCAAAATTTTCAATTAGTTTTTTAATAAAAATATTGAAATACTCCTAAAAACACGCTTAATATGCCAAAGAAGTATATTATTACTCCTGAAAGAATGTTTTTATTTTTAAAGTTCCAATTGCCATAGGGAAGAGCGTATAATCCTGATATTACTGCCAATATGGCGATTAACAATGTATATGAAAGCATTTTTACCTCCCTTGTTTTTAACTCTGATTTGGTAGTTTGTGAAATACTATTCTTGATATATCTAGGTTTACATTAGCTGTTACTTTGAATTCTGAGTTTTTGAATATTTTTTGCCAGTCTACTTCTTCAAATTCTTGCCACGTTAAATAATTTTTTTTCGCATATTTTCCTATTCCTGCAATGTCGCTGTCTAGTTCTTTTATTTTGTTTAGATATTCGTAAACGTTTGATTTTATTTTGTTTTCTATTGATGTTCTTAGTTTTATTTTATTTTCGTCTTTTAGGTAGTCTGTTGTGCTACTTGTTGCTTCTAAGTGTGCTGCCACGAATACGTTTATATCTACTTTTGGAATGTTGTCTTCGATTTTTACTTTTATTTTTGTTGGACTATGTTGTTTTATTGTTACGGTGGCTATTTCGGAACTGTTTTCAGCATCTTCTACTGTTATTGTGCCTTTTGTTAGTGCGTTTGTTATTAAAAGGTGTGCGTCTGTTATTTTTGAGTCTATTTCTCCAACCATTTTGTCGCCTTTAAATGCAGCTAATCCTTTAAATATAGCGTTATCTTCTTCTTTCCCAGACTCAGAATCTTGTGCAGTGGTTATTTCTCCTATTACGGTTGAAGTTTCTCTATCTATTGACTGTGCGTCTGCATAAAAGCTCATAAGTTCTGATCCGACTGTTTCGTCTGTGTAATTGAATGAACTTAAAATTAAGCTGTAATATCTTGATGGATTTGCTTCTAGCACTGGCGTAACTTTGTTAAAAAAGTCTTCGGCTCTACCTTTGCATATTGCAACTGGTGTTTTGGGCCTTATTTCTGGATTGCTAAGAAGTCCGTTGATGTGCCCTGTTAGGCCTTTTTTAGCTATTTCCTCGGAGTATAATATTATATTTATATGTGATAAGTTTACTTCTTTACTTGTCATTGTGTTTACTATTGAGTTTCCCATAAGTAGGGAAGGGGCTTCAACGGTGTAGGTTGTGTATGTTTCTTTTCCTGAGCTGTTGTCCTCGCCAGCCATTTTTACTGGTATTGCGATTTGATAGGTTATGCTGACATCGCTTTTTTCTCCATCGTCTCCACTTTTATTGTTTACATCAAGTCCGATGCCTATTACGTATGCGTAGTTATCTAACTCGGTTTTGTCGTAGCAACCTGTCATAAAGAAAAGGGAGCATAATAGTAAAAGAATTATTTTAAATTGTTTCATTTTTTATCTTCTTCCTTTCTTTGACGTTAGCTATAATCATTATCACTAATGGGAAAAGGAAAAGTAGTATAGGTGTTAAATATAGAAATAAAAGATTCCTAATTCTTACGATTTCGATATATGATGAGAATATCAAGCTTACTGAAAGTATAATCATAAGAACTGACGGAATTAGTCTAGTGTAGTGCTCTAAATTAAATACTTTTTTTAGTATGTTTACGATAAATAAAACTGCTGTTGTTAGGTAAATAAACGTTGCAACAAGCCATATTAGTATGAAAATTGATTCTAAACGTTGTATGAATCTTCCGTATGATATTAGTCTGCTTATTTCGTATAGTGGAAAGTAGTTTTCAGTTACTGTTGGGTATGGTATTATTCCAAGCAGTAAGAAAAATGCTATAAAAATGAAGAAAGATATTAGTGCAAATGCTTTTCCAACAGTACTATTTAATTTCTTTAAGTTAGGTGCAATTAGTGAAAATATTATAAAGCTTTCGTATCTACCGAACCTAGTTGCACCGCTTAAAAATATCTTGCTTATACCATTTCCAAAAACAGGTGTAAAATTTAATATGTCTATATTATCCAATAATGCAAATAGCATTGCTAAGAAACCTACTGTTACAATTGGTGCAACGATACCACTTACACGAAATAGTCCTTTTATTCCAAACAGTGCTCCAAAGAATACTGCAACCATAAATAGAAGTGATATATATGCCGACGGGGCATCGGTGAATAATATGTTTCGCATATTTTCATTAAATTCACTTAGTGTGAATATTGAAATGGTAAAGAAATATCCAATTATTATTGCAACCATTATATATTTAAGTGCTTTGCCACCGACACTTTCAGATATATCAAAAATATCTTTGTCTTTGAATTTTGAGTAGAGTTTGAAATATATGAAAAGATATATTCCCATAACTAAACTCATATACGTTACTTGCAGCAATGTGCTTGTGCCGAAATCTTCACACACAAATGTTGGAACTGTTAAAATTAGTGGAATAACCGCAATACATCCAAGTGCTGATACGGCTTCCCAAGTGCTTAATGTGCCATTTACTATCAAATTTATTTACTCCTTTCTTAAATCCATTTACGTGATATTTTTGGCTCTGTTCTTTTCTTTTTAGGCTTTAAAAATACTGGTCTATATTCTCTTTTCCATATTGGCGATGAAAGCAAGTCGTCTTTTAAAACTCCTTTTCTCATTGGCGAAAGTGGAGTTAAATATGGAACTCCGAATGAAGTTACGCTACACACAGCACAAAGGTGTATAAATATTCCTATCGCAATTCCGAAAAATCCAGCAGATCCACCCAGAAAGATATATATAAATCGCATAATTCTGAAACTGTAACTTAGTGAAAAGTTTGCAATGCTAAATGTGCTTATTCCTGTTAATGCAACTATTATAATTAGTATTGGGCTTACAACGTTTGCACTGACTATTGCTTGTCCGAGTATAAGTGTCCCAACAATACCGAGCGTTGGTCCAACTGGTGCAGGTGTTCGTATACTTGCTTCACGTATTATTTCAAATGCAATTTCCATAATTAAAAGTTCGCTGAGCATTGAAAATGGAACTTTTTCTCGTGTGCCTGCTATTGTGAAAAGTAAGTCTGTTGGTATCATTTCTTGATGAAAGTTACATATGGCAATGTAGAGTCCAGGCAAAAATATAGAAAAGAATATCGCTGGAAATCTAAAAAGTCTGATTAGAAATGAGTATGGGTACCTTATATATGAGTCTTCTGATGAATGGGTAAAGTCTGAAAACACTGCTGGAACAACTAATACATTACTGCTTCCCTCAACAATTATCGCAACTCTTCCTTCCATTAAGTGTGAAGCCACTTTATCTGGACGTTCTGTGCTTAAAATTAAAGGGTCTATTAAATAAGTTTTGTCTTCTATAAGTTGCAGAAGCTCTCCACTATCTAATAAATAATCAATGTCTAATGAGTTTATACGATATTTTACTTCATTTATAATTGATTCATTTGTAATAGTTGAAATATAGGCTACGGCACATTTTGTCTTGCTTTGATTTCCAACTTCTAGTGTTTCAAAAATTAAATTTTCGTCTTTTACAAACTTTCTTATTAAAGCTGTATTTGTTCTAAAACTTTCTATAAAGGCTTCTGATGGACCATCTATATTCATTTCATTTTCAGATTTTGTAACACTTCGAGATGGTGGCTTTTTTACATCGCAAACGATAGCTGTGTTTAAGGTATCAACAAAAAGTGCAGCATCTCCGTGTAATACTCTGGTTATTAAATCATCGAATTCTTCCACGAAAGATACCTGAGATTCTGCTAATAATTTTCCGTGAAATAACGGCTTTTAAGTCAGGTACATTTTTGTTTTTAATAATACTTTTGTTTTCTACTTGGATAGTGTGAGGTAACATTAGTTGTTTTAATAGATAGCCATTTATTAAAGTTGAATCAACAAGTCCATCGTAAAATACAAGTAATGAACTATACGAAGTATCATTTATTTTTATATCAAAATATCTGAATTGTATGTCGTTTGAGGTTGGGTAGTGTAGCACTTTTTCTAGAAAAGTTTTATTTTCCTCTAAACTTGAATTAATTTTTTTTCCTTTGCTTAATGTTGGAGTTGCATTTGCATCAGATATTCTAAATTTTTCTTTTTCCTGCGAAGGTTTAAATTTAAAAAAGTTTTTCATATTAACATTCTCCATTCTTCTTAAAGGTATTTTGTGTAAAAAATTATAAAAAATACATATAAGATTTGATAAGGTAATTTCTTGACAATAATGCGTATTTGGTAGATAATCTATGATAGATAAAAAATTTTTAGGAGGTTTATTATGAATCCATATGATAAAGTACACGAACTAGTTAGTGCGATAAAAGAAAGTAAAGAAGTTAAAGACTATTTGGCACTAAAAGAAGAATTATTTAAAGACGAAAAAAATAAAGAAATGATAAAAGAATTTAGAGATAAGCAAGTTGAAGTTCAAAGTCTACTTATGCAAGGAAAAGAAGCCGAAAAGGAAAAAATAGAAAAGCTACAATCGCTTTACACAATTCTTGCTTCTAACGTTAAAATAAAAGAATTTTTTGATAAAGAAGTTGCTTTTGATGTTATGCTTTCAGACATATATAAGATAATAGGCGAAGCATTAAAGGATATAATTGAGTAGTATTATAAAGAAGTTGCATAGGAGGAAATATGAAAATACTTATAAAAAATGGTTATGTGGTTTCTATGGTGTCTGAAATAAAAAGAGCAGATATTTTGGTGGAAGATGATAGAATTAAGAAAATTGGATATATTGATTGCGATGTTGATAAAATAATTGACGCAACAAATAAGATTGTTATGCCAGGCTTAATAAATGCACACACTCACGTTGGAATGTCTCTTTTTAGAGGTGTAGCTGATGAAGAAGAGCTTATGAACTGGCTAACTAAGAGCATTTGGCCTGTCGAAGATAAAATGACAGCAGGTGATGTTTATTCTGCTTCTATGCTTTCTGCGATAGAAATGATAAAGAGTGGAACAACTACATTTAATGACCAATATTTCTTTGAGGAAGAAACAGCAAAAGTTGCTGAAAGACTTGGACTTAGAGCTATTTTATCGAGATGTATAATTGGAGAGGGAGAAGCTGCGTTGCAAAGAATTGTTGAAGCAGAAGAACTATATAATAATTGGCACAATAAAGGTGATGGAAGAATTAAGATTTGTGTTGGCTTGCACGCTCCATATACGTGTCCGCCAGAAACAATAAGAAGAGGAATAGCACTAGCTGATAGACTTGGAACTCCTATACATATTCATTATTTAGAGACAAAAGATGAAGTAAAGCAAATGAAAGATATGTATGATATGACGTCTACGGAATATTTGAAAAAGGCAGGAATGTTTAATTATCACGTAATGCTTGCACACGGTGTGTACGTTGATGATGAGTCCTTAGAAACACTTAGAGAAATTAGTGGAGGTATTGTTCATAATCCTGTATCTAATCAAAAGCTTGGTAGTGGTATAGCAGATATTAAGAAACTTAGAGAGAATGGTATAAATATTGCACTTGGAACTGATGGACAAGGTAGTACAAATACACTTGATATGTTTGAAGAAATCAAAACAGCAGCATACTTGCAAAAAGTTACATACAATAGTGCAAAAGCATTATCTGGTGAAGATGTTATAAAAATGGCAACTATCGAAGGTGCAAGAGTGCTTGGAATCGATAGTGAAGTTGGTTCACTTGAAGAGGGAAAGAAAGCAGATATAATCATAATTGACACCAATAAACCACATCTTTGCCCTATACATAATATATATTCACTTTTAGCATATTCAGTTAATGGTGCAGATGTTGAAACATCGATAATTGATGGAAAAATAGTAATGGAAAATAGAGTAGTAGCAAATGTTGACGAAAATGAAGTTATGAGAGATTGCAGGAAAGTTGCTGAAAATTTATTTAGAAGATAAAGCAATTTTATTTAGCAATAAAGGGGGGACATATATGATAAAAAAGTGGGAATGTAATAAGTTTGATGATGAAACTATTGAAAAATTTGCGAATGAAAATAATATTTCAAAACTTCTCGCAAAAGTGCTATTAAATAGAGGCTTTAAAGAAAAAGTTCAAAAGTTTCTATATCCAAAACTTGAAGAGCTATATGACCCTTTCTTAATGAATGATATGGATGTTGCGGTTCAGAGGATTATCGAAGCATATGAGACGAAAGAGAAAGTCACGATATATGGAGATTATGATGTTGATGGAATTACAAGCATTTCTGTTTTGAAAAGCTTTTTGACTGAGTTAGGAATGGATGTTGAACATTATTTGCCAAGTAGGCTTGAAGAGGGATATGGCTTAAATAACGAGGCTGTTAAAAAAGTCGCAGAACAGAGTACTAAGCTTTTAATAACTGTTGACTGTGGAATTTCCGCATATAACGAAGTTGAGTATGCGAAAGAACTTGGAATGGAAGTTATAGTAACGGATCACCACGAATGTCCTGAAAAATTGCCACGAGCACTTGCGGTGCTAGATCCCAAAAGAGAAGATAGTACATATCCATTTTCATCGCTTGCTGGCGTTGGCGTTTCTTTTAAGTTAATTCAAGCTTTGTCATATAGATTAAATTTAGATAGAAAGAGATATTTAAAATATTTGGATGTTGTTTGTTTAGGCACAGTTGCAGATATTGTGCCACTTGTTGATGAAAATAGAATAATAGTAACTTATGGCTTAATTTTGATGAAACAAACACGTAAAGTTGGCTTGCAAGAATTGATAAAAGCTTCTGGTTACAGTAAAATAGATTCTACGACAATTTCTTTTGGACTTGCTCCAAGACTTAATGCTTGTGGAAGAATGGGAAAAGCAGATCTAGCATTAGAACTTATTTTAACACAGGATAGGGCTGAGGCACAAAAGATAGCACTTGAATTAAACGAAATAAATAAAGAAAGACAAGAAGTAGAAAAGAAAATTATAAGCGATGCAATAGAGATTATAGAAAGAGATAAACTTTATGAAAATGGCGTAATTGTGGTTGGAAATGAGAATTGGCACCATGGCGTTATTGGAATTGTTGCATCAAAAATAACTGAAACTTATTATAAACCAAGCATTTTAATATGTATGGAAAATGGAAAAGGAAAGGGCTCAGGTAGAAGCATAGAGGGATTTGACTTGCACGGGGCACTTACTGAATGTGAAGATTTATTAGAAAAATTCGGTGGTCACGAGATGGCTATTGGCTTATCAATTTATGAAAGCAATATATTGAAATTAAGAGAAAAGCTTTGCAGTATTGCTATTGAAAATAAAATTGATGAGTTGCAACCAGTTGTAAAAATCGATGCAGAAGTTAATTCAGATGATATATCGTTTGAAACTATAAGAGATTTAGAAAAGCTAGAACCTTTTGGTGAGTCAAATCCATCACCAATTTTTATGTATAAAAATTTAAAAGTAGATAGTGTTAGAGCTTTGTCTAATGGAAAGCATTTGAGATTAGTGCTTAAAGACAATAATTTCAAGTATGATGCGATTGCTTTTAATATGGGAGATAAGAGGCTTAGCATAGAAATAGGCAATAAAGTTGATATAGCACATTCTTTAGAGATAAATCATTTTAACAATACTGATAAAATACAGTTTAACTTAAAAGATATTAAGAAAAGTCTATAATATTGATGGGAGGAAGATGGCGTATGGCTACAATTCAAGATATAATAACAAAGGTTAAAAGTTATAATAAAAAAACAGATATAAAGTTAATAACAAGAGCATATGAATATGCAGATAAGCTTCACGCCGGGCAATTACGAAAATCAAACGAACCATATATAATTCACCCATTAGAAGTTGCGTATATAGTATCAACTTTGGAATTGGACGATAATGCAATTTGTGCAGCACTTTTGCACGATGTTGTAGAAGACACATCTGCTACATTAGATGACATCAAGAATGAGTTTGGCGATGAGATTGCAATGTTAGTTGATGGTGTAACAAAACTTGGAAAAATTGCAAATTATATAGATAAAGAAGAAGAGCAAGTTGAAAATTATAGAAAGTTCTTTATGGCTATGGCAAAGGATATTAGAGTCGTTATGATTAAACTTGCAGATAGACTTCATAATATGAGAACACTTAAACATTTGAGTGATGATAGAAAAGTTGCAATAGCCAAAGAAACGAGACAATTATATGCACCTCTTGCTAATAGACTTGGTATCTATTCAATAAAGTGGGAACTAGAAGATTTAAGCTTGTTTTATCTAGAACCAGATGTTTACAAGGAATTAGTTGAAGGAATAAATTCAAAACGTGCTGAGAGAGAAGCTTTTATAAACGATATAATTTTAGAAGTTAGAAAAAAATTAAAAGAAGTAAAAATAGAAGCTGAAGTTTATGGAAGACCAAAGCATTTGTATAGTATTTATAGAAAAATGCAAAAAGATAATAAAACACTAGACCAAATATACGATTTATTTGCAATGAGAATTATAGTAAATTCGGTAAAAGATTGCTATGCTGCATTAGGACTTGTTCACGAGTTATATAAGCCAATGCCAGGTCGTTTTAAAGACTATATAGCTGTGCCAAAACCTAATATGTATCAATCGCTTCACACAACATTGATAGGCAAAAATGGTACACCATTTGAAATACAAATAAGGACTTGGGATATGCACAGAGTCGCTGAATATGGTATTGCTGCACACTGGGCATATAAAGAGGGAAAGAATGTTTCAGCATCGGACGAAAAATTATCTTGGCTTAGAGAAACGTTGGAATGGCAGAAAGAAACTAATGATGACAGAGACTTTATGAACAAATTAAAATTTGATTTGTTTGATGAAGATGTTTTTGTATTTACTCCAAAGGGAGATATAAAAGCATTACCAGCTGGAAGTATACCAATAGATTTAGCTTATTCAATACACGAACAAATAGGTAATAGAATGGTTGGAGCTAAAATAAACAGCAAAATGGTGCCAATTACAACGCCATTAAAAAACGGTGACATAGTAGAAATAATAACCTCAGACAACACAAAAGGACCAAGCCGTGACTGGATAAAAATCGTAAAAACAACACAAGCACGTAGCAAAATACAAAACTGGTTTAAGAAAGCTCAAAGAGAGGAAAATATAACAAAAGGAAAAGAAATGGTAGAAAAAGAGCTAAAAAGAATTGGTATGTCTTTTGCAGATTTATTCAAGCCAGAGTGGATTGAAAAGGCTTTACAAAGGTACAAATACAACACATTAGAAGACTGCTATGCTGCAATTGGATTTGGAGCAATATCACCAGCAAAAATAATAACAAGGCTACTAGAAGAATACAAGAAAGAGCATAAAGAAGAAGAAATAGAAAAGAAGATAAATGAACTTCGTGAAACTAAAAAAATAGATAGAAGCAAAGTTTCTAAGTCTGGAATAATAGTAAAAGGAATAGACAACTGTTTAGTGAAATTATCACGTTGTTGCAATCCTTTACCAGGTGACGAAATAATAGGTTATATAACGAAAGGCAGGGGGGTATCTATTCATAGGGCAGACTGCGTAAATTGCAAAGAATTATTAACAGAAGAGCAACGCTTAATTGATGTTTCTTGGTATAAAGAAAATAATGCATCATATGTAGCGGAACTAGAAGTATATGCTAATGACAGAAATGGATTATTAGCAGACATAACAGTTGCTGTTGGAGAACTAAAAGCCAAAATAGTATCAATAAATGCAAGAACTGTGCAAAATAACAGAGTAGCAATAATTTCAATAGGTGTAGAAGTTGAAGACATTGATATGCTAAACAAAGTTATAAAGACAATTAGAAAGGTTGACAGTGTCTATGACGTACATAGGCAAAAGTAATTGACGTAAGGAGTGAAGTAAATAATGATAATGAAATCATTTAAAGCCAGAGTTGGAGCATTAGATTTATACACTAATATGTATGTGGTGGCTGATGAAAAAACAAAAGAAGGTATTTTGATAGATGCTGCTGCTGCAACAAGAGAACTAGTAAATTATATTGATGTAATGGGAATAAAACTAAGGTATATAGTCCTTACACATTGTCATTCAGATCATACAGCAGGTTTAAAAGAGCTTAGGAAAGAATATCCGCGAGTTCCAATAGTTATAAATGAAGATGATAAGGAAGGACTAACACTTCCGTCAATAAATCTTTCTGATGGGATTGGTGTTGAGAATAATTACATTGAGGCGGATATAACAGTCAAAGAGGGAGATGTGCTTAAATTTGGAGAACTAGAAGCTCAAATAATACATACTCCTGGTCATACTGCTGGAAGTATGTGCATACTTATAAAAGATGCTTTATTTAGTGGGGATACGATGTTTAAGCATACATATGGTAGAACCGATTTAGAGACAGGTTCAGAACGTGAAATTATGTGGTCGATAAAGGATAAATTGTTGCATTTACCAGATGAAACGATTGTTTATCCTGGTCACGGTGCAACAACAATAATAAAAGACGAGAAAGAGATATACGAAGATAGAGGTTAGAGAGTGAGGCAAACATTGAAGTGTCGTTGCAATTGTTGGTTTTAAGAGTCAATACCTACATAGAGTTGTTCCAGAAAAATTATTTATTAAACAAAAAGGCACAAAATAGGTAGAGAAAAATTCATTTAATTTTCTACAACGCTCCTGAATAGGCAAATTACAGATAGGTAAGGTGCAGGGCAAAGCCCTGCAACATCGGAATTTGCCGTAAAGTGAAGCCAGCGTTTAGAAAATTAAATAATTTTTCTAGAAGTGCACTTATCTCAAAATGTTTTTTAGCATTTCAGTTTTTTAGTTTTGAATAATATGTTAAATTTAAATTATTAGATTTATTATTTGTAACTTTCCACATTGAGGCATTCACTATGAATTTTGTGTTGCCTTCTTTTTCTTTTCACTTTTAGCATAATATTTGCAATATTCTTTAACCGTGCATAGCTCACAATTAGGCTTGATAGCTTTGCAAACTTCACGCCCGTGATAAACAAGCAAATGATTCATAAGTCTCCAATACTTTTTAGGAATTTTCTTCAATAAATCTTGTTCTATTTTCAAAGGGTCATCTTCATTTGAAAGACCTAGACGATTAGAAATTCTTTTAGCGTGTGTGTCAACGGCAATACCCTGACAATTGTCAAAAGCTTCAAGCATAACAACATTGGCAGACTTTCTGCCAACACCAGAAAGAGTCGTAAGCTCTTCCATAGTTGATGGAACTTTGCCATCAAAATTCTCAACAATTTGAATTGAACATTCTTTAATATGTTTAGCTTTATTTCTAAAAAAACTAATCGAAGAAATTAGCTTTTCAATATCTTTAACATCCATTTTAGCAAACTCTTCAGGAGTGTTTGCAACCTTAAATAAATCTTTAGTAACAATATTAACACGTGCATCTGTGCATTGAGCAGAAAGCATTACTGCCACAACAAGTTCAAAGGGTGTGTTAAAATCGAGAGAACCTTTTTCACCGTCATAACATTTTGAAAGTTCATCTATTATTTTTTCTACTTTTTTCATAAATTATCAACTCCATTCAATCACAAAACACATTTTAGCACATATAATATAGTAAATCAAAGGGTAAGAGGAGAGATGCCGAAATGAATATTTTTAAGAAGACATTTGGTGTGTGTTTGATAGGCTTTGGCTGTGGAACTCTTTTAGTTTTACTGCTTCCGGTCTCGGGCTGGGTTTTCGGCATAGGAGTTATTACTTTAATACTAGGCCTAATATGGCTTTGCAAATAGAAGAAAGTATTTATCTAAGTTACTATAAGAGTGAAATATAAACTTATAGTACAAGTGGGGTTATAGGTGAAACCTTTACAAAACCTAAATATTTATACAAGGAAAGTGAGAATATGAAAATTGTTGTGTATAAGCCTTCTAACTTTATGAAGAGGTTATTGCAAATATTTTTTGGAGTGAAGAAAAAAGAAAATACATAGCACTTTAAAAAAGTAAAAATTTAATCCCTTCTAAGTTCTTGAAATATTAGTATAGAAAGCAAAATAGCGATTGATTAAACTAAGTTATATATGGAGAGTGGGTGATTATCACATTAAGCGCAAATGGAATAATATTCCATTCAAAAGTTTTCTAAAAATGTTGCCAAAATCAAAATAACGTGCTACAATAGTGAAGAACGATTTTAGAATTACCTTAAGGAGGTGCTTAAAATGGCAAGATGCGAAATTTGCGAAAAAGAAAAAGTGTTCTCAATGCAAGTGAGTCACTCACATAGAAGATCTTCAAGAACTTGGAAACCAAATCTAAGAACAGTAAGAGCAATGGTAGACGGCACACCTAAAAAGATGACTGTTTGTTCAAGATGCTTAAGATCAGGATTGGTTGAGAGAGTTTAATCATATTAGAAATGATTTAAAAGAAACTTTGAATAGTTTTAAGTTAAGAAGGGGTACACATTGTTTTGATGTGTACCTCTTTTTACGTCAATTTGTATGAAAAAATAACTTTTATTTTTAAAAATAAATTTCACATAAGAATATTTGGTAACTTGAAAAAGTAACTTCTATTCTTGTTATGGTTGAATAGAATTTACTTTGTTAAGTTACAACATAAGAATATTTTGTCTTAAATAAAATAATATAGGTTTAAAATAGATATGTCACAAAAATAAATATTGAAAGAGAGTACCAAAAATGTTAAGGTTTAAATAACG